>CAWDPB010000019.1:0-95013 GCA_963804075.1 uncultured Acidobacteriaceae bacterium | reverse complement strand
TCCCATCATTTGCACATCCATCGCGTCGCGCGAGCCGCCAACCACCTTCAGGCCGTTCGTTTCTGCGAATCGTACGAGCGCGTCATAATCTTCCCGGCTCGGCCCAAATCTCTCCGTGAACTCTTTTACCGTGACGAAGTGGCGGTACGATGGACTGGAGGAATCGTAGAGTTCTTCAAGGAAGTTATCGAGTTCAGCCGGATTCCGCAGCGCGAGAACGACATCGAAGCGCAGTGTTTGCGACGCGGGCAGCCGGTCGAGCATTGGCGCCCGCCCGTTCACAACGGCTTCACGCACGTGGCGGGTTTTCAGTGGCAGGGGCTGAGCGTGGCTAGCCTCGCTCACGCCGCTCAGCGCGGCAACGCCCACGAGCATGGTTCCAACTAAACTTCGAATCATGATTCTTCCTAATCAACGACGAGTTTGCCGTTCAGTAAATACTGGGTGATGCCGCCGGACCGTTTTCAAAGTGGTCCCGAGAACCCGCGTCTGGAGCTTGATCCTTATTTGACTACCGGTGAGTGCAAAGCCTCGCCAAGGCTCTGTCAACTGCGGGTAAGTCTACACGGCTTTTCCGCGAGGCAACAGAGTGAAGCGGATTGCAATCCGGTGATTAACCCATAAGGACGAGAGTGCGTCCTACCTCCACGCATTCCTTCCCGGCCGGGTGCACGCCTCAAGCCTTTTATTGGATTGAGTGGGCCACTAGCGGGATGGAGCTTGACGAGAAACGGCGGCTCGGCGTCGTCGGCGCAGCCGTGGATTCTGTTATCTCTTCGGCCTGGAGTTTATCAAAGCTCGCGGCTTCCTCGGGAGTTTCCACGGCGTGCTCGACTGCGGCGTCGGTGACGACTTGCTCGGGTTGGGGCTCGTCGAGTTTCAGGCGCTTGAGATTGGACGATGCGATCTGCAGGGCGTAGAGAATCAGGCCGGCTTCCTTGGACTCGATTTTATGGCGCATGATGAGTTCGGTTACCTGGCGAAGAGCGAACTGGATGGCGTGCACGTCCTCGAAAACAGGCAGATGAATTTCCGAAGCGGAATAATCGTGGTACATGCCGCGATAGTTGAAAGTTGCCGGGCGGCAGTGCTGATGGTAGTAGCAGAACTGGTTGTCCTTTAAAGCGGGCGATCCGCATTGGGTTCCGTTGGTTTTGATGTGCTGACATTTGGGTGCTTCGTCGGTTGGCATTGGTTTCTCCTTTGATCGCTTCTCAGTAACCCCACCCCCCTCCCCCCTTCCGGTCTAATGGAATCATGGACGTAGAGGTAAAGTATTGAAAAATAAATTAGTTATAAGTAAAGTCTTGATTCTTTGGAAGTTAGTGTTCTTAAGATCGCATTCCCCACATTCTCTGGCGTTCCATTTTGGCAACACCTCGGGCTGATGGCTGGAGGGGCCGCGGCGGTGTTTGTAAGTTGGGCGGGTACTTCTATTAGGTGGGAGCTTGCAGGCATAAGTCAAGAAATAAGTGAGGATGGAATGAATTGTGAGTTCCAGAATGGGAAGGGATGAGTGGGGGTGGGGCCGGTTTTGGGTGGCGCAGCGCTTCAGCGCTGCGATAAGGTCGGCTTATTGGTGCGGCTTTAGCCGCTGAGGTCTGCCATGGCTGCGCCACATCGCGGGAATACTGGGTTCGGCACTTACTTCATCACCGCTGCTGCTTTTCAGAAGCATGGCTTGTTTCAGGCGGACAGAATGGCTCGCCTATTCCGGATGTTCTCCTTCATTACCGGTCACAACAGAAATATCTGCTGCATGAGTTTGTGATCATGCCGGACCATTTTCATTTGCTGATTACTCCTACATTGACTTTGGAGCGGGCACTGCAGCTGATCAAAGGCGGGTTTTCTTTTCGGGCTAAGAGAGAGCTGGGGTTTGGCGGGGAGATTTGGGAGAAGAGTTTCCATGACCGGCGGGTGAGGGATTGGGAGGAGTATTGTGCTTTCCAGCAGTACATTCACCTGAATCCTGTAAAGAAGGGGTTGGCTGTTGCTCCGAAGGCTCGGATGGTGTTGGATGCCGTCCCTCAGCGGCTAAAGCCGTCGGGAGTGGTGGCGGTGTAAACGCAGCGCTGAAGGCGCTGCGCCACCCAAAAGCGCTAAGGCTGACATTTCTGTTGGGGCCTGGATGGTTTTGATTTGGGGTGGCGCAGTGCTTGAGCACTGCGGTTGGTGGCTACTCTTGAGAAGGGGCTTTAGCCACTGAGGCAGGTGGAATAGTCTGAGAAGACTGTGGTGGAGTTGAAGTGCCGTCCCTCAGCGGCTAAAGCCGTCGGGAGTTGGGGCGTGTAAACGCAGCGCTGGAAGCACTGCGCCACCCAAAAGCGTCGGCAGTTGTGGAATCCGAAAACCGCACACTGGTCGGTCCCCGGCTAAGATTGTAGCGTCGGAGCCGTGACTTGGATAGCTTCCTTGGGAGCAACGCTTATAGCCTGAAAGCTCGTTTCAGCTACCGTCCCGTTGGGAAGTGTTAGACGGAACTTCAGAGGTCCCGGCTTGGGCACCGGTATCCCCTGGAAGTTTAAGACGATTCGAGCTATGCGGTTTTCAGTGAAGTTGATGGCAATTTCTGACGCACCTACCAGAACATCGTTGGAGATGATTTGAAAGAATCCCTTGACGGGACCCTCGCCCTCTTCGCTCTCAATCACGCAAACAAACGTCATCCCGGGAATAACGTGCGGGAAGCTAGAAGCCGGGAGAAGATCTATTACGTTGATGATGCTTAGGCGATTCGAAGTGCGATCTACAGTCACCATCTGAGCACACAGGGCGAATTGGATTTTCATGGCTTCGGCGGAGAGGCAAGTGTGAAATCTAATGTCGTTGTTGGAACCGCGCTCGCAAGAATGATATTGCGGATTGCCTCGCCCCACTCTAGGTGTGACAGATCAAGAGCTCGAACCTTGTTCCAAGTTTCTCGATCACTTGGGTCGGTGCTTGAAAGAGATGCGAGGTAAACATAGAGCGGAACAAGCGCGACCGCGTCCCTCGGCGGGCTTGCAAGTCCCTCTTGCAATGCGGTAACGATCTCGGAAGGCTTCATTTTATCAAGCACAAATCGAACGGCGGTATCCTTCCGCAGTCGATCGAGCAAGAACGACGGAGTGTTGGCTACGAGCACCGCTTCTTTTGCCGACGCGGTGACTATAGGATTATGGTCGCCTGCTGCGCAGGCCGGGACGACGCTGGAACCCATCGCTTTAACCTGTAGTACCTCGGATAATTTCCTTCATCTTCTAAATATGGGCATTCCGTGACTGCATGGACCATCTCGTAACCCTTTCCCCACTTGCTCCAGACGATCGGGATGTGCATCTCAGTGCCCGCGACTAGGAGCGGTTTCTTTCCGATGACAAGTCCTGAATGTATGACCTCTCCTCGTGCGTCGCAGTAAACAATGATGTCGCCCGCGCGAGCATCTTCGGACAGCAAAGGGTCGAATCCATCATCATCCAAAATCGGATAGACGGACGCGGTCACATGAGCGCGGCGACTGCCGAACGTAAGGCCATGGCAGTTATAGACGGGGCATGCCTCGCTGACCTTTTCCGCGTTCTTGAATCGCGTCAACTCCTCGCCTAGGATGTTCCATTCAAATCGCGAGAACTCCCAGGCTTGAAGATTGTCGATAGGGTTGCCAGCACGGGTCTGTAGCACGATGGAACTGTGCTGATAATGCCCCGATGAGTCGAGGAGGATTGGAGCCACGAAATTTCCACCTTCGGGGGAGAAAGCGTGTTATTTTGGCGCGGCGGTCGGAAGCTATCAACGCCAACAAATCAATTATCGCGTAGTTTCACGTCGCTCAGCAACCGCGCGAGGGCTATACCTGGGCTATACCTAGGTACGATCGGCACGCTGTACCGCCGTACGACGGACTGCTACCGTGTTTTGTTCATATGTGCCTAGCCAGTCTTGGCTGGAAGATCGCCCTGCTTCGTAAGTGTTCCGCTCAATTGCAGTGAGGTGCCGGGTATCTTCGCTGCGAGGGTGACGATGTTTCCTTTGAGAGTTCCGTTTAGCTCCAAATCGAACTCGTCGCGGCCCATAACGTTCGGGAGGCCTACAGCGTGCCGCTTAACGTGCACGCGGCCCGTCATTGAGGTTCCCATCGCACTGTACGTGCCAGTGTAGAGAAAGCTTGTATCGCCACCGAATACTTGTCCACCGATCAGAGTTAGGACACCAGCGCCCCAACCCTGCACGCCTGAAAACTGCACGGTCCAAAAACCTTCCATAGGTCGTCACACCTCCCTATTAGGTGTTGCTCGCGGCTGCGGGGGAATCCCACCCTAGCGCACAGAAAGCGCTAGGGTGGGGTACCCTCGGTGTTATTTAGTACACGCCTTCTTAGTACATGCCTTCCATGCCGCCGCCGTGGCCGCCGCCGCCCATGGGAGCTTCCTTCTTTTCCGGAATCTCCGAAACCAGGGCTTCGGTGGTCAGCATCAGGCTGGCGATGGAGCCGGCGTTGGTGAGCGCGGTGCGCACAACCTTGGTCGGATCGAGCACGCCTGCCTTGACGAGATCTTCGTACTCGCCGGTCTGGGCGTTGTAGCCGAAGTTCGCGTCTTTCGAGTCGTTGATCTTGCCGAGGACAACCGCACCTTCTTCGCCGGCGTTCTCGACGATCTGGCGCAGAGGCTCGGTGATGGCGCGCTTCACGATGTTGACACCGATCTGCTCGTCACCCTCCAGCTTCAACTTGTCGAGAGCGGGAACGCAACGCGCAAGCGCCACGCCGCCGCCGGGGACAACGCCTTCTTCCACGGCCGCGCGCGTCGCATGCATCGCGTCTTCCACGCGGGCTTTCTTTTCCTTCATTTCGGTTTCGGTTGCGGCGCCGACTTTAATGACGGCCACGCCACCGACCAGCTTCGCCAACCGCTCCTGCAACTTCTCGCGGTCGTAGTCGCTGGTGGTCTTGTCGATCTGGCCACGAATTTCTTTCACGCGGCCTTCGATCTCGCTGTGCTTGCCTTTGCCTTCGACAATGGTCGTGTTGTCCTTGTCGATGGTGATCTTCTTGGCCTGGCCGAGGTCGCTCACCTGAACGTTCTCGAGCTTGATGCCGAGATCTTCGGTGATGGCCTTGCCGCCGGTGATGATCGCGATATCCTGCAACATCGCCTTGCGGCGGTCGCCGAATCCGGGAGCCTTCACGGCCGCAACGTGCAGCGTGCCACGCAGCTTGTTGACCACGAGTGTGGCGAGCGCTTCGCCTTCCACGTCCTCAGCGATGATGATGAGCGGCTTGCCGCTCTTCGCGATCTGCTCAAGCAGCGGGAGCAGGTCTTTCATGTTGCTGATTTTCTTTTCGTGGATCAGGATGTACGCGTTCTCGAGAATGGCTTCCATGCGCTCGGGATCGGTGACGAAATAAGGTGAGAGGTAGCCGCGGTCAAACTGCATACCTTCGACTACGTCGAGCTGAGTTTCGAGCGTCTTCGCTTCTTCAACCGTGATGACGCCGTCCTTGCCGACCTTCTTCATTGCTTCGGCAATGATCTTGCCAATCGTTTCATCGTTGTTGGCGGAGATGGTGCCGACCTGCGCGATGTGGTCGCCCTGGATCTGCTTGGAGAACTTGTCCAGTTCGCCGGGCTTGCGGTTGCCTTCTTTGTCGAGGCTGCCGCAAATGGCGACGACGGCCTTCTCGATGCCTCGCTTCAGGGCCATTGGATTGGCGCCCGCCGCAACGGTCTTTACGCCTTCACGGAAGATGGCCTGAGCCAGAACCGTGGCGGTGGTGGTGCCATCGCCGGCGATGTCGGAGGTCTTCGAAGCAACTTCGCGGACCATCTGAGCACCCATATTCTCCTGCGCGTCTTTCAGGTCGATTTCTTTCGCGACGGTGACGCCGTCCTTGGTGATGGTCGGCGAACCGAATTTCTTTTCGATAACAACGTTGCGGCCCCGGGGGCCAAGAGTGACTTTCACAGCGTCAGCGAGAATGTTGACGCCGCGGAGAATGGCCTGGCGGGACTCTTCTCCGTGAACAATTTGTTTTGCCATATTGAATGCTCCTCTGAATTTGTTTTGGTGCAGGCGGTGCCTGCGAATCTGAAAGGCCGCGAGCTACGAGCTTCGAGCCGCGGGCAACCCTGTTCCTTAGCCTGAGGATGAATTCGATCAGACTGAGATCCTTCGCCCACTCGCTTTGCTCGAGCTCAGGATGATAAGGGTTCAACTACTTCCTTGAGCCGGCTGTTTCTTTCTTGGCGGCGCCGGTGATGATCCCGAGAACTTCTTCCTCACGCATGATGATGAAGTCTTCGCCGTCGAGCTTGATTTCGGTGCCGGAGTACTTACCGAAGAGGATGCGGTCGCCCTCTTTTACGTCGAGCGGACGAACCTTGCCTTCTTCGCTGATCTTGCCTTTGCCGGCAGAGATGACTTCGCCCTCCTGCGGCTTGTCTTTTGCGCTGTCCGGAATGATGATTCCGCCACGAGTGGTGCCTTCTTCCTCTACACGACGGACGAGAATGCGGTCATGCAGGGGGGTAAACTTGGTTGACATGTCTTATGCTCCTTTCGAGGCCTTAGCCCCAGATGAAATGTTGGTTGGGTTTGGAATGCCTGAGTGCCTTGTACTGCCTAGTTGTTAGCACTTATGCCCTATGAGTGCTAATTGTAGAGATGTGAGTGGGGAGTTGTCAAGTCGTGGGTGATTTCTTGGCTTGGAGAGGATTTTGGAGGAACAACGAAAATGAGACGCAAGCTTGCTATGTCATTGCTCAGTCTATGTTTGCTGGGTGTTTCAGGGTGCAGATCACGCAGCAGCGTGGTGCAGGAAGAACTGCTCCGACGGACGCAGGCAATGTTTGATTCGGTCGCCGGAGGAGACCAGGGTCCGTGGAAGAAGTACGTCGCCGCCGACTGCATGTACTTCGATGAACGGGGCAGCAACATGAACAAGGAGGCTCTAGTGGCCAGCATCACACCGTTGCCCCAAGGGTATTGGGGCAGGATCAGGCTGACGAACCCCAAGAGTCGTATCGAAGGCCATGTGGCCATTCTTAGCTACGATCTCGATGAGATCGAGAGTGTGTTCGGCCAGAACATGAAGGCGCGCTATCACGCTACGGATACCTGGTTACAGCGGAAAGACGAGTGGCAAATCGTGGCGGGCCAGATCTTCCGATATTACGAGGATCCCGCGCCAGGAGAGGCGGACCCCAGGACCTTGAATGATTATGTCGGATCGTATGAACTGGCTCCGGGAAGGACAATGGCGGTTTCACGCGAAGGAACGCAGTTATTGCGTCAGCGTGGCGATGGCCCAAAGAGCGAACTGCTTCCGGAGGCTGGCCCAATTTTCTTTCGCAAGGGTGTGGAGGGCCGCACGCTTTTCCGCCGCGGCCAGAACGGCAAAGTGGATGCGCTGATCGAGCGCAGAAACAACGAAGACATTGTGTGGAAAAGGTGAGTTAGGCTGGAAATTGCGAGCGACTAGCTATTAGCCGCCGGCTAAACTGCGATGCCGCCACGCTCAGTTGTTTAGGACCAAGAGCAGATTCCTCCCCTTTGGCTACGCTCAGGGTCGGAACGACAATTTTTCGCAAACTCAGTTGTTAGCGATTGGCCCGGCAACTTTGCGGATTGCGGCCACCGGCCTACCTATGATCGTAAGCGCCGACTCCGCAGACGTCGTCGCCGGTCTTGGCAAGAAATGTGGTCTTTGATTCCAGATTATGCGTAATGGGATCAACCCAACGATAGCGAACCACCTTCGCCCTTGTCCGAGACGGCTTCCCATGCGGCCTTGCCGAGTCCCTTGCCGTTTACATCGATGATGGTATCCGCCGATGTGCCGACAATTCCGGGAAATCCTCCGTTTGCGACCATCATCCTGTTGGTGTCAATGCAGAAGACATAGAGATCGCGGTCACTAAACATCCGCCTTTTGGCTGTGAAATCGGCGAATGCCTGTTTGCGTCCCACTGACTTGTAATAGGCGCTTGCTTTTTCCAGAAGAGCCTTGGCTTCTGCGGGCGTGGCACCGGACTCTGCTGCCAACCTTGTGCCCCAAGATGAGGAGAGCGCCAAAACGAGCGTGACGGAAGACAGAGTTTTCCTATGCATTTCTATTATGTTAGCTAGTCGTTAAGACTTTGGACAATGCCCAACGTAACCGGCTTGGTCCTCTGGAGGTGGCTCTAATCGAAGCGGTCGGACCAGAGACGGGCTGCTTCCAACTACTTGCTTTCGTAGGCACCGACGCCGCAGACATCGCCACCTACCTTGGCGAAGATCGTGGTTTTCCACTCCAGATTGTGTGTTGCGGGATTGACCCAGCGATAATGCACAACGCCTTCGCCTTTTTCGGAAACAGCATCCCAGGCCGCCTTGCCAACTCCCTTGCCACTTGTGTCGACGACCGTGTCGGCTGGAGTACCGACCGCCTCAGGGAATCCGCCGTTTGCGACCATGACTCTGTTAGCGTCGATGCAAAGAACGTAGAGATTATGATCGGCGAATGGTTCCCTTCTCGAAGTGAAGTCCGACAGAGCCTTCTGGCGGCCCACCAACTTGTAGTGCGCTGCGGCTTTATGCAGGAGAGCCCTGGCATCGTCGGGCACCGCGGGGCCGGATGCCACGAGTGTGGCATCCCAAAATAGGAAAAGGGCCAAAATGAGCAGGAACGACCTAAATTCTACCTTTCCCATGATATGAGCTTAGCCAGTCATCAATGTAAGGACAATTATCGGATAGACGTGGCCTTTTGGCGTTCCTTCTTGGCCGAACGTTTCCTGGTTTCGTTTCCCTCTGATCCCACCGAGCCGATTACATTTCAAAGTGGACCAAAACGAGCGCACTACCTTCTGGCGTGTTAGCGGTTCAGTCGGTGGTCGATTAACCTTCACTCCCGTGGGCGACCTTACGGAAGTGATCAATTGTGAACAGACAAAAGCTGGCTGGCCGGGTAAATTGTGTGGCCGTGGGTGGTGAGTTTGGAAGCGGGGATTTTCAGTCAAATAGCCCATCCAGTCGCGATGGGGTGCGTTGCATTTAGGCTGCTCCACGTCGAGCACAAGCCAGTTTGTAACAATCCAGAGGAGATGTGGCCATGGATTCCCCCCTTGTGTTGTGCATCGACGATTTTCCGCAAGTCCTGGAGCTTCGCAAGGCGACTCTGGAGTCTCATGGTTATTGCGTCGAGATAGCCTCGAGCGGCCAGACCGCGCTAAGGATGTTGGAGCAAGCGACAGTGGCTGCCGTTCTACTGGAATACAAACAGGAAGGCATGGACGCGGAAGCCATAGCTCTCCACATCAAGCAACGGTTTCCAAACCTGCCGATCGTCCTGCTTTCAGCGTATTCCGAGATCCCGGAGCGGATCCTGTGGTTGGTGGACGAATACGTGATGAAGAGCGAACTGCCGGAAGGGCTGGTGCCGATCATCGAGCGAGCGCACAGCCGCGTATCGCATGGGGACGAACGATGCCAGAGTGGCCGACGATAACTCGAAAGTAGTGAGCCACATGGGAGCGAAGATCACAAAAAATCGTGCGGCGCTCACACAAATTAGTGATGGAGATCACTCAGCCGTGTGTCAAAACACGCAGTTCGGCATTTTTCGGCAGTCTTATGGATGGACGACGAAGTCCCGGCGACATGGGGTTATCTTCGATAAGTACTTGAAACTAAATACATTCGCTGAATTCATGGGAGGGTTTCCCAAAAGGCAACAAGATTGGCCAATGGGTTGCCCTTAGCTCAGAGGAAGAGACAAGAAGTCAGTTCGGAAAAGGGAATCGGATAAGAAAAAGAAAAGAGAGAGGAAGAATCGTATGGCGACGGCGACTTTGACAATGACCAGGCCAGTGGGCACTGGGTTCAGGTTTGTTTCGGACGTGCAGGCGAAGGCGAATTCTCCTTACGGGTTGCCGATCGTCGACGATATGCGTGAGTTCAACCTCGGCGACCACAGCTTCTTCGCCGGTCTCTCGAATGAGACGATGACGGAACTGAACCGCATCAAGCACACGACTTCTTATCCGGAAGGCGCGGTCGTGCTCATGGAAGGCCAAGCGCCGCGCGGCGTCTATATCGTCTGCCAAGGCCGGGTGAAACTCATGACCACCAACAGCGAAGGCAAGACGCTGATCGTGAAGATCGCGCAGCCGGGCGAAGTGTTGGGACTGCAATCGGTGGTGACGGAAGCTCCGTATGAGCTGACGGCGGAGACGCTTCAGCCCTGCCAGCTGGCCTACATCGGGCGCGAACAGTTTCTGCGGCTTCTCCGGACGCACGGGGACGCCTGCCTGCGTGCGACCCAGCATTTAAGCGGGGATTGCCAGTCGGCGTATGAAGTGATCCGGTCGATCGGTTTGTGCCACTCGGTGGCGGGAAAGCTGGCGCGGCTGCTCAAACAGTGGTCGTCCGAAGCTCGCGCAGATGATGGCGTGGTGAAGATGAAGATGGCGCTGACCCACGAAGAACTCGCGCAACTGATCGGATCGTCGAGAGAGACGGTAACCAGAATTCTAGGGGACTTTAAGCGCCGGGGAGTGGTGGAGTTGCATGGAGCCACGCTGCTGATTCGCAAACCAGCGGCGCTCGAGAGTCTTTGTCTTTCGTAGTTGATGCGCGTAGTTGAATACACTTCCGGAGGCTAACCGGCCTCCGAGGGGTGAGCCTCCAGTAGGAGCCGCGGCCGGGCCGGCCTGATTTGCAAAGGTAGTTTGCAAACCCGGCCCGCCCCGCGGCTCAATTTTTTGGGTGTGGCTCTTAAATTACTTCTTCGGTTCCGGTTCTTCCTTCTTTGCCGCCGCTGCATGCGCCGGTTTTGGTTTCCAGAAATCCGGATCGGCTTTGATCCACTCATCGGAAACGTAGCTCATGCGCGGATTGAACGCGAACAAGTTCGTCTGGCTTGATTCAATCGCGGCCGCTTCCAGTTCGTGCAGCTTCTTCATTCCTTCTTCACCCATGTCGGATTCAAACTGTTTACCCACCGCAAACCCGCGATCGATCTCCGACGCCGATTTCATGGGATTGAATATCACGTAGGTCCCATCGGCCTGTCCATATACGGCTTGATAGGTGGCCCAGTGAACATCGGTGATTTTCTCGAAGGCTTTCATATACATCTTCACGAGCGCCTCCCAGTCTTTGTCGTGTCCGGGACGAATGTGGATCATGGAGATCTCGAAGTAACGCATATGCGGGATGTCGACCCCGGCGCGCAGGCTCATGTCATCGCGAAACACCAAATCGGCGGAGTCGGTGTCGCTGAGCAGGTCGCCATCGTTGACGCCCGCCCGGTCAAGAGCGCTCATGAGAGCGGCATTCTTCTCCACGTTCCGCATGTCCTTTTCCAGAGCATCGAACGACTCGAAGGCGGTGAGGAACAGCGAACGCGGGCGTCCGGAAAGGGAATCGACCGCCAAGTAATGCGTGGGCCACTTCGCACCGCGCAAGGCCTGCACGAATGCGCTTTCGGTTTTTTCGTGCGTCATGCCGCTTTTGCCCGGTTTGGTGTATTCGCGGATGATGGAAAGTACTTTGGGAGGAGGCTGCGTGGCCGCTTCCTGCGCCGCGATTGTGCCCAGCCCGCCCAACAGCAGAGACGACATCAACAGATAACCCGTGAGTCTTTTCATGGACACTGTTCTCCTTTTGACTGGCGAAATCCTTCTGACTTCCAAAACCGGCACATTCTACACCCGTTTTGCAAAGTGCGGTTCGGGGCTATCGGCGATGGTTGCGGCTAGGCGGGTCTTATATAATCCACAGCCTCAGATGACGTTGCCTTCCGGAACAAAGCTGGGACCGTACGATATCGAATCGCTCGTGGGCGCGGGCGGAATGGGCGAGGTGTATCGCGCACGCGATGCGCGGCTGAACCGGACGGTCGCCATCAAGGTGCTGCCGAAATCCTTTTCGGCGGATGCTGATCGATTGCAGCGCTTCATGCAGGAAGCGCGTGCGGCCGCCGCTCTGAATCATCCCAACATCCTTTCCATTTACGACATCGGGGAAGAAAACGGTTCTCCTTATATTGTCTCGGAACTGCTCGAAGGAACGACGTTGCGGGAGCAACTGCGAAGTGGGCCGCTGCCGGCGCGAAAGGCAATTGATTATGCGCTACAGGCGGCGCGAGGGCTGGCGGCGGCGCACGACAAAGGCATCGTCCACCGCGATCTGAAGCCCGAGAACATCTTCGTGACCGACGACGGGCGAGTCAAAATTCTGGACTTCGGATTGGCGAAGTTGACGCGTCCGGAAGCTTCCGGCCCTGGCGGCGAGTCGATGACCGCGCAAGTGAATACCGAGCCGGGACATGTGTTGGGGACGGCAGGATACATGGCCCCCGAACAGGTTCGCGGAAAAGCGACGGATCATCGCTCCGACATTTTTGCTTTTGGGTCGATTCTTTACGAGATGCTTTCGGGAAAGCGCGCATTCCGCGGAGAGACCGCAGCCGACACGATGAGCGCGATCTTGAAGGAGGAGCCGGAGGAACTTTCCGAGACCGGGCGGAATGTGGCAGCGCCGCTGGAGCGGATTGTGCGGCACTGCCTGGAGAAGAATCCGGCACAGCGGTTCCAGTCGGCTAGTGATGTAGCGTTTGCGCTGGAGGCGCTGACGGACAGCACTTCCGGCTCGCAGACAGGCGCGCAGGCAACAGTGGCCGAAGCGGTGCCAAGCGGAGCGCATGCGGCCACGGGAGCCGGCAGCCGGAAGAAAACCGGCCTGATATTTGCAGTGGCGCTTGCGGCCTCTGTAATCGCTGGTGGAGTGGGTTGGTGGTTGGGGCGCGGCAAGCCTGCGACTCCGCCGGAGTATCAGCAGATCACGTTCCGAACCGGCTCCATTGACAACGCGCGTTTCGCTCCGGATGGCAGCATCATCTACGGCGCGACGTGGGAAGGCGGCGATAGCCAGCTCTACATTTCGCGCGAGGATGAGCCGGGAACGCGCGAGCTAGGGTTGAAGAATGCCGATCTGCTCGCGATCTCGAAAAATGGAGAGCTGGCAGTGCGGCTCAACACCACTTATTACTCCGGCTATGCGCGGTCGGGCACGCTGGCACGGGTTCCGCTGAGCGGGGGCACGCCGCGCGAAGTGCTCGATAACGTGCAGGACGCGGACTGGGCGGCCAATGGCGAGAGCATGGCCGTGGTGCGCTATGTGCCGGAGAACGGACACTGGAAGCTGGAATATCCGATTGGGAAGGTGCTGCTGGACGGCATCAACTGGATCAGCCATCCGAAGATTTCACCGGATGGTAAATGGGTGGCATTTGCCGATCACGAGAATCCGGAGGGCGATGATGAGGGTTCGCTGGCGGTCGTCGATCTGGAAGGTCACGAGAAGAAGCTGGCGTCCGGATGGGCTTCTCTGCAGGGGATTGTGTGGTCGCCCAAGGGCGATGAGATCTGGTTCACCGCGACCAGCAGCGGCAGCGCGACCAATCCGCGGGCGGTAACGCTCACAGGCAGGCAGAGGGTATTGACCA
Organism: uncultured Acidobacteriaceae bacterium; assembly: GCA_963804075.1. Lineage (GTDB taxonomy): Bacteria > Acidobacteriota > Terriglobia > Terriglobales > Acidobacteriaceae > Acidiflorens. The sequence goes on along the minus strand of CAWDPB010000019.1, from coordinate 81,539 downwards.
ATGTGCCGGGAGGCATGTGGCTGGAAGACATGCGCGACGGTGTGGCGCTGATGGTCGCCAATCAGGCGCGCTTGGGCGTGCGAGGTTTGGCGCCGGGGGCGAAAGAGGAACGCGAGCTTGGCTGGTTCGGATGGTCGGAGCTGAGGGATATTAGTCCGGATGGGCGCAAGATTTTGTTCGAAGAGGAAGGGAACGGCGGCGGCACAAACTACACCGTGTTTTTGCGCGATACCGATGGATCGCCTCCGGTGAAGATAGGTGAAGGCGTGGGCGAGGTAATTTCGCCGGACGGGAAATGGGTGATCACGAAGGCGAAAGATCAAGGGATTCTGAAGATGGTGCCGACCGGAACCGGCGAGGCACGGCAAATTACGCACGACAAGATCAGCTACGGCAGAGTGCGATATTTTCCGGATGGCAAGCAGCTGCTGGGAAGCGGGATTGAGCTTGGTCACGGAGTGCGCGACTACGTGATTGACTTGAGCAATGGGGATGACAAGCCGATTACCCCCGAGGGCGTTTCGGGTACGCAGCTTTCGCCGGACGGGCGTAGCGTTGCGGTGAGCGGGCCAGATGGGAAATGGGCGGTCTGGCCGCTTGATGGAAGTGGGCTGCGGCCAATTCCGGGGCTCGATTCCAGCTACAACGTGATCGGCTGGACGGCGGATGGAACATCCGTGTATGCGAGCTCAAGCGCACTGCGAGAGACGGCAGCGAAGGTATATCGAGTGAATGTGACGACCGGTAAGATGGAATTGTGGAAAGCATTTGGAGAGAACATACCCGCCGGCGTTGTGTTCGTGGGCGCTCCTCATTTTTCCCGCGACGGCAGCGCGTATGCTTATCTTTATTTTCAGGTGCTCTCTCAGGCGTACGTGGTGAGAGGATTAAAGTGAGGCAAGGAGTGATGACAAGGATTGTGGTGGTGTTGGCGATCGTGATTGGCCTGGGAATGGGTGCAATCGCCACTTGGGCGCAGGACGACGAATTCGAAGGCCCGATGTCGAACATGCACTTTGTGGTGGTGCTCGACTCGAATGGAAAGCCGGTGAAGAACGCGGCGGTTGTGCTGCATCCTATAACTCGTAAGGGCAAGCAGGCGATGGGCGGCATGGAACTGAAGACGGACAGCGAGGGGAAAACGGGGATTGACGGGATTCCATACGGACCGCTGCGGGTGCAGGTGCTGGCGCCCGGCCTACAGACGTTTGGGGAAGATTATCAGGTGAATCGGGCAGATATGGTGATCACGATCAAGCTGAAACGTCCGGTGAAGCAGTTTAGTACATATGGAGTGCAGGAGAGCTCGAAGAAGCCGGATGATACGAAGACGCAGGGGCAGAAACCGCCGCAGTAGAGTCAGAAGTCTTGTTGGTCCGGTCTATCACATTCCGATCACAGATTAGATCCATGACACGCCTACAAATAGCACTACAGCGCGCATGCCAGGACTTGGGCCTGAAGATTTCTGTCCCGTTTGTCTTATGCTTGCGATCAGGGTTGGAAATCCATGCGCAAGCTCTTATCCCTCAACTCGGAGCCGAGAAGGGCATGATCGTCGTTAATCGTTTGGACGAATTGGGGGGCGTGGAATCTGAACTCGTGAACACCGGATATGGTTACAGTGTGCTTGATGAGATCTCTCCGTTAGAGGATTACAAGTTGGACTCTTATGTGGGCATGTTCTCAGATTGGGGATGGGGACTACGTGAAGAAGAGAAGCCTGCTTGGATGAATAGGGGGCCGTCGTCGTGCGAGGTTAGATGGATATGAAACCGAGAATCAGGATTTGGATGGTCGGCATAGCTGTAGTAATTGCGATGGGATCGGACGTGGCAGGGCAGGCTTGGGCGCAGGATGATGAAGGGCCAATGGCGTCGGTCAAGGTTGTGGTGGTGCGCGACGCCAGCGGAAAGCCCGTAAAGAACGCGCAGGTGGTGCTGCATCCGGTGAATCGCAAGGGGAAGGCGACAAGGGGAGAACTCGATCTGAAGACGAATGAGGAAGGGCGTGCGAGCATCGATGGCATTCCCTACGGATCGATTGAGGTGCAGGTGCTTGCGCCTGGGTTGCAAACGTTTGGGCAGGATTACGAAGTGAAGCAGCCCGAGGTGGAGATTACGGTGAGATTGAAGCGCCCGGGCGAGCAATACTCGACTTACGAAAATCACGATGCCAAGCAACCGCCGGAGCAGAAGCGGCAGTAGAGATTACGCACGCATACGCGGGATTGGGCGGTTTGGGGGAGTGACAGCGCCCGAGTCATGGCCTACAATCGGCAGACGAATAACGATTGGTGAATTATGAGCGTGCAGGAATTGACAGTCGAGCGGTACGAGGGAGTGGCGGAGGATCAGCGGATTTTGCTGCTGAAGGGGCCGATCACCATCGAGACCACGCCGCAATTTGAGCGCGCTGTGCGCAGTGAGAGCGCGGACACCGTCATTCTGGATTTCTCCGATGTCCCGTACATCGATTCGGTGGGGCTGGGATCGCTGGTGGCGACTTATGTGTCACATCAGAAGAGCGGGCGCTGCCTGGTGCTTACCGGTGTAAAGCCGCGCGTCAGCAAGATCATGGAAATCACCAAGGTGAAGGATTTCTTTGTAACGTTCCCAACGACCTGGCAGGCCGTGGAAACCATGGCGAATACGGGAACGGCGTAGCGAGGTCGGAGGTTAGAAGTTAGATTGCAGAAGTAAGAGATACGGCTGTAACGGTGGGGCAGCCGCCGTCCGCGAAATGATCGAGCAGGGGTTTCATCGATGAACTACCTTTTGAAAACTGAGCCTTCCGTCTATTCGTTTGCAAATCTCGAAGAAGAGAAAACGACGATTTGGGATGGGGTGACGAATCCGGCTGCGGTGAAGCATCTGCGGGAAATGAAACCGGGCGAGCGCTTGGCGATCTATCACACGGGCGACGAGAAGAGCGCCGTCGGAACGGCGGCGGTGGTGTCGGTCGATGCCACAGATGCGAAAAGTCCGCAAGTAAGAATCAAAGTGGGCAAAGCGATTGCAGCGCCCAAGACGCTGGCGGAAATCAAGGCGAATAAGTTATTCGCGGATTCGCCGCTGGTGCGGCAGGGACGCTTGAGCGTTGTGCCGTTGAATGAAGCACAGTGGAAATGGCTTACGGGCGATTAATTCATTCCCGTCACACCAATGACTTCCGCAGTTCTCTGCGCAGGATTTTTCCCGACGGCGTGCGCGGAACAGCATCCACAAAGTGAACTTCGCGGGGCTGTTTATGATGCGCTAGGCGATCCGCCACGAAGGTGCGAAGTTCGCCGTCCAGCGCGGTCGAACGCGGTAAAGCCATCGCGCAAAACGACGAAGGCGCAGGGAATTTCTCCAGCATCGGCGTTAGGTTTGGCCACCACGCCACAGTCCCGCACCGCGGGATGTTCGAGCAAAACGGATTCGACTTCAGCAGGCGCAACCGGGAATCCTTTGTACTTGATCATTTCCTTGCGGCGGTCGAGCACATAGTAAAAACCGTCGGCGTCGGTGCGGACGATATCGCCCGAGTAGTACCAGCCATCGCGCAGAACAGCGGCGGTGGCCTGCGGCTCTTTCCAGTATCCCAACATTATTTGTGGACCGCGCATGACGAGTTCACCCGGCTCGCCGGGAGGCACATCTTTGTCGTTGAGATCGAGGATGCGGCATTCGGTGAGCGCGAGCGGCTGGCCGATGGATGCGGGGCGGTTCATTTCCGGCGGCGAACAGAAGCCGACGTGAGTTACGGGCGAAGCTTCGGTCATGCCGTATCCCTGGTTGACGAGGACGCCGGTAAGATCGGTCATACGGCGCGCCAGTTCGGGGGCGAGCGGCGCGGCTCCGGATTTGATCCAGCGCACGCGGTGGTTCTTGGGAAAGATGCCGGCTGCGGCAGCCTGGCAAAGCGCGTTAACGGCAGGCGGAACCAGCGGCATCATGGTGACGCCTTCTTCGATCAGCAGAGCGCAGAGCTTGGGCACGTCGAAGCGCGGCATGAGAACGAGTGTGCCGCCAAGCGTGAGCGTGAGCGTTAAGCCGACCGTGAGGCCGTAGATGTGATACAGCGGCAGACAGCAGAGCAGAATGTCGTCGGGAATGAACGGTGCCGCACCAGGACCAAGAACTTGGTAAACATTGGCGACCAGATTGTGATGCGAGAGCATGACGCCTTTTGGCAATCCCGTGGTGCCGCTGGAGTAGGGAAGCGCAGCGACGGTTTGCGCAGAGGGCTCGGCCGGCTGGGGCAGCTTGACGGCGGAAGAAGATGGGCGCAGCAAGTTGGCAAAGGGCTCGCAGCCCGGCCGCTCTAGGCGGGTCGTATAGACGCGGCGCAGCGCGGGTAGTCCAGCGAGATTCACATTCTCCAGCAGCGGCGCATCGGTGATCAGAAAGACTGCGCCGGAGTTTTCCAGCTGATAACGGATCTCGCGCTCGCGGTAAGAGGGATTGAGCAGCGTTGGGATGCCGCCTGCGAGCGTGGCCGCGTGATAGGCGATCGCGAACTCCCAGGAGTTGGGGAGGAAGATGGCGATTACTTCGCCAGGCTTGAGGCCGGCGGCGACAAAACCGCGCGCCAGCGATTCGACCAGTCCGGCGTATTCGGCGTAGGAGAAGCGGCGTCCGCAGGAGGAATCGACGAGCGCAGTTTTGGAGGCGTTGCGCTGGCAGCTTTGGAGAACGACATCGTGGACGAAGCGGCCGGCAGGGTCGGCAAAGAGTTGGGTGCGCAGCATCGGGGGAGATTGTATACGAGGGCAGAGGTGAGAGGTTGGAGGTAAGAGGTAAAAGGTAAGGGGTCAGATTGCTGACCTAGCTCGCCAGCTTGCGCAAGAAGTCCTGCTCGTTCATGCGGTACTTGAATGCCTTGCGTCCGTTGATGAAGACGACGGGCACCTCGTCCGTGTAGAGGCGGCGGATTTCGGCATCGGAGTCGACGTCGATTTCACGCCAGGTGAATTGTCCTTGCCTCTCCAGCTTGAGGAGGCTCTCCTTGACGATTTCGCAGAGATGGCACCCCTTGCGGGTGTAGAGGAGGACTTGGGAAAGCTCCGGCATGTGCGGGAGTGTAGCAGTTTTGGAACAGGGACAAAAGCGGGCAAAGGAACGAGGCTTGCCTCCAAAGTAGATGCCGCAAGAAGGGGATCTGAGTGGAGTCGCCGGTTGCGTCAGCGTGCCTTGCCAGTCATGTCCGTAGGGGCGTCCCTCAGAACACACATTCTGCAACCAGCTTCAGAAGCCGAAGAAGCGTCTCACGCTCCTCCGAGGTCATTTGCCGCCGGACACTCTCATCGGCGGTTTCCCGAGCTTCGATGAGCCGTTCTCGATACTTCCTTCCTTTGGCCGTCAGTTGGACTCGAATTGCTCGGCCCGATTCTGCCCTGTGCTCCGAAACGAGTCGTTCCTTCACGAGTGACTTGATCGCACGGTGTACGACCGTCCGGTCGAAACCCAGGAGCATGGCGATCTGATTCGAATTCAGCGCTGTTCCCCCGCGCAACGTCGACAGGATAAAGCCGCGTGTCGCCGAACACTGGGTTCTTTGCTCCAGTCTCTTTCCCACCGAGAAATACGCCGCTGAGATATGGGCGAGTACCGACTCTTTCAGAATGTCATCGGGAATCTCTTTTCTGGGGAGGATATTCATAGCACGGTCACCGTTGCATCGAGAGGTCTTCGCCATTGCGGTGGCTCGTTGTAGGCACGCGATTTCTTGCCAATCGCAATCACCATTACAATCTCGTGGTGCCGGCTGGACAACCCCAGATACTGCGAGAGCCTGCGGCCATCAAAGCCTTCCATCGGACAAGTGTTCATTCCCAGCGCTTCGGCCGCGATCATCAGATTCTGGCAAGCCAACGATGTACTCTTCGTCGCCCATTTGAACAATTCCTGCCGGGACAGCGGCGGCATCCCGACCACCATCCGCAGATTCAGCAGTCGAAACAAGGCCCGTTTGATCGCGGCAAACATTCCAAATGGCCCAGGCATGAACAGGATCCGGCCGATCTTTGCTTTTCGCTCGTAGTCGCGAACTTTTTCTGCGGTGAAGTTGCTCTTGCGCATCCACTCCAGCTGGCCTTGCGTCGTGGCCGACAGCGATCCGAGGTCTGCAACGGCCACGACCAGTGCGGAGGCGGTTTCCGCGGGCTTCTGTCCGAGGCACAGTTTCGCGACAGCGGCCTTCTGTGGCGCGGATTCCACCCAATAAAACTTGTAAGGCTGGCTGTTAAAGCTTGAGGGGGCATGGCGGGCCGCGTTGAGAATTTGCTCGCGCAGCTCTCCGGAAATTTCTACGGGTTCAAAGACCTTCACCGCTCGCCTTTGAAAGATCGCGTCCAGGGAGTGATTCATGGCTCACCACCTCCTATGTTGCCATTACAACATAAGTATGTTGCTATTGCAACATTAGCCCCTTACAGTCGGCAGAGGCAAATCTGCCGGTGGCGATAGATCGCGATTGCAGTCAGGATCCACCAACTGGCTACTAATCTCCCTCGCGCTTTCGATTTCCCCACAGCGACATTCAGACTCGGGCGCAGGACCGGAGTAGAATTTCACGATGGCGATGAAGGTGGGAAGACTTTCGGGGAAAACGGTGCTGGTGACGGGTGCAGCCAAGAGACTGGGGCGCGCGACTGCGCTGGCGGCTGCCGACGAGGGAGCGGACGTAGCGATTACTTACCGCGAGTCCGCGGGCGAGGCGCGAGCGGTGGTTGGCGAGCTGGCGCGCCGCGGCGTGGAGGCGATGGCCGTGCGCTGCGATATCACCGACGAAGTGAATGTCCGCGAGATGGTGCGCGAAGTAGTGGACGTGCTCGGCGGAATCGACGTGCTCGTGAACAATGCGGCGAATTACGAGACTGCCGAATTCGACAAACTAACCGTGGCGCAGTGGGACGCGATGTTTGCTTTGAATGCGCGTGGCCCGTTTCTGGTCTCGCGCGAGGCGCTGCCATATTTGCGCAAGCAGCGCGGGCGCATCGTGAACATGGGATCGCTGGGCGGGCTGCGGCCGTGGGCGACACACGCGCATTATTGTTCGTCGAAGGCGGCGGTACACATGCTGACCAGAGTGATGGCCAAGGCGCTCGCTCCGGAGATTGCGGTGAATGCCGTGGCTCCGGGAATGATTGACCTTGGCGAGAAGGCGGCGGCCGCTTTCATGAAGCGCATGGCCAAGCAAACGCCGATGCGGCGCAATGGAACGGCGGCGGACATCGCGGCAGCGGTAATGTTCTTCGCGACCGCTCCGTCGTTTATTACCGGGCAAGTGCTGAGCGTGGATGGAGGGCTGGGGCTGTAGGCAGGTAAAAGGTCAGAGGTGCGAGGTCTGAGGTTAAGGCACGTCGGAGGTCTGAGGTTAGACGTGAAGTCAAAAAAGGCAAAATGTAAATTGAAGAAGCAGCAAGCAGGCATAAGCCTAGAGCCTAGAGCCTAGAGCCCAAAGCCCGGTCGAGTCCGCATTTGTGTCTTGAGCGCTCTTCGCGTATCGTTCCGTGTTTGACTCAAAGAACATTTATGAAGCGTTCTGCATGGGTAGTGGGTATTTTGTTTGTCGCGTTGTCCTTCGCGGTGGGCCAGGATCGTCCGGAAGAAGGCGGGCATGAGTTGGAGGTTTGGAGCGGCGGCGGCCATTCCGTTCCGGGCGGGACGAAAGACACGAACGTTTGGAATGCCGGCGTTCGCTACGGATGGATTCTGACGGCACCGCATGGGCCGGGCTTCCTGAGCGGACGATTCGAGTATGCGGTGGATGCGGTGCCTGCGTTTGTTGTGTTTCAGCGCTTGAATACAGCCTATGGAGCGGGGGTAAATCCGTTTGCGCTTAAATGGATTTTCGCGACCCGAGGATCGGTGGAACCTTATCTGGAGCTGAACGGCGGAACTCTGTTCACGAATCATGAAGTGCCGGCGGGGACGCTTGGAGTCAACTTCACGTCGAGCGCGGCGTTTGGAGTGCATATTCTGCGCGAGCATGCGTGGACGGTGGAAGTGCGCTACATGCATATTTCCAATGCGGGGCTGACCGTGCCGAATCCGGGGATCAATACGGTGCAGGTGCGATTGGGATTCGGGAAGTTCTTTGGGAAGAAATAAGTTTCAAGCCTCAAGATTGCAGAGGTCCTATTCTCGCTCCGCTCAGGATGCAATTCGCCACGGAGGGATTTCGCAGTCGCAGCAACCCCACGCCAGGGCCGCGAACCCCGCATACCACAGGGCCTAACGCTATCTTCACCACCCACTCCGGCGCCTCGCCCACGCGGCGCAGCAGAAATGGCAAAAAATTCCACGGTGATGTGGACGTAATCCCACTGGTCATAAGTCATGCATCGGTATTCAGTCCCCAGGCGTCCATTTTGCCGAGCGCAAAGGCGATGATGTTCGTGAAACGCAGAGCGATCACGAACGTCGGCCGGCCGAAGTCCTCGACCTGATAGATCTCAAGCGGCAGCCAGAAGGCAAGCGAGGCAAGCTGGATGGCGAGGCTGAGCGCCGATGAGCGCGATGCCGCCGCGCCAGACCCACCGGCCTAGATCTGCGCGATAATGCAGCAGCAACGGCACTGCCATCAGCGCTACCAGCTCAACCGTGGTCGAGACATAGCGGTCGCCCCACGCGAAGTCGCCCGCCCAGAACGTGTACCTTGCGTAGAAGACAGATATAGGCGATCAGCAGCAGAAGCGAGGTGACTCCGTAAGCGCGCAACTCCGGCGATAGACGTTTCCACAAAACCGCCAACAGCACGATGGCCAGCACCAGCAGCGGATCGAACAGGAAGATGGACTTCTCTGGCTTGAACAGGCGCCCCGAGCGCGCCCACGTGAAACGGCGTGCTCCAGGGGAAGTTAGCGGGCAGCGTTGGATCCGTTCTCGTGGAACTCCCGTGCGAAGTTAGTGACATAAGTGGTGGTGAAGGAGCCGAAGCGGTAGAAGTTATAGAGCGCGGTCAATCAGCCGGAGAACAAGTAAACCGGTGCGGCAACTGGCAGTAGGCCACGGCCGCGGCCATAGGTCTCGCAGGCCTGTGCGCTCGAACCACAGCACGAAAAGCAGAAATACACCGGCTGCAATGAGGTCCAGACCGGTTGTCAGCCGCGTGAGCAGGTTGAGGCCGAGCGCCGCCGAGCCAATGAACAGCGCGCGCCGGCTGCCGGTGCGCAGCCACTCATATTGAAATGAGAATCCAATCAGCGTCAGAAGCATGATGTAGTTGTTCTCCGTCATGTTCTGCGTGTAGTGGAGATGCGTGGTACAGAACAGCAGCGCCAGCACGCCGGCAATGGATTCGCTTCGCGAAAAGCGAAGCTGGATTAAAAAGCGAAAGGCAATCAGAGCGGTGAGAACGTTGACCAGAATATTCGTGGAGTAGCTGACCACGATGCTGCGCACCGCTGGGTCGTCCCGTAATCGTCAAAGATCGGCAGATGAGAGATCGCTGTGCCCGCTAGATCAGCCGGAAGCATGAGCAGGCTCTGGCCGATGCCGTACCAGCTGTAGAGGCGGCCTCCGCGCCCATGCAGGCCGAACTCCGGATACTCGTTGGGAAAGACCTGCGGCTCTGAGGTCCAGAGCCAGTGCGTGGTCTGTAGGCGGTGCATGGTGTCGGAGGTGCCGAGCTCTCCGGACTGCACGACGAAAGCGAGCAGGCCGGCAACCAGGCACAAGAGGACTAGTGAGTCGCGAACCCAATAAGTCAGGCGAGAGGGCATCGTTGGAATGATATTGCGGGAAGAGGGTTCGTGGTGGTGAAAATGGAAGGCGAGTGGGCTGGGTTTGCGGCGTCGCGTGCGGCGTCTATGGGTGCCGGCACTACATTCTGTAGGCTGCTATCTGGGAGAGTCCGGCCGGCGTGCGCGTGCACGCCGGCCGGTTCCCGCGAACGCAGATTAAGGAATCTGGTTCCAAAGGAAAGAGCAAGGTGTTCGTAGAAAAGGAGGAGATAACCACCGGCTTTGGCGGGATCAACGATAAGAACAGGTCGCTAGACGCGTTGTAGGTAGGCCAGACTGGTTTGGGACTGATGTTCGGATTCCCAGTCTTGGCGAACTGCGTCCAGTAGGCGACCATGTAGTTGCGAGCTGATTCTGGGGGGAGAAAGTTGTCAGCATGCCGGCAGTCCGAAAATATCGATAGCCCTTGAATAGGTATTGAAGTTCCGCAGTATGGTAGGCGCCCAACGGGAACGTTAACGCCCACCAAAATCAGCTTGCGCGGGAGGTGCGTTCTCATCGGCGAACTCGTAGGCATAGGTCGGCACATAGGCTGCAAAGCAATTGATTCGCATTCAATACAGGACAGCTGAAGCCTCCGTCGGTAGCTGCGGCGCCCAAGGCACTGATCGGCGCTCGCGATATAACGCTGTATTGAGTATATCGCGAGAACGGTCGGGGCCAGTGCGGCTGGAAACAATGCATCCACAGCATACGGTGTACTGTCGCTTGCGTCAGTATCGGATTCCCTTGAAAATCGTACTGCTCCGCCACAAACAAATTGTATTCATCCCTATTGGTGCCCGAAATTACAGGTACATGGTTGAATTCGCCGGTGGCAAATGCCTGGGTGATCGTCTGGGTCAGCACGGTCCCGTCCACGAACGGAAATATGGGGAAGGGCTGTAATGGAATAAACGCGCTGGCAGGTATGGCGCGCAGGCACGCAGCCGTGGCCGGGTCGCCGCATCCGACAGCACTCGCGATGGCCTCGCCCGAGGGTACGGCTGTGTCCTGCTCCGCCTCTACGCCGGCCGTCGTTTCTGCTGCCGCCACCGGTATCACATCGTTAATGTAGGGCTGAAATTCTTCATACGATCCGCTTTCCGAGATCGCGCCGCTGAACATGCCTGCGGCTGTGGGAGAAGCGAGCTGGGCATAAACGCTTTGTCCGCCCGCGGATTGACCGAATATCGTCACCTGCGCTGGATTGCCGCCAAAGGCCGCGATGTTGTTCTGAACCCACTGCAGCGCCAATTGCTGATCCATCAACCCATAGTTGCCGTTGTTATGGCCTTCGGCATCGATCGCGCTTTGAGCGAAGAATCCCAGATAACCGAGACGGTAGTTAAGGGTGACGACAATTACGCCCTGTTTGACGAGCGTCTGAGGGTTGTAAGAATTGCTGGACTCCTTCAATCAGTCCGCCACCGTGAATCCAAACCATCACGGGCAGATTCGTACCACCCGACGCGGGCGTAAAGACATTCAGGAACAGGCAATTCTCGCTGCCTCCTGCTGCCTGCGGGCAGAAATTGCCGAATTCAGTCGCGATGAAGGGCTCGCGTCGGAAAAGCCCCGTAGGGCTGCGGCGGCATCCATCGCAACTCTCCCACCGGCGGCAGCGCGTAGGGGATGCCGAGAAATTCGTCCATGCCCAATGTCTTCTTGCCGATCACTACGCCAACTGGCGTGGTAACAGTCGGAGGGGTGGCAAATGCGGTTACTGCCGTGGCCAGAATTACCACGCAGAGAGCCACCACTCCAAACAATGTTCTTGAAGCAAAACCATTCTTCATCTTCTCGCCGTTTCTCATCGTTGATTCCTCCCAATGGGTAATCAATGCGGTTTCGCTCGAAAGGTCTTGAACGTGATCCCCTTCAGCTTGAAATGTAATTCCTGCTTGACCCCAGATCGCGGCCAATTGTCCTCTTCATCCCTGTTCGTGTCAATGTGAAAGAAGTTGCATCCCGAATCGGCGGGCGTCCTGGGTGGGTTCACGGCCTTTAGTGGCTATCGATAAGCCCCAAAAAGAAAGGCCCCGCAGGCGCGAGGCTCTTCATTTTGTTCTGGTTTCCCGCTGAGACTGGGACTTACTCTTGCGGTGGGGGCGGTGGAGTGCCTTGGTCGCCGTGTCCTTCTTCCGTGTGTTTGCGATGTTGATCCTGCATCTTGTCGAACTTGGCCTTCTGCTCGTCGGTGAGGACGGCGCGAATCTTGTCGGCGGCAGCCTCGTGAATCTCACGCATTTTCGACCTGTTTTCCTCGCGCGGGCCAGTAGAGCTGTCCATGACCTGCTTCATCCGATCGTGCTGATCTTGCAGGATGGTTTTGATCTGCGGTTTCTGTGCGTCGGTCAAATTCAGCTTTTGCGAGAGGTGGTCGAGTTGCTCGTCCACGGACGGCATGCGACGCCCGCCCGCCGTTCACCGCCTCCGGGTCCTCCGGGCCTCCGCCTTGAGCGAGCAACGCCACAGGCACGAACAGCGCCAGCATCAGTACTGCGTATTTCAATTTCGTCATTGTTAGTTTCTCCGGAATACGAATTGGTTGGTAAACGGAATTGATCGGAAATCGAAGAGTCGATTTGATTCCCCTTATGCCTGTACGCCGATTATAGGAGAACTTGCGCTAAGAATCGGTAAAGTTAGGTAAAGAGAAGGGCAATCAGCAGCGAGAACCCAACCCTCCTGCCAACGCTGTACTGGAGACTCTTTACGTCCAGAGTGCGAACATTACATTGTGCGGCCCGCGGATTCCTATCTCATCTGCAAAAACGATCGAATTCCGTAGCCGCAGACGGACAGGTATCTGGTTTGCTTGATTCGGATTCGCGAAGCGATTCGGTGCCCTGCTGGCGGGGCATTGCGACGGTGGCTCCCCGCTCGGGTGCCAACACGGTTCCTTCCGGGACGACCTACTTAAGCAGCACCGACAACCCCTGATTCACCACTAACGCGGCCGTGTACGCAACGACCGTCATGTAGATGAACTGGATGGCGGGCCACTTCCAGCTATTGGTCTCGCGGCGCACAATCGCCAGCGTCGATGTGCACTGCATGGCGAACGCAAAAAACACCAGCAGCGCCATCGCTCCCGCAAAAGTGAGATCGTGCTGGAGCGCATTCTGAAGCGTCATCGCATGCGTCGCCGGGTCGGTCCCATAAATCGTGCCCAGCGTTCCTACGATCACTTCGCGCGCAATCACGGAGGTCAGCAGGCCGACCCCGATTTTCCAATTAAAGCCGAGCGGCCGGATCAGCGGTTCAATGCCATGCCCGAGGTGGGCGATCACGCTCTGCTCCAGCTGCGGAACGTTGCCATTGTGCAGCGGAAGATTGGTCAGCACCCACACCAGCAGAGAGACCGCCAAAATGACCGTGCCCGCCTGCCGCAGGAAAACCCGCCCGCGATCCAGCAAGCGCAGACCAATCGAATGCAGCGTTGGCCACCGGTATTCGGGAAGCTCGAGCACGAACGGAGCGGCAGTTCGACCTGAGCACCGACGACTTGAGCAGCTTCGCCGTCGACGATGGCCGCAAGAAATCCCAGCAGGTACAGCGAAAGCATGGCGCAAGCACGCGTGCTGAGGAATACGCCGACTACGGGGCGATCCGGAATAAAGGCCGCTATCAGCAACGTGTAGATGGGCAACCGCGCCGAGCAAGTCATGAAAGGCGCGATCAGAATGGTCGCGATCCGGTCGCGCTTGTTCTCGATGGTGCGCGTCGCCATGATGGCCGGCACCGCGCACGCATACGCCGACAAAAGAGGAATGAAGGCTTTCCCGTTCAATCCCACGCTGCGCATGGTGCGGTCGGCAATCAGCGCCGCGCGCGCCAGGTAGCCGGAATCTTCCAGCACTCCGATAAAAAGGAAAAGCAGAAGGATCTGGGGCAAAAACACCAGCACGGAACTCAGGCCCTTCCACAGTCCATCCAGAAGAAGCGATCGCAGCAGGCCTTCGTGAATGAACGGCGCCGCCTGCTGCCCCAGCTTCGTGAGCAAATCCTGAAACGCTGTGCTCATGGGCTGGCCGAGGCCAAACACGGTTTGGAAAACCGCGCCGACCACGATCATGAAAATCAGCGGCCCCCAGAACTTGTGCAGAAATATATCGTCCAGCCGGCGGCTCCAGGTGCTGGGAAGATGCCGCTGATAATCGACTCGGCTCCCAACCTGGCTGGCCCACTTCCGGCACTGCGGAAGATCTCCGCTGACCGGAAGAACCGGCAACAACGCCGACGGATTCGGATCGCGGTCCTGCCGCAGGAAGCGCTCCACCACATCCAGCCCGGTTTCCTGTGTCGCACTCACCATGGCAACCGGCGTTCCCAGTTCTTTGGCGAGTTTCAGAACGTCGAGCGACCCGCCGCCCTTGGCAAAAACGTCCGCCATATTCAGGAGCACGAGAGTGGGCAGACCCAACGCAATCACCGGCGCGGCCAAAACCAAATGGCGGGAGAGATGGGTGACATCGAGCACCAGCAAAACCGCATCCGGACGAGGCATGCCATCCATCTTGCCGCTCAGCACATCCACGGCGACGCGTTCATCGTCGGAATAAGGCGTCAGGCTGTACACACCCGGCAGATCGATGATCCTGATCTCGTCTCCGCCGCCCGCCAGCAGACCCACACGTTGCTCCACCGTCACTCCCGGATAGTTTCCGACCTTCTGGCGAAGGCGCGTCAGGCGATTGAAGAGAGTTGACTTTCCGGAGTTCGGTGGGCCGATCAGCGCGACGGTCCGAATTTCAGCGTTCCGGCCCTCCTGGTTCCGTTCATCAAGAACGCCTGCGGGACCGGACGGAGTATCGCAGCATCCGCCGGTTAGGATCGACGTCACGACAAATCTCCCAACGGCGAACGCCGCCCACGCTTGACCATGATGCAGCGCGCAGTTTCGGCGCGCAGGGCAATCTCGGTTCCATCCACGGAATAGACGCTTGGGTCGCCCAAGGGCGCGCGCCGCGAGAATCGAACCTCCGCGCCGGGGAAAAAGCCAATGCGCATCAGGAAGTGCTCGTCGGCCGGAGGCAGGGAAATGTAGTCGACGGTCCCCACCTCCCCGAGTTCGAGGTCGATGAGCGCGACCTGCTGCTGGAACATTTCTGTCTCCACTAGCTTTCCGTCTCCCCGCCGGGCGAGGATGAAATCCTGAAGAATGGATGAGCTGACCACGTTCGATTCGATCCTGTCTAATTGAAAATGAATTTCAATTTCATTATCAATAGGATACGGGGAGGAGGCGCGTGGGGTCAACGCAGGGAGTCACCGTTGGTTGTGATTTGCATCACACGGGGAATGCGGGCATTGAATGGAAGTTGCCGGGCAAAGCTCTTTAGTTTTCAGCTCCCAGGTAGCACCGGCGCTCATCTGTACACCTGGGGTTGGGCCATTCGCACTGCGGACCTCAGAAATTCAGATAATCCGCAGAAACTTCTTCGCCGGCCCGACTTCCGGGAACAAGTTTTCCTCCGCCACAAACTCTTTCGAGTGCACGCACCTTCTGCTCCCCCGCAGCTTCACCGGATGCTTCAAATGCAGCATCTCGTGATAAAGAATGTACTCGACCACATAGCGGGGAACTCGCGGATCGTCGAAGACTTTGCTGATTACGATGGCGTTGTGTGCAGGATCGTAGTGACCGAGACGATTGCGGGCGTGGTCGCGGCTCCAGGTAAGTTGAGGCCGTCCCATAAGTCCGTGAAAGAAACGGCGGTTGAGGTCGTCGAAGATTTCTTCCAGATGATAATGATGGCCGCGCGCGGAGTCGATATGCTTGCGACCGCGCATCTGCCTCACCAGCCGCGCCTTCGCGGCAAGATCGTGACTCGCAACATACTGCCGATAGCGGGCGCTCAGAGTGCGGTCAATCGGCTTGCGGTAGAGCTTGGCGAGCAAAATATGCGCAATCGCATGCAGCACCGGATCGGGCGCACCTTCAAGCAGATCGGAAAGCCGTATGTAAAGCTCCGACTGGCGCAGCCGGATCGTATTGTTGATAGATACAAACGGATAAAAACGGATGTGCATCGGGGGAGCTGGCGTGCGCGGACGAAGCTCAGCGTACGCTTGGTGAAAAATCTCTGCCAATTGCGGGGACACGTTGAAGGAAGGTTACGCATGACAGCCGGCCTGTGGCAGCCAGTACCTAGTGGATGCCCCGACTCCCTAGTTCTTCTTCTTGCTGCTTCACGTATTCCTCGACTTCGGCGAGCGTCTTGCGGTGGTCGTCGGCGCTCGAATCCACGGTCTCAATCGCGTCTGTGAGAAGGAATTTATACTGCTTCGCTTCTTTGACATCGGCGCTGGCGGCGCCTTTTAGCGCGCGCAGCTTCGACTGGAACTCTACATCGGCCTCGATAACGCCTTTCATCGGCTTTCGAATATCGTCCTTGCGGCCCACGTACATATCGATGTTGTTGTCGAGTTCTTCGTAGATCGCAAGAAAATCCTGCAACAGGTCGTGGGTCTGAAGCGCGCGGTCGGTCGTCTTCGGATTGGCTCGCATCTGTTCCAGCTTCGTCATGCGATCGCGGGAAAACTTTACGTAAAGCTTCAAGCGCTCATCGGGATCCAGCATCGCATCGCGGAGCTGGTCGACCTCGAGCGGATTAAGCGGGTCGTGCCGTCGCTGCGCCGAAAGGGAAGAGACGAGTGGCAAAGCAAGCATCAGCGCCAGCGCAAGCGCCAGCCGGCTATTGCGGCTCGCATCATTTCTTCCCTTTTTTGTCGGAGAACATTTCCTTGAGCAGCGCCGTGCGCGCGTCTTCAAGGCGGCGGATCGCCTGGTCCACGGGAGCCTGGTCCTCAAAGGCCAGCGTGCGCTTGATGTCGCGCAGCTTCTCGGCGATTTTGCGGATCGTCGATCTCAACTGTTTTCAGATGCTGTTTTGATTCGATTGCCGCGTCACGCGCTTTTTCGGAGTAAGTCGCGACGTCCTCAACGGCAGCCTGCCCCTGGCTCACGTGACCTTCGCCGTAGAGTCTGTCGGCCTCGCGCAACTGGAGCTGCGCGATGCGGATCGAAGTCTCCGCGCGGTCTTCGGTGGATGGCGCTGGGCAGCCGCGCCTTCAGCGCGTCCACGTTCTCTTCCGATGCTGCGCAGCAGGCGGCAGCCAGAGCCACAACAAACAGCAGGTGAGCAACTCGGCGCATGGTCAGTGCTTCTTTGGTTCGATCGCAATCAGGCGATGCCGAGCCTGCCACTCCTGATCAGGATACTTCCCTCCAGCCATTTCAAGGAAGTGGTGATAATCGGCCGATGCGTTCTTGAAGTCGCGCAGGTGATCGTAAGCCGAGGCGCGTAGAAAGAAGCAAATCGCCGGCATACCGGAGTCTGGCTTGTCCTTATCCAATAAGGCGCGCCCGTTGAGCGCGCGAACCGTCAAGTCGTAGTTCTTGTTTTCGCTGGCGGCAAAGGCCAGATCGACGTAGGCATCGGGCGAATCGCGCTTCATCCTGACCGCGGTCAGCAATTCCTGCTGCGCTTCCGGAAACTTCTTTTCCAGTAGCAAGGCGCGTCCCAGCGCATTATGTAACTCGGGGTTATTCGGCTGGGCCGCAACCAGAGTTCGATAAGAGGCTTCCGCCAAATCGTTTTTTCCAGCCGCCAAATAAAGGTCCGCGAGATCGCGCTGCGCCGCCGAATCGCTCGGAGAGAGCTTGACGGCGGCTTGCAGCTCTGCGATGGCATCGTCTTTCTTGCTTTCAGCGGCGAGAACGCGGCTGAGTTGGAATGCAACCCTTCATCGTCAGGCCGATCCGCAACCAGCCGCCGCAGCAGCGGCTCTGCGTCGGTCAGTTGGCTCGACTTCATGTAAATGTTGGTCATGCCAATGGCGGCTTCCGTGGAATGCGGGTCGAGCGCCAGCACCTTCTTGTATTCGCCCTCGGCGTCCGCGAAATGTTTTTCGCGTTCGTCAAGCAGCGCGGCGGATAAGTGCGGCTCGGGATCCGATGGAGTAAGTTCGGCGGCTTTGGCATAAGCCTGCACCGCTTGATCGGGATCGTGGCCTTCGAGCGCGTGTCCTAGCGAAAGCCACGCGCGCGCCTGGCCTTCCTCCACATGAGAGGTTGGCTTGAGCGTTGTGGCCGCGCGAAGATATTTCTCGGCTTCCGGATTGTGCGTGCGCGCCAGCATCAGGCCAAGGTTGAGGTTGGATTCGAAAACGTCTGGCTTGGCAGCGACTGACTTGCGATAAGCGGCAATTGATTCATCCGCGCGATTGAGGCCATTGAGCGCAAAGCCGAGATCGAACCACGCCTGATAGGCCCAGCCTTGATAAGCCGAAGCCTGGGAGGCCCCAGTGGCGTTGCTGTCAGAGCCGTTTTTTTGCAGATCGTTCTTTTGTAGATCAGTGTCGAGAGCCTTTTTCAGCAACGCTTCAGCCGTAGCAAAATCGTTCTTCTGGATCGCATCTTCGGCCTGGGCAATTTCGGCCGGCTGATCGGTGACCGCCTCGCGATGATGCCGCACGGTAGTGTGAGTATCGATGACCTGCGCGAAAGAAGTCGCAGCGAGGAGAAATAGAATCGTCGCTTTAGAGAGCCGCGTCATGCTCGACCTGCTTCGCGCTGTTCCGATTACCGTTTCCATTCAGCACCAACTTCAGATACTGCCCGGTGTAAGAACCTTCTAACTCCGCGATCGCTTCGGGCGTGCCAGCGCCTACGACGCGCCCACCGCGATCTCCTCCTTCGGGGCCGAGGTCGATCACCCAATCCGCGGTCTTGATTACTTCCAGATTATGCTCAATCACAATGATCGATCCTCCCGCATCGATCAGCCGGCGGAAGGCGAACAGCAGTTTGCTCACGTCGTCGAAATGCAAGCCGGTCGTAGGCTCGTCGAAAATGTAAAGCACGCGGCGTTTGCGCGCCATCACGCTGCCGCCCTCGGAGTGATGGACGGGCGCGCGGCCTCCAGTTTGCAAATGCGCCGCCAGCTTCATGCGCTGCGCTTCGCCTCCGGAGAGCGTCGTCGCGGATTGCCCAAATCGCAAATAGCCAAGCCCAACCTCATCGAGCACGCGCAGTTTTTCCGTCAGCCGTCGGAACTTCGGCAAAAAACTTCAGCCCTTCGCGTATGGTCAGGTTCAGCACTTCGTGAATGTTCTTGCCTTTGTATCGAACGTCCAGCACCTGCGGCTTGTAGCGCGCACCTTTGCATTCGTCGCAAATCAGTTCGACATCGGCGAGAAACTGCATCTCCACTGTGACTGTTCCGTCGCCCTGGCAATTTTCACAGCGGCCGCCCGGCACGTTGAATGAAAAATGTCCGGCCGAGAAGCCACGCTTCTTCGCCTCCGGCAGCGCGGCAAACACATCGCGAATAATGTCGAACGCCTTCAGATAAGTGACCGGATTCGACCTCGGCGTGCGGCCAATGGGAGATTGATCGACCAGCACCACCTCGTCGAGATATTCATCGCCATCGATCTCATCCCACAAAACCGCGGGCGGCGCGCTCCCATTCGACTGCCTCTTCGCCGCCGCCAGTCCCTGATACAGCACATCATGCAGCAGCGACGACTTACCCGATCCCGAGACGCCCGTGATCGCGACCAGCATGTTGAGCGGGATTTCCAGATCGATGCGTTTCAGGTTGTGCGC
The DNA here is from genome assembly GCA_963804075.1 of uncultured Acidobacteriaceae bacterium. GTDB lineage: Bacteria > Acidobacteriota > Terriglobia > Terriglobales > Acidobacteriaceae > Acidiflorens. The sequence goes on along the minus strand of CAWDPB010000019.1, from coordinate 62,205 downwards.
CCGAGCGCCGGTAATCTTAATTTTGTGCGAACCCGGCACGCGCCGCCGCGGAGGAATCTGAATGTGAAGTTCGTTCGAAAGGTAACGCCCAGTGAGCGATTGCGGCATCTGAAGGATTTCGGCGTAGTTGCCCGCGCCAATTACTTTGCCCCCGCTTTCGCCCGCTCCCGGCCCCAGATCGAGAATGCGGTCAGCCGCCCGCATGATGTCAGGATCGTGCTCCACCACCAGAATCGTGTTTCCAAGATCGCGCAGCCCGTGCAGAATCTTGATCAGCCGATGCGTGTCGCGGCTGTGCAGGCCAATCGATGGCTCATCGAGTACATACAATGTTCCAACCAGCCGCGAGCCCAGCGATGTTGCCAGCTGAATGCGTTGCGCCTCTCCGCCCGAAAGCGTCGAGGCCAGCCGGTCGAGCGTCAAATATTCCAGTCCCACATCGTTGAGAAACCGCAGCCGCTCCTGCAACTCAGTTAGCAGCCGCTCGGCGATCTCCGCCTGCGCCGGTGTGAGTTTCAGTTCGCTGAAGAAGCGCGTTGCTTCCTCGACGGTCATGCTGCAGACCTGGCAAATATTTTTGCCCTCGATCTTCACCTGCCGTGCTTCCTGCCGCAGCCGCGTGCCCGCGCACGCCGAGCACACCGAATATCCTCTATAACGGCTCAAAAAACGCGCACGTGCAGTTTGTATTTCTTGCGTTCCAGATGCTCGAAAAATCCGCGCACGCCGGGAAAGTTGCCGTCGCCTTCAATGATGACGCGCCGCTGCTCGCTCTCCAGTTCATGCCACGGCACGTCCAGCGGAATGGCCGCCTGCTTCGCGTAGCGCTTCAGTTCCGTGAACAGCGGCCTATACTTCGGTTTCGTCCAGGGCTCAATCGCGCCTTCGTTTAGCGTCTTGCCCTGATCCGGTATAACGAGGCCGAGATCGAAATCGATGGTGTTGCCAAACCCCTGGCACCGCGGACACGCTCCATAAGGATTGTTGAACGAAAACAGGCGCGGCTCGGGCTCTTCGTAGCGCGTGCCATCGTTCTTGCATTCAAAGCGCTGCGAAAAGCGCAGCCGCTGCGGCTTCTCAGCTTCGCCGCCATCATCGCTGGCCCGCGGCGCAGTCTCAAAAATCACTTCGCCCGATTCGCGATATCCAATTTCAACCGCGTCCACAATGCGTGCGCGCTGATCGGTCGCAACCACCAGCCGATCCACCAGCACATGCACCGCTTCGTCAAAATTGACGTCGAGCAGCGACTCCGGCGTCGAAAACTCAAACACCTGCCCATTCTGAAAGAGCCGGTTGAACCCGCGCTTCCGCAGCTCAAACAGCCGGTCTTTAACCGCGTCAGGCAGCAGGTTCGCTTCGGCCTGCTTCTTCCCGCCACGCAACTTCTTGGCCGCCTTCTGCTCCGCGCCCTTCTGCTCGGCGCCCTTTGCCGCCGCCTGAATCGGAAACAGCACATTCAGCCGCGTGCCCTCACCCAGAGCCAGCACACTGCCAGCCACTTCATCCACCGTGTCTTTCTTCACTTCCTGCCCGCAGACATGGCAATAGGTGCGCCCAATGCGCGCAAACAGCAGTCGCAGGTAATCGTAGATTTCGGTCGCAGTCGCAACCGTCGACCGCGGATTCCGCGTCGAATTCTTCTGCTTGATAGCGACAGCCGGCGCGATGCCATCGATCACATCGGCATCGGGCTTCTCTATGCGCTCCAGAAACTGCCGCGCGTACGCGGAGAGCGACTCCACATAGCGCCGCTGCCCCTCCGCATACACCGTATCGAAGGCGAGCGACGACTTCCCGGAGCCCGAGACCCCAGTCACCACGGTCAAAGTGTTATGCGGGATCTCAAAGTCTATGTTCTTGAGGTTATGAACCCGGGCCCCGCGGACAATAATGCTCTCTGTGGACATCTCTCCCTGGCACTGCTACAGACGGCTAAAAACTGGCCACCGAATCTTTCTATTATAGAGCGTCGGTCGCTGTTCGCTGATCGTCGTTCGCGGCTCGCCATTTTGCTATACGCCGATGGTCATGCGCTGTCCGTCGTTCGGCATCGAGCGCGGGTGCCCCACACATTCGCGCTGTTTGCGAATGTGTGGGTTTGATGTGAGCACCGGCGCGGGCAGGGGCTCGCCGTGGAGATCTTGCGCGGCAGCCTTCACCAACCCTGTCATCCTGAGCGCAGCGCTGTGAAGCGAAGCGTAGCAGCGCGGAGTCGAAGGATCCCTACCTCCTTCGCCGTGCCTGGAACGCGTCAGGGGATTCTCCCCGCGCTGCATGTACTAACCCCATGGCTGCAAGATTATCCAGTGTCGGATTTGATTTTGGGTGGCGCAGTGGTTCACCGCTGTGATAAGAAAAGCCGCAACCTCTTCTGTCGTGCTGCTCGCGGGAATTGCGACTTCCGTTCTGATTCGTCGAGAGCACGCTCACTAGCGTAGAACCCGAATAAGTGGTTACTCTCGGGCACGAGCCGCCCAAGATAGAATGACTGAAAGGAGAAGATATGACAGGCCAAATGGATTTTTTCATCGCGGCCGTTGCATGCCCGAAGTGCGGTAAAGAATTTCCGCTTAATGACACCCCTTCATATGAGCCGGGGAAACAGCCCCGACGTTTTCCCGGCCCGCAAACAATTACCTTCCCATGCTGCGGGGATGCACAAACCGTTCACGCCGACAATGTGAAGTACCGCCCGAAGAGCCAGTTCATCAACGTAGAAACGCAGCATAGATAAAGCATCTGGTGGGAGATATACCCATGCAGGCAAACGTGAAGCGCGGGTTTAATCGGTTGTTCGCCGTACTGACTGCCGTCTGGATAGTCTATTGCCTAGTCGTGTATCCGATTCAGCGTCGCGCACAAGCGGAGAAGGTTGTAGTGCACCCCGCAAAACTAGACAGCTGGGGCCATGTTTGAAGTGATGGTTTGGGCAAGGAACTGGGCACGGTATTCGTGCGGGGTTCTGCCCCGAAGTCCGCGGTGCGGACGGTCGTGATTGTACTCCTCGATCCAGCGGGCGATGCTCCGCTTGGCCTGCTCGAGGTTTTGATATTCGTTGAGCCATACCTCCTCTTCTTTTAAGCTGCGATGAAACCGTTCGATATAGCTGTTGCCCTCGGGATGGTTGTAGGCCGTGCGCCGATGGGTAATGCCCAGCCGGTTCAGAGTTTCGACGTAACGGGCCGACGTAAACTGCGTGCCGTTGTCGGTCGTCAAAGTCAAACCCATTCCACGAGGACCGAAAGGCAAAACCTCCAGGACAGCACGGTTCAGCGCCGCCAGAGCTTCTTCGGTGCGGCAACGCAGACTCAAGTCCCAGCCCACGATGTCGCGCGTGCAGCAATCGATGACCGACACCAGATACGACCATCCCACACTCGGGCCCGCCCAGACCTTGGTCATGTCTGACTGCCAGACGTGATTCGGAAGCGGCGCTTCCACCTTGCCCCAGTCCTTGCGGCGCGAGATCTGAAAACGGCGCTGCCGCACCAGCAGCCCGCGCTCCCGCATCACGCGTAGTGCCCGTTTGCCATTGACCACCAGCCCGTGATGCCGCCCCAACCACCAGGCCACACGACGATAACCGTACGCCGGTTTCTCGCCGCAAGCCGTGATGATCTCCTGATCGTGCGAGCGATCCGCACGGCTGGCGTGTGGTTGCCGCCGATAGTAGAGGCTCGACCGGCTGATCTCCAGTGTCTCGGCCACCAACTTCGCTTCGTTACCCTGGGCTACTAACTCCCGTGCCGACGAATGCGCTTGCCCGCAGCTCACTCGCCCAGCACGTTTTTTAGTATTTCGATCTGCAAGTGCGACCGGCCCAGCGCCCGCTCCAGTTGCTTAATCCGTTTTTCCTGCTCCACATCGGGCCGCGCGGCTGCGCCTTTCCCCCCAAGCGCAGCCTTGGCTCCTTCTTCCACTTCATCTTTCCAGCGATAGTAAAGAGTGGGAGCGATCTCGTACTTGCGGCAGGTCTCGGCCACATTGCCGCTCTTCAGTCCTTCCAGCACAATCTGCCACTTCTCTTCCGGGGTTCTCTGCACTTTCGGCTTTCGCATTCTCGCCTCCTGGCGGAGGCCCCAAGCCTAACTAACTTTCGTGTCCAGTTCTAGCAGGGTGCACTACACGGTTGAGAAGACCGAGTTTGCGAGTTGCTTGCAGCAAACGCCAGACTTCAAGGGATGTTCAGAATGGGCGAGTGTGGCGGGGGGCATGGATATGTGGACGTTGAGAGCCTACTACGCCCGTGAATCGTGGTTGCTTGTGTTAGTCGTTGTGGTGGTTCCGCTCTTGGCTTACGGTTTTTGCCGTGCCCTAGCTGCATTGACAGTATGGGTCTGGCGCGGATTCTTAACGTGATTATCGCGAACGGAGGTACAAGTCATGGCACCTGAAATTGAACTCCTGACAAAACGCATAGACCGCCTTGAGAGATCGAATCGTCGACTGAAAACATTTGGGATAGCCGTTGCCCTGATCGCCATCGTCTTTATCTTTGTAGGAGCGGATAGGACTACGAGAACCATCGAAGCCGAAAAGTTCGTTCTGTGTGATAGCCACGGTCGCGTGCGGCTGACCATAGGGACGCCAGCGTATACGGGGGCAACGATTGGCACGAACCCCGATGACCCAGTGGTTTGGCTAACCGACGACAAAGGCGAGGACCGAGCAATGCTGACAACGGACGGATTGTTCTTTGCGAATGGCAAGGCTAGACCAACAGTTAGTCTTGACAGCAACCCAAGAGTGGGCCTTAAGTTCTATGGCTCGGACGGAAAGGTATCGTGGTCAGCACCATGAAAAAACTGCTGCGCGCCGAGCGGACCGCCAGGCTCCGCTCGGGCGGGGCTTTTCGCCGGCGCTACCGAATCCTGTCTTCCGCCTCCGGCTCAACCTTCGGCGCAGTCCGCAGAAACTTCATGAGTCCTTCGCCGGTGGCATCGCCCGCTCGCTTCTTGAAGAAGTCGGCCGCGGTTTCCACCACTCCAACTTTTTCTGCAACCGCTGCCGCGATCCACTGGTTTAACGACACACCATCTTCCTTCGCCAGCCGCTGCGCCGCCTTCTTGATAGACTGCGGAAGCCTCAATGAATAAGTGGATTTGCTCATTATCTCAATATCGCCATCTAACCCGATTTCATCACATCAGACCAGCGCCCGCCAGCACAGACTCCCCGAGCTGCCAATGCGAGAAGTGTGCCGCTAACTCCTTATTCCAGAATATTTTACGTGTAAGTCCTTTATCTTGAGGATTTTGCGGACAAGCACGCCTCAAAATGCGGCCTTTTCACCCCTAACTCCCACGCGCTCAAGATTATGCAAGTAACTCCTTATTCCTCAAAGATCTAGCGCCTGTTTTGTAGCTAAGTCCATGATTCTAAAAGATCACTCGCAAGGGGAGGGTAAACCTCGATTCCAACTGAGCGGAGCAAGAGGCAGAGAGCAGTGCAAGTGAGGCGTTCGTTCCCAGGTGCGAACGACGAAGGACGAACGACGAGCGCCGAGCAGCGAGAGCCGAAAGCCAGTCCTTGTCCCCGCGCCGAGACCGCGAACGACTAACAACCGCCGACGAACGACGGATCTCTCACTGCGCCGCGAACGAAAACAGCACCAGGATATAAATCCAGATCGCGGTCATCGCATGCCAATACCACGACGTGATGTCCACCACAATGCGGCGGCTTTCGATGGGAACTCGGCCGAACCAGGAAGCGACATTGGCATAAAGCAGAGCGAGCAGTCCTCCCGCAAGATGCAGCCCGTGCATGGCGGTAAGCATGTACACGAACGAGCTGCTCGTCCCTCCCTGAAGGTGAAATCCATGCGCGGAGAGATCGTTCCACGCCACGAGTTGTCCGCCGAGGAATAGGAATCCGAGAACGGTTGTCAGCGCGAGCCACGGGAACTGGCGCTCGTCGCCCAGCGAAATTCCTGGGATGGATCGAACCGGCGCGAGCGCGGCTTCGCGCGTGATGGCGCGGCGCGCGAGGTCAATCGTGATGCTGCTGGCAATGAGCACAACGGTATTGGCCAGCAGAACCAGCCATGGAAGCCGCACCGGAACCCAGTTGCGAATGTAAGTTTCGCTTGGAATATCAAAACTGACGAACCCGCGGCGAACCAGATAAACCGCGGTGAACGACAGGAACAGCATGATGATGGGCGTCATCGCGACCGCAAGGCCGAGCCGTGCATGACGCAGACGCGCGCCGTAGTTGGGAATCGAATCGGGCCTAGAGTCGGGCTTGCCTTCGCCGCCGTCGCGACCGCGGTTGTCATCGCCTCCGCCAGCGTGCGGAGGAGGCACAGAGCCATTATGACCGGCAGAGCGCGGCGAGATGGGTGTCGAGCGCGGCATGCGAATAAATCGGAGGTGAACGGGCTTCGGAGAAAGGACCGTTCAGTCCCACATCGTTGCAATAGATGATCTCACCACATTCCCCGGTTCGACAAACGTGTTTTGGCCAGCCGGATGCAGAAGCAACGGCATGTGTTAACTCCTCGCGCAGAGTCGGTGCTCAGGCCGATTAGGGATGTTTCATTTCCGCCGAGGCCTCATTTCGTTCTTCGTGGTCGCATCCGCTAAAATAGGAACCGCGGCGGAATCGTTGTTGACGGGACCAATCGCCGGCGGATTGAGTTTGCACCTGCGAAAGTGGCGGAATTGGCAGACGCACCAGACTTAGGATCTGGCGGGTAAAACCGTGGGGGTTCGAGTCCCCCCTTTCGCACCAAGAGTTAAGGGCCGATTTTGAATCGGCCCCTTTTTCATTGTGCCCAATTTTGCGCCCACCTGATGCATAGCCAAGCGAACTTTCGGTAGCCAAATCGGCTGCCCCAGGCCGAGTTATAGAGTGTGCCGCGGGTCAATAAGTGTAATTGAAAATTCGGTAGTGGGCTGTTTTGAAAACAGCCCACTACCGAAAATTCTGCATCAATTAATCCAAGAGCGAGTATCATATAAATGCCAAGGCCCCTTGGTTCTGATCGGCAAGTCAGCTCAGGTAATGTTCATCGGGAGTAAATGGCTCCATCGCGGACACATTGAAAGCGACACCGCCTGTCCATTGGAGGAGAAGAATCATGATCGCAGATCGCACCGCATCGTTCCGCACCCTGCTGCTCTCGCTCGCTGCGCTTCTGGCGGCTAACTCGTTTACCCTCGCCCAAACTGCGCCGTCGATCTCCTCCCATAGCGACCCTGCAAAGTCATCCTCAACTCCCGATTCCAAAGCCTCAGCCGCGATCCTCGACAGCTATGGCAAGCTGCCCTTGAGCTTCGAAGCGAACCACGGCCAGAGCGATGCCCGCGTGAAGTTCCTCTCGCGCACCGGAGCCTACTCGCTCTTTCTGACTCCAGATGAAGCGGTGCTCGTGCTAAGGGGCAAAGGCAAAGACAAAGACATCGGGACAAAAGAAGACAGGAACGCGCAGGCAACTGTCGCGGGAAAAACCGCGAACGCAAATCCCGGTCCCCGCCCTCGTTTGGACGAATCCAAGCCGGGCCCTGTGCTCCGCATGAAGCTTCGCAACGCCAATCCCGCAGCCAAGGTTACCGGCGCGGACGAACTCGCCGGCAAAACGAACTACTTCATCGGCAACGATCCGGCAAAGTGGCGGACGAATGTCCCCACCTACGCCAAGGTGAAGTACCAAGCAATTTACCCCGGCATCGACCTGGTCTACTACGGCAACCAGCGCCAACTGGAATACGATTTCATCGTAGCTCCCGGAGCCAATCCCAAAGGCATCGCCTTTGACATTCGCGGTGCCAAGCAAATCCGCCAGGACGCGCACGGCGACCTGGTTTTCAACATGGCCGATGCAACCTCCGAGACGACGAATGACAGCGAAATCCGCTGGCACAAACCGCTGGTCTACCAGGAAAAAGATGGCAAGAAACTAGAAATCGCCGCCAGCTACACCATCACAAATGGCAATCGCGTGGGATTCCAGCTGGCCAATTACGACGCCACCAAACCCTTGTACATCGATCCCGTAATCCGTCCTCTTGTCTATTCCACCTATCTTGGGGGCGATTCAGAAGACAGCGCGTATGCTATTGCACTGGACAGCGCGGGCAACGCTTACGTAACGGGCATTACCACTTCGACGAACTTTCCGGTCACGCCTGGCGCAGTTCAGGCGAGCCTTGGCGGCAACGCAGACGTCTTCGTGACCAAGCTCAACCCTAGTGGGTCAGCTTTGGTCTATTCGACATATCTGGGCGGAAGCCTGGCGGATTTCGGCCAAGGAATAGCCGTTGACGCCACTGGGGAGGCCTACGTTGCAGGCTATACCTACTCCAACGATTTTCCGACGGTGCGCGCCCTACAGTCAGTCTATGGCAAGAACTACTGACGCCTTTGTGGCCAAGCTCAACCCTGATGGCTCAGCATTGATTTACTCTACATTCCTCGGCGGAAGCGGAGCTGACTCTGCCTATGGAATAACGGCAGACAACTCAGGCAACGCTTACGTCGTCGGCAGCACCGAGTCCGCCAATTTCCCAATCACTCCCGGGGCTTTCCAGACAGTGTGCAACGGCGGTACAAACTGCGCCACCGACGGCGATGCTTTCGTCGCCAAGATCAACCCTACGGGCTCAGCCCTGGTTTATTCAACTTTTCTCGGAGGCAGTGGAGCCGACAATGGCTATGGAATAGTCATAAACAACTCGGGCAACGCCTACGTCACGGGTGGAACCTCCTCAACAGATTTTCCAACGAGTAGTCCATTTCAGCCTGCGAACGGTGGAGGCGAAGATGCCTTCGTTGCAAAACTCAACTCCGCCGGTTCCGGCCTGGATTATTCAACTTATGTAGGCGGGGTCAAGCAGGATGTCGGACTCGCTATTGCCCTGGACAGCGCAGGAAATTTCTATGTCGCCGGTTTTACTTTTTCAGATAACTTTCCGGTAACACACGGTGCGTTCCAGACGATTTGCAACGGCGGCAATAGCTGTTCCAGTTATGGGGACGCGTTCGTCACAAAACTCAATCCGACGGGATCCTCCTTGGCGTACTCATCCTACCTAGGCAGCCCGAAGTTCGATCAGGCAACGGCCATTTCCGTAGATACCGCCGGCGATGCATATGTCACTGGATTCACCGACTCGATCAACCACTTCCCAACTACTCCGGGCGCCTTTCAGACGAGACAAAGCGGCACTGGGCATGCCACCTTTGTGTCCAAATTTAATCCTGCCGGGTCGGCCTTGATTTATTCCACCTACCTGGCAGGTAGCAAGGGATCGGATGGTTCCGGCGGAATTGGCTATGGCATCGCCGTAAACAGTTCAGACTACGCCTACATTACGGGATACACGTTTTCCAATAATTTTCCCGTAACGGCTGGAGCCTTCCAGACAGCAAACGCGGGCTATCAAAACGCTTTTGTTACAAAGATGGGCTTTCCGGTAATTACGACTTCCACACTCTCGTCCTCCCCGAATCCCTCCGCATATGGGCAGCCAGCAATCTTTGCCGCAACCGTAACTTCGAGCGCCGGAACCCCGCCGAATGGCGAGACAGTGAGCTTCGAAGTGGGAAAGACCATTCTCGGAACCGCAACTTTGAGCGGCGGCACTGCAACTTTCACCGACTCGACTCTCGCCGTCGGCACCAAGGTCGTCAAAGCGGTCTATGGTGGCGACGCCAATTTCTCCGCCAGCACCTCCAATACAGTGAGCCAGGTCATAACCAAAGCGACTAGCACGACCACGCTCAGATCCTCCGAGAATCCCTCGGTCTACGAACAGCCGATAACCCTCACTGCAACGGTCGTTCCTCAGTACAGCGACGCGCCTACAGGTGATATTGAGTTTTACGACGGCAAGGTGGCCGTGGGAATGGCGAAGCTCAGCAACGGCGTGGCCACCTTAACCACCGCAAAGTTAACCGTTGGCACTCACTCCATCACCGCAGAATACAAAGGCAGCACCTCGTTCGATACCAGCACCTCGGCCGTGCTGAGCCAGGTAGTCAACTCGCCGGCGCCACCACTGCGCTGATTTCGTCGCTGAATCCCTCGCAACACGACACTGGCTGGCGACGCCTTCGAGGATTTCTTAAAGATCTCGGCGTGACATAAGTCACATCGGGCTGTGCGGTCTTCCTTTATCGTCAAAGTGAAAGGGAAGCATCGTGGAGACAGCCAATTTCCTAGAGCCCGATTCAACGATCTCCGAGTTGAATATTCAACCAGCCGCAAGTCGCCGCGTAACAAACACAGCAGCGCGCAGCCGCAAGAAGCTTGTGCGCCGCGAGGGCCGCGACTTCTCCCAGCCGATTCGGTTCGCGGTTCAGATGGCATTCTCTGCACTGAGTCTCTGGATCGGTTTCCAATTTTATTTGTTCGTCCGCTGGGCGGAGGGCGGTGGACAAACTGTCGCTGTTCCTCGTCCGCCGGGTGTGGAAGGCTGGTTGCCGATCGAAGGAATGATGCAGGTCAAGTATGTACTGTTCAGTGGGCAACTGCCTCGCGTGCATCCAGCGGCTTTCTTCTTGTTCCTTGTCTTCACGCTCAGTTCGCTGCTGTTCCGCAAATCGTTTTGCAGTTGGATTTGCCCGGTTGGAACCGTCTCCGAATATCTGTGGAAGCTGGGCCGGCGCGTGTTTGGCAAAACCTTCCAGATTCCACGCTGGCTCGACTTGCCGCTTCGTTCCCTGAAGTATCTGCTATTGCTCTTCTTTGTTTATGCGGTGACGGCGATGTCCGCCTCCGCCATCTCGGAGTTCGTCGCCAGTCCCTACGGGCTCGTTGTCGACGTGCGCATGCTCAACTTCTTCCGCTTTATGGGAGGGACAACCGCAATCGTGGTTGCGGCACTGACACTCGCATCGGTTCTCATCCAAAACTTCTGGTGCCGCTATCTGTGCCCTTACGGGGCGCTGATGGGATTGATCTCGATGTTCAGTCCGCTGCGGATCATGCGCAGCCAGCGCACGTGTATCGACTGCGCTAAGTGCGCGAAAGCCTGTCCCGCCGCGCTGCCGGTCGACAAACTCGTCCAGATTCGTTCCGCAGAGTGCACCGGCTGTCTGGAGTGCGTCGCGGTATGTCCGGCCCAGGATGCGCTCTCGCTGCGCGTCGTAGCACCGAAGGGGTTTCGATATGGCGTTCCCGCCTGGAGCGTTGCTGCTGGTATCGCGATCCTCTTCTTTGGATTGGTGGGATACGCAAAATTGAGCGACCATTGGCAGACTCATCTGCCGCAAGAGGTCTTCCTGAGATTGGTTCCGGTTGCAAACGACCAGCAGCATCCAATGCTGGGGAGAAAACCGTGAGCAAGCGCAACGCACACCGCGCTGGTTCCATTGCACCTGCCTAAAAAAGTGCGCGAAGCGAGCTAACGCAGCAGCAAACCACAGCGAATGATAAGATAGCCGCGCGAGCGCTGTTTTCAAGCCCCAAGAAGGACGGCGGACGGTTTCCGAATCCGGCGAGCCAAATCGAATAAAACTTGAAGTCCGGCATCAAATCAGGGAAATCTAAGAAGCGGAACGACGAAAAAACGCCCGCGGGAGCGCGCTGGAGCAAGCTGATTGCATCGTCGGCGATACTGATTCCAGTTGTGCTCGCCGTCCTCGCCTATCTCGGAACGCTGAGTTATCCGTTCATTTATGACGACATTGGGCAGATTCTAAAGAATCCATCCATTCAATCCTGGCACAACCTGCCGCAGTATTTCACGCACAACGTCTGGAGCCATTTGAATGCGGTCAGTAACTACTATCGGCCGATGTTCCTGCTCTGGATGCTGTTGAACTTCACACTATTCGGCTTGAATCCGATTGGGTGGCACGCGGCCTCGATTCTGTTACATGCGGGAGCGACGGCTCTCGTTTACTACCTGGCGCGCCGCGACCTGAAAGATAATGCCGCCGCCGGTTTTTGTGCCGCGATCTTTGCCGTCCATCCCATCCACGTGGAGTGTGTCACCTGGATTTCCGGTGTAACCGAACCCCTAATGGCAGTGCTGTTCTTAGGATGTGTGCTTTGCTACCGCCGCTGGCAGGACGGGGGCGATCGCCGTTGGTACGCGGCTTCTCTGGTGCTGTGCGCGCTCGCGCTGTTATCCAAAGAGACTGCGGTGATCGTCGTGCCGACCCTCCTCTACTACGAATGGAGAACAGCGCGAGAGACGACGTCGTCGCGGAGGGTGCAGTCCGCCGTGCGGGCGCTTACGCCTTTTGCCGTTTTGACCGTGGTCTATCTTGTGGTGCGGTTGATCGTGCTGAGAGGATTTGCTCCGGATATAGGCAGTCACGTCACAAAGACTACCGTGTTGTTTACCTTGCCCGATGCGCTTTGGTTTTATCTGCACAAGTTGGTATGGCCTTCTTCACTAAGCGTGTTCTATCCCTTCGCATTTGTGGTCAAGCCGGACTTCATGAATCTGGTGGCGCCCGGTCTGGCCGTGATCGTCGTTGGCGCCGCTCTGTGGATATGGGCGCGCCGTCAACCGGAAGTGTTGTCCGCGTGCACGTGGCTGCTTCTGCCGCTCGTGCCTCCCCTGATTGCGCTCGGGCGATTTGTGCCCAGCGATCTGGTCCACGACCGCTACCTCTATCTTCCTTCCATCGGCTTTGCCATGCTTGCGGCGATGACGTTGCGGCGCATCCGTTTGGGAAGCCATACGGTTGCTGGTATACCGGTGGCGCAGACTGTAGTTCTGGTGGTTTTGGTGGCCGGGTTGAGCGCGGGCACGATTGCGCAGTCGCGTTGTTGGAGTTCCGGTGAACGGCTTTATGCCAGGGGAATTGAGGTTGCGCCGCACAGCCTGGTTGCGCTGCACCAGATGGCGGCGCTGATGTCGCAGCAGAAAGACTATCCGGCATCGCGCAAGTATCTTGAGCAGGCGCTCGAAGCCTATCCGGACGACTATCAAACTCTCATCTCCGTGGGAGTGCTCGATATTTACCTCCACGACTACAATCGTGCCCTTCCACTTCTGTTGCACGCGACCGAGGTCAACCCAAAGCAGGGCACTGGTTATTTCTATCTGGGAATGACACGGATGGGCGCTGGGCAGTCGGTGCAAGCTGAGGCATCGTTTCGTCGGGCAGCCCAACTCTTGCCCCATACTCCACGAATGCATTATGCCCTTGGGGTCATTCTGGAAGATGAAGGGCACAACGAGGAGGCTCAGCAGGAATTTCTCGCCGAAATTCAGGTCGATCCAAATTCCAATGCCGCCGAGAAACTGGAAGCTATGCGCGCGGGAACCACAAACACCTGGCCATCGGTCGACAATGACAATGACGTTTGGAGCCGCATTCTTGGCAACGCGCCGTGAGGAGTGACACGGCGCCGTCATCCTTCAGCGATTGGACAATAGTGTCAATCGGCTGTTCGCCAGCCTACCTTTGCTCAATGTGCAAGAAAGTGCGCTGAAATTATAGCGGCTTGCACGAACGAGGGGGCTTTTGTCACGGGAAACGGAAATTTCCGTTGACTTCAAACCTGAATCGGCGTAAACAGGCTATCTGTTCAGTTCTGCCGCGGCCAAACACGTGGCGTCCCCCAGAAGGAGAACAAGCTACTGGTTACCTCAGGCCCCCAGGAACCACCGGAGAAGAAAATTAGCGCTGTTTCGTAGAAGAACTCCTTGTATCTCCTTCAAATTTTGGACTAGAAGTGGGTCTCGAGTGTAGTCGGCAGGCTCAGATACTGCACGGCGGCTGCGCGGATGTTTTGTGAGTCTTGCCGCGATAGGGCCGAAGGTGCGCGATCCTGCGGCTGGTCCGCCATCTGGCAGGGTGGACTGCACTCAATGAGCATGAGAAGTAAGCGATTTGGGCAGCTCTGTGGAGGAATTGTGAGACAGACAACGCGGGTTGTGTTGGCCCTGGGCATCGCTGTGGCCTTTTTTTCGGCCTCTAGCGTCTCTTCCTATGGTCAGGCTCGCAACCTGATTACCGAAAAGATTGTCGAGTCGAACGCTGTTCCGCTACAAGGTTCGATTCATCCGCTCGCGCAAGCGCGGTACGACAAGGGAGCCGTGGCCGACGATAAGAAGCTGGGTCATCTGTTCCTGCTTTTGAACCGCAGCCCGGAGCAGCAACGAAATCTGGATGCGACGGTCGATCAACTCCACGATCCCAAGTCGCCCATGTATCACAAGTGGCTGACCGCGGAAGAATACGGAAAGACTTTTGGCATTTCGGATTCGGACCTGCACACGGTCGAGTCCTGGCTTCAGTCCAAGCGTTTCACGATTGAAGAGACGCCTGCGGGCCGCACCGCCATCATATTTACTGGCACTGTAGGACAGTTGCGCCGCGCCTTTAACGTTGAGATCCACCAGTTCAGCGTGAACGGCCAACCTTATCAAGCCAACGTCAACATTCCGACCATCCCAGCAGCGCTTGCGCCGGCAGTGGTTGGATTCAAGCAGTTGCATAACTTCCCGCACAAGCCGAACAAAGTCGATGCGGGCGTCTTCAAGAAAGACACCAAGACGGGTCAATTCGAGAAGGTTACGGGACCATTGTCGGCTCCCGAAATTACCTTCAACTACAGCGGTTATCTCAACTGGGACGTTACTCCGCAGGATTTTTACACGATCTATAACGAGAATCCAGCGCTCAACGCGGGCATCACCGGCGCGGGCGTGACCATCGCCGTGATCGAAGAGACCGGAATCCATAACAATACGACCAATGGCACCGGCAACCCGGATATTACCGGCTTCCGGGCGGCATTCGGTCTCCCGGCTTATCCCACGACCGGTGCGAACAGCCCTCAAGGCGGCATCAATTACATGAATGGCAACAGCGGCGCAAGCCCTGCTTGCGCCGCAGCTTCCACACCTACTTCGACGAACGAAGAAGGCGAAGCTTTGCTCGACGCCGAGTGGGCCGGCGCAGTCGCTCCCAATGCCATCATTGACTTCGTAGCCTGCGCGACAGGGAGCGGGGTCGGTAACTATGGTACCGACATTTCCGCGACCTATATTGCGAACCACCTGTATTCAACCGTCAGTTCGACGAGCTTGAGTTATGGCGTATGCGAGACTTCGGCGGGCACGACCGGCAAGATCTTCTACACCGATTTGTGGGAGCAGATGGCGGCTGAAGGCATCACGGCGGTTGTCTCCTCCGGCGACGCGGGTTCGGCAGGTTGCAACCAGAACGCCTCGTACGAGACCAGCAATATTTCGTCGAACGCCATGTCGAGCACGGCCTATAACATTTCGGCCGGCGGCACGGACTTCAGCGACAGCTATCAAGGCAAGGGCACGCCTTCCAGCGCATACTGGAGCAGCACCAATACCAGCACATTTGGTTCGGCTCTTTCCTACATCCCAGAAGTTCACCTGGGGAGGCGAGTGCTCGAACCCCGCTGTTCATTTCCTACTTACAGGCCTTAGGTGTTACGAACTTCGGCACCACGTACACGACGCAAGCAGTCTGTAACACCAAAGCTGCGGCCACCTACCGCGCGGTCGTCGGTGGTGGAGGCGGCATCAGCGTCTATAACCCCATTCCAACCTGGCAGAGCGTTTATGGGATTGGTAACGCGAGAACATCCCCTACTTACCGCAATCAGCCCGATATTGCATTCTTCGCTTCGGCGGGGTGGTGGAGTCATGCTTTGCTGTATTGCCAGTCCGATACCGGCTACGCGTGCACCTATACAAATGAACAGGATGCCTATTATCAAGGTGCCGGCGGCACTTCTTTCGTGGCGCCCCAGGTTAACGGCCTGATGGCGTTGATTAACCAAAAGACGGGTTCGCGCCAGGGACAGGCCAACTACACCTTATATAACCTCGCGGCGCAGGAATATGGCGCTACGGGAAGCCCCAGCGCTACTATCTCCAACTGCTCAGGTTCGGCTTTGGGCCCAGGAGTTTCGTCCTCTTGCATCTTTAACGACATTGCCAACGACACGCCTTGCCTGCCCGGCGGAACTACAATGTGCGGAACCGCCAATGGCGCTTCGAGCGCCTCAACCATTGCCTCCGACATCGTGCAGGCCTGCCATAGCACGATCTCATCGTGCTATGCCCTCGCCGGCAGCAACTATGGCCTTAGCTCAAGTTCTAACACCGCAAATACGTTGGCCTATCAGTCCGCCCCAGGCTATGACTTGGGAACCGGCCTGGGCAGTGTGAACATTGGCAATTTAGTAGACAACTGGACGGTTTCGGCCGCGTTTACATCGAGCACCACCATCTCGGCCAGCTCTTCGTCAATCACCAACACCACCAACACCACGCTGACGGGAACGGTGACAGCCACCAAGAGAGGCGGTGTCCCGTCCGGAGTCGTCAACTTCTTTATCGGAAGCACTGGCGGCACGAGTCTTGGCAGCGCCGCCCTGGTGGCGAATGCTTGCACCGGAACGGCGCCGACTGTAGTTTGTACGGCATCGGCGACACTCAGCGTAGCGGGCTCTGCGCTGGCTTGCGGCAATAATAGTGTGATTGCATATTTTCCTGGCGACGCAGCGAACGATGCAGCGTCGACATCGAGCGCGACTGGCATCTCTGTGATCTGCCAGCAGCCGACAACCACATCGGTGGCTTCCAGCTCGAATCCTTTGACGTATGGCCAGGCGGTAAGCTTCACGGCCAGCGTGACGGGAAACTCACCGACCGGCACGGTGCAATTCACGATTGATGGCAGTAACTCTGGTTCACCGGTGACGCTGTCTTCGGGGTCGGCCACGTCAGCCAGTACGTCTGCGCTGACGGCGGGTACGCACACGGTCACGGCGGTTTACTCTGGCGACTCGAATAATGCGGGCAGCTCGGGCACATTGGCCGGCGGGCAGGTCGTGAATCAGGCAAGCCAGACGATCGGGTTCAGCGTGAACGCACCGGGGAGTGCGGAATACGGGAGCAGCTTCACGGTGGTGGCGGCGGGCGGTGCCAGCGGTAACCCGCTGGTGTTCACGAGTGCGGGAGCATGCACGAACGCAGGGGCGACTTACACGATGACGAGCGGCACGGGCACATGCTCGGTGATCGTGGATCAGGCGGGGAACGCGAACTACGGGGCGGCGGTTGAGGTGACGGAAACGACGGTGGCGACGAACGCGAACGACAGCGTGAGCGTAGGGTCGAGTCTGAATCCGTCGACGTACGGACAGTCGGTAACGTTCACGGCGACGATCACGAGTGACACAGGGATGGTGAAAGGTCGCAAGGGCGGCAAGAAGGGCGTGAAGCCGCTGGATGTGACCGGCAACGTGACCTGGGACAACAACACGGGTTGCGGCGTGACGCCAGTGGTGTCGACTCCAGGGACGGGGACCGGGACGGCGACGTGTACGACGTCGAGTCTGGGTGCGGGAAGCGAGACGGTGACAGCGAGCTACTCAGGTGACGCGAACCACAACGGCGGATCGGGATCGGTGAGCCAGACGGTGAATCAGGCGAGCCAGGCGATCGTGTTCAGCGTGAACGCACCGGGGAGTGCGGAATACGGGAGCAGCTTTACGGTGGTGGCGGCGGGCGGTGTAAGTGGTAACCCACTGGTGTTCACGAGTGCGGGCTCCTGCTCGAACGTAGGCGCGACTTACACGATGACGAGCGGCACGGGCACATGCTCGGTGATCGCGGATCAGGCGGGGAACGCGAACTACGGGGCGGCGGTTGAGGTGACGGAAACGACGGTGGCGACGAACGCGAACGGCAGCGTGAGCGTAGGGTCGAGTCTGAATCCGTCGACGTACGGACAGTCGGTAACGTTCACGGCGACGATCACGAGTGACACAGGGATGGTGAAAGGTCGCAAGGGCGGCAAGAAGGGCGTGAAGCCGCTGGATGTGACCGGCAACGTGACCTGGGACAACAACACGGGTTGCGGCGTGACGCCAGTGGTGTCGACTCCAGGGACGGGGACCGGGACGGCGACGTGTACGACGTCGAGTCTGGGTGCGGGAAGCGAGACGGTGACAGCGAGCTACTCAGGTGACGCGAACCACAACGGCGGATCGGGATCGGTGAGCCAGACGGTGAATCAGGCGAGCCAGGCGATCGTGTTCAGCGTGAACGCACCGGGGAGTGCGGAATACGGGAGCAGCTTTACGGTGGTGGCGGCGGGCGGTGTAAGTGGTAACCCACTGGTGTTCACGAGTGCGGGCTCCTGCTCGAACGTAGGCGCGACTTACACGATGACGAGCGGCACGGGCACATGCTCGGTGATCGCGGATCAGGCGGGGAACGCGAACTACGGGGCGGCGGTTGAGGTGACGGAAACGACGGTGGCGACGAACGCGAACGGCAGCGTGAGCGTAGGGTCGAGTCTGAATCCGTCGACGTACGGACAGTCGGTAACGTTCACGGCGACGATCACGAGTGACACAGGGATGGTGAAAGGTCGCAAGGGCGGCAACAAGGGCGTGAAGCCCCTGGATGTGACCGGAACCGTGACCTGGAGCGCCAACGCGGGATGCAGAGCCTCGGCGCTGACAGGTAATCCGGGAGCGGCGACCTGCACGACGACGAGCCTGGGTGCCGGCAGCGGCGCGATTACGGCGACGTATTCAGGTGACGCGAACCACAACGGCGGATCGGGATCGGTGAGCCAGACAGTGAATCAGGCGAGCCAGACGATCGTATTCAGCGTGAACGCACCGGGGAGTGCGGAATACGGGAGCAGCTTCACGGTGGTGGCGGCGGGCGGTGCAAGTGGTAACCCACTGGTGTTCACGAGTGCGGGTTCCTGCTCGAACGTCGGCGCGACTTACACGATGACGAGCGGCACGGGCACATGCTCGGTAACGGCCAGCCAGGCGGGTAATGCGAACTACTCGGCCGCTGCCCCGGTCGTGCAGGTGACGAATGCTACCAAGGCGAGCCAGACGATCAGTGTGGCGACGGCGGCGCCTTCGGCCGTGGTCAAGAACAGCAGTTTCACGGTGGTGGCATCGTCCAGTTCTGGACTGCCGGTTAGCTTTGTCACGTCGGGAGCATGTACCAATTCCGGCGGCACGATCACGATGGCGAACAAAGCCACCGGAAGCTGCACGATCACGATGACGCAGGCCGGTAACGGCAATTATGCGGCTGCGTCGCCGGTTGTCGAAATTACGGCCATAGCAGCTCCACGAACACCGACGGTGAGCTTTACTGGTGCACCGGCGAGCGCGGCCTACGGCAGCACGTTCATGGTGACAGCGACGACGGATGCCAGCACAACGGCGGTCATCACAGCGACTACGCCGGCGGCCTGCACGATCAGCGGCAACACCGTGTCTATGGTCAGCGGCACTGGAACCTGCGTGCTGGGGGCGAAGTGGGCGGCGGATGATGTCTATTCAGCGGCCACGGCGACTCAAAAGACGACGGCGGCGTTGGCGGCCAGCGTAATCACTTGGGCGACACCGGCTCCGATTGCGTACGGTACGGCGCTGAGTACGGCCCAGTTGAATGCGACGGCCAATGTACCAGGAAAGTTCGTGTACACACCGGGGAGCGGGAAAGTACTGACAGCGGGCCCGCAGACATTGTCGGTGACGTTCACGCCGTCGGCGGCTTCGGACTATGCGACGGTGACGGTGACTGTACAGTTAGTGGTTAACCAGGCGGCAACGACGACGGCAATCACCGCGAGCAGCCTGAATCCGTCGACGGTTGGGCGAGCCGTCAAGTTCAGCTTCACGGTGGCTCCGGGCAAGCCGACGGGAAGCGCGACGGTCAACGCGAGCACAGGGGAAAGCTGCACGGGCACGCTGACATCGGGCAAGGGAACATGCTCGATCACGTTCGCGGCCTCAGGGACGCGGACGATGACGGCGAGCTATGCGGGAGACACCAACAACCAAGGCAGCGTGTCGGCTGGCTTCACCCAGACGGTGAACTAGCAAGCGGCCAACGACCAGCAAAATTGCGGGCCGGGGCGACCTGGGCCGCATTTTTGTCGGAAGAAAAAAGCGCGTCCTAATAAAAGTCGTGCGACGGCGTTGGAGCGGCGCTGATGGAGAGCGGCTGGATACTCCGCGCTTTCATGTGCACGATGTTGTCCTGATTCTGAACGACTCCCGAAACCACAACGAAGCGCTCGTTGCGCACGACCATGCGGTTCTGATTATAAAAATCGGGGCTGATGATGACGCGGGAGGTTCCAGTTTCGTCTTCGAGGGTCATGAAAATAATTCCTTTGGCGGTGCCGGGACGCTGGCGCGTAATGACGCAGCCGGCGGTTGTGGCTTGTATCCCGTGAGGCAAGGTGCGCAGCTCAATGGCGGATTTAACTCCTCGCGCGCGGAGCACATCGCGGCGATAAGCCATGGGATGATGCCCTGTAGTAAGTCCAGTACCGTGATAGTCGGCGACTAATCTCTCTTCGATATTCATCGGTCGAAGCGGCGAGGTTTTGTCTAAGTCGATAAGTCCTTCGAGCAGAGGGCCGCTTCTTCTTACCGCTTTTTCGACCTGCCAGAGGGCATCGCGGCGATGTAGCTTTGTGGCGGGAGAGAGGTTGTTGAGAGCGCCAATGGATGCGAGGATTGTCAGATTGTCGCGGCCGAGTTGGGGTACACGGTGGGCCAGGTCTTCGACGGAAGGGAATGGGGCTCGTTCGCGTTCGTGCACCAGAGCTTCGGCTGCGGCCTGCTGTAAGCCGCGCACATAACGCAGGCCGAGGCGAAGGGCGGTGGTTGTTAGGGGCGGGGCTTGATTCGGTTCCAAAGAGCTTGAACCACGGGGTACACAGAGGCACACTGGGGACCGCTCAGAATTCTCCAACGTGCAATTCCATTCGGAGCAAGTTACATCCACGGGATGCACGGGAAGGCCATGGCGTTGAGCATCTTTCACAATGGTAGCGGGATGATAAAAACCCATCGGCCAATTGTTGAGCAGTGCGGCGGTGAAGGCGCCGAGATAGCGGACTTTGAGAAATGCGCTGGCGTAGGCGATCAGTGCGAAGCTGGCGGCGTGGGATTCGGGGAAGCCGTAGAGGGCGAATGAGCTGATGAATTTGACGATCTGGTCTTGCGTTGGCGGCGGAATGTTGTTAGTGGTCATGCCGGCGCGGAGTTTGGCTTCGATTTCTCGCATGCGCTGCTGGGAGCGCTTGCTGCCGAGGGCGCGGCGGAGTTCTTCGGCTTCGCCGCCGCTAAAGTTGGCGCAGATCATGGCTAATTTGAGAAGTTGCTCTTGAAACAGCGGCACCCCGAGAGTGCGCTTAAGAACGGGGATGAGCGAATCGTGCGGATAAGTGACAGCCTCCTTGCCTTGTCGCCGCTTCAAATATGGGCTGGTCATCTCGCCCGTGATAGGACCGGGACGGATGAGCGCGACTTGTGTAACCAGGTCATAAAACTTTGTCGGGTTATTGCGCGGGAGAGAGGCCATCTGCGCGCAGCTTTCGATCTGGAACATGCCAATGGTGTCGGCCTTGCGGATGGTGTCATAGACGTCCGGGCAATCTTGCGGGAGATGGGCTAAGTCAACCTCTTCATCGTAATGATCGCGAATCAGGCCGATGCTATCTTTGAGAACGGCCATCATGCCGAGGCCCAGCAAGTCGACTTTAATCAGGCCTAAGTCGGCGCAATCGTCTTTATCCCATTGCACAACCACACGGCCGGGCATGGTGGCGGGCTCGAGTGGGACGACGGAATCGAGTTGCCCCTGGCAGATAACCATGCCGCCAGAGTGCTGGCTGAGATGGCGCGGTAAGTCCTGCACACGCTGACAGAGTTCGAGATAGACGGCAATTTGGGGATGGCTCAGATCGAGTCCGGTCGAGGCGAAGTGGCGCTCCATAGTGTCGTTAGGATCGCGCCACTCAAATTGGCCGACGACCGCCGATAGCCGGGCGAGCGTGTCTTCGTCGATGCCCAGGACTTTGCCCATTTCGCGCGCGGCGGAGCGCCCACGGTAGGTGCAGACGTTCGCGGTCATGGCGGCTCCGCGCTTGCCGTACCGCTCGTAGACATATTGAATGACCTTCTCGCGCTCGCCGCCACTGGGCAGGTCGAGATCGATGTCGGGCCACTCGCCACGTTCTTCGGAGAGGAAGCGCTCGAATAGTAAGTCCATACCAATGGGATCGATGGCGGTGATGCCGAGCGAATAGCAAACGGCGCTGTTGGCGGCCGAACCGCGGCCTTGCACGAGAATGCCGTTGCGCTCGCAGAAGCAGACTAAGTCCCAGACGATAAGGAAGTAGCCGGAGAGCTTGAGCTTTTCGATGAGCGCCAATTCTTTTTCGAGTTGCGCGCGCACGCGGGCGCTGACGGGACGATAGCGGCAGCGTGCGCCGTCCCAGGTACGCTTGTGCAGGAAGGAATCCATGGTTTCGCTTTCGGGCACGGGATAGCGCGGGAATTCGTAGCCCAGCTTTTCTAGGGTGAATTCGAGGCGGGATGAAAGTTCTTCAGTGTTGGCAATGGCTTCGGGAAGATCGGAAAAAATGCGCGACATTTCTTCCGCGCTGCGGATGTAGCGTTCGGAATTGCGCGCGAGCAGGCGGCCGGCAGTATCGAGGCGGCGCTTGTTGCGAAGGCAGGTGAAGACGTCGGCAATCTGCCGCTCGGCGGGCGTGGCGTAACACACGCCATTGGTCGCGAGCAGAGGCAAATGAAGTTCGCGGGCAAGCGTGACGGCAGCCTGATTGCGCGCTTCTTGAAAACGGTCCGCATGGCGTTGTAGTTCGACGTAAACGTTTTCGCGGCCGAAGATTTCGGTGAGTTGGTGAAGGATTTGACGTGCGGCGACTTCGCCACCTTGCGCGAGCGCGTGGGCGAGCGGGCCGCTTTCGTCTCCCGTAAGGCAGATCAAGCCTTCGGAGTGTGTTTGCAATTCGGCGAGCGAGGCTGTGGCGATGCTTTTTTTTTGCGTGCGGAGCTTGGTGGTGGTGATGAGGCGGCAGAGGTTCTGATATCCGGTTCGCGTGGCGGCCAATAGCGGATAGTTGCCGCCTTCGGCGATGGCGACTTCGGCTCCGATATGAGCTTTGATTTTGGCTTGCTTGGCGGCCATGTAAAAGCGTGCTGCGCCATAGACTCCGTGGCGGTCGAGGAGGGCCATGGCGGGCAGTCCGCGCGCGGTCCCGGCCGCGATAAGAGTTTCTGGCAGGGAAGCTCCTTCGAGAAAGCTGAAAGCGGAGCGGGCGTGGAGTTCGATATAGGGCATGGGCGTAAATCAGGATGTGAAGGACAGGACAGTTTTTTGTCGTCGGTCGTTTGTCGTTGGTCGTTCGGAATGTGTCGTTCATTCCAGCGTCGCGAACGACCGACGACGAATGACGAACGACGCTTTTTAATCAAACACTCCTTCCACGAACCACCGGTCCTGCAAGCGGTTGCGGTAGATGCGATAGAAGCCAAGGCCGGCGGGGGTTTGCAAAGCCACGTCCCACTCTTCGCGCATCCACGCGGAGACATTCCACCAGTTGCCGGAAGCGGACCATGGTCCGGAAGCGGCGAATACGCGGCGATGGCGGTTCCAAAGGCGGACGAAATGCGGATTCTCGCCATCGAGTTCCACCGAAGTCTCAAGGGCGGGACGGAAAATACGTAGCGCGATCACTGGCGCGGATCGTGTAGATGTGCTCGTGGCGGAAGATGGGTCTGGTCCCGGCAAAAGCCTGGAACTACGGGGTACACGGGGTTCCACGGGGGACATCTTCGGAATTTCTTTTGCAACGGAATGTTTCGATGACGATAACTTTTTAGACGGGGAAGAATGCGCCTCGGTAATTCGCAGGCGCTGTAATGTGAAACTGTCTGGCTTGTGCGTATCGAGCAATTGCGGAGAGCCTACGCATTCGGTGCCGTCGGCATCGATCGCGCCAACGACTCCGCGAATTCGCTCCAACGTGATTTCGAGTTTTTCCTCCGCGGGGGCCGGCGGCGCAAAAAGATTTCCCTGGGCGACGCGCGGCTTGACCGGAATAACTTCGAGACGCAGGCAACGTACCGGCGCTGAGAACGTCGTCTTCTCCAGATGAAGACGAATCAGGCTGAAGAGCAGATTTTTTTCTTGCGTGGGAACCGGGAGTTTCCAGGCGTGCTTGGAGTACCTGTCTTGTTCTGCGTCGTGAATGCGGGTTTCTTCGATTCGTACGCTCGGACGAGTTCCCTCAGAGGCTAAAGCCAATTGTGGAGCGAGGAGTTGGCCCGGCTGAAGCCGGACCCTTTCAATGCTCCTATTCACAGGATGAGGCATATGGAGTTGACGCACGTTGAGTCCTACGGTCAGGCGCAATTCGCTGGCGGCTTGCGCTGTAGAGAGCAAGCGAGAGCAGAGTTCGTGCAGTAGCCGGTTCAAAATAAAGAAGATGGATTCCAGAGTTTCGACGGGATCGTCGAACTCGAAGCTTGCGGTGAATTCCGCATTGGGCTCAATCATCAGAAGCGGGCGAGCGATGACGCCGCAGGCGAGTTTCTGCAGGTATAAACCTTCCTGGCCAAGACGTTCGACGATGGCAACCGCAGGCAGCGCGGCTAGAGCTTGAAATGTGCAAATGCCCCAACTGTTCAGCGTTTCGAGTATCGCGGATGAAGCTGGCAGCGTTTTGATCGATAGAGGAGCGAGGCATTGAACTTCGCCGCCGGCGGGAATGATTGTGTTAGCTGGAAATCCGCGAGCGGCAAGAAAGGCCGTATCGGGACTTGGCGCGATTGCGATGCGGACGTCGAATCCGGCCTCGGCGGTTTTTGCAGTCATAGCCTGTACGGCGCGGGGCCAGGGCGCCTTGGACCGATTGAGCTGCCGCCAAATTTTTTGCGGATCGCTTTTTTCGCGCGAAAAAAGTTTTTCGGTGCCGGTCAGATCGAGGATCGCGGCGCCGGGCATGGTCGATTCCACACGCGGAGAAAATGTGGCAGCGCAGTCGAGCAAGGCAGCTTGCGCCGACAGTTCTTCTTCGCGTGAGCGCT
Organism: uncultured Acidobacteriaceae bacterium; assembly: GCA_963804075.1. Taxonomy (GTDB): domain Bacteria; phylum Acidobacteriota; class Terriglobia; order Terriglobales; family Acidobacteriaceae; genus Acidiflorens. The sequence goes on along the minus strand of CAWDPB010000019.1, from coordinate 37,352 downwards.
TGCGCAACACTGCGCCAGCGCACACTTCGGCTTGCAGTTTGGTCATTCCGGATTCAATGCCGGCGCGGCGGGCGGCAGTGTTGGTGGCGAAGACGCGCGGCAGATTGGCAGGGCCATCGAGAATGACGACCGGAGCCCGGTTCAGGGCTATCCTTTTTTCCGGTGACTCTGAAAGCAGAGAGGCTTGGACCGGAAAATCGGGAATGTAGATGCAGGCAAACATGGAATAAAGCCCTTATTAGGCCCATTGTGTCTGAAGAGAAAAGCCTGTCTTTTCCGAGCGCGGCTGGTTTTTTTCCCCGGCCGCGCACTACCTCTACGTTGAGATTCCATTGGGTGAGCAATTTTCCTGAAAGCAGGGCAGGGCCCTCGGCGCGGCTGTCCCTACGCGCAGCACCAGGCCGGCGCAACTGGTGGCGTGCGGTTCTTGCTTAAAAAAACCAAAGCTGCGGGCTGGCGTTCGATGACGCGGCTGAAGCGGAACCATGTACTCAAGGGAACCCGGCGCACGACACGTTCAGGAATGCCGCTGAGATCGACGGCAATCAATCCAAAGCCGCCGCTTTGCAATAAGATATCGGCAACTTTGAAAGCTTGTTCCAGGGGCGGGAGCAGCTTTCCACCCGAACGGCAAAGCGGCCTTCTCCCCGTTCCACAGCGCACCCAGAGCAGGCGCGGCATGGAGATGCCAGCGGCCTGGCCAGAGGCAGGATCAAAGCTATCTCCGGCATCCACCAGCGCGCAGAAATGATCGCGGGTGGCCTGCGCCAGCAGGGAAATGAGGACAGAGGTCTTGCCGGAAGAAGCCAGGTTGCTGCCGCAAATTTCCGTCAGGGCGTAGAGCGGGACGCCACGGACAACCTCATCAATCTGCGCAATACCGGTCGGAATCGAGCCTCGATCCTCATGCTGGCAATAACTTAAACGCGGCGGGGAGGTTTTGTTCGATTTGGGCCTTCAGCAAGGGCGCGCATAATATTCGCCTTTTGTTCGCCTCTAAACTTGTTACCTTAGACCTTTCAGGAACCTTGTCAATCCCAAAAGACAGGGGATTTTTAGTTTGTAATTGTTCGGTTTGGCTCAATGTGGGGAGGGGAAAACAGGAAAAGTCTCATTCCGCAACCCGAGAGGGTTAACAAGATCGAGGGTGCCAGATGGCGACGCGGAAGGATCTCCCACCCTAAATAATCTTGCGCTTGAAAAGACGCTCCAGAGGCGATTTGGGTGCCGTTCTTGCTACCGCCTGTCTCTCCAGGAACTTACGGTTGCGGTCAAGCCAGACGAGAGCCTTCTTTTGTCTTATTTGCAGTTGAGCTTCGAGTTCATCGGGACGGTCTCATAGTAGTCCCTGATGCAGCCTTCACAAGCCACGCCGCCCCTGAATTCAAAGATCTGAGGCTCATTCACTTCCACGCGGCAGTAGCAACAGAGTTCAAGGCCCTTGCTTTTCCGATCCCAATGACATGACCCGAATATTCCACGGCTAAAGAGTGCTGAGGCACATTTAGCCGTCTTTCTATTGGATATATGAACGGTACAAATTTAACTCTCAGCGCTGGTTTATAGTGTTAAAAATCTTAAATCTGAGCCGCGTGACCATCTACAGCCGCCAGCATCAGGTCTACACAGCTGTTGCCTTGCTCCGAACCGTTTCCGGTTCCGATATTGGGCTGAAATCCTAGCAGATTTTTCCAATTTCTCAAGGGCATAATGTCAAATATTTATGAGGTATCCCGATTCGGGACAGTTATTGAAATTGGTGATAGCATAGCCTCATCCCAAGAGTCGTTTTGTGGTTCTTTCGGGAAATTCTGCCGGCTTTATCCCTGGCGTATCCCGCAAACGGCATCATAGTGTGGCACTTAAACCGCGAGAGGAATACCATGCGAGAAGATTTTCTCCCTCCGTACCATGTTGTTTGCGCTCTTCGTGCTGGCAATGTCCATGGCAATGGCCACGACTTCGCCGGCGCAGATTCGTATTTCCGTAGGATTTGGCCCGCTTTACTTCCCGTTTATGAGCAGCCGCATTTGTCCGGGTGATGGATACATTTGGACCCCTGGCTATTGGGCGTGGGACGGCGATTTCAGCGACTACTATTGGGTTCCGGGCACCTGGATATTAGCTCCGGAAGTCGGTTTCTCTGGACGCCACCGTATTGGGCATGGTCGACGGTGGGGCGCCGGCTTTCTGCGGAATCAACTACGGCTTTGGCTATTTCGGCTTCGGCTTTGTTGGCGGACGCTGGGATGGCGGACATTTCTTCTACAACCGCGACGTTATGCCAACATCAATGTTGTAAGAATATCCACAATGTTTACGAAGAAGAAGGTAAAAAAACATCACGGTCCCCAATCATGTCAGCTACAACGGCGGGCCACGGGGGGCTGAATGCTCGCCCACGGCCTGGAGGATGAGATTGCCGCACGGGATCACCACATCTCTCCGGTGGCCGCGCAGACACAACATCTGAATGCCGCTCGCGGAAATCCAGAATTACGCGCTTCGGCAAATCATGGCAAGCCGCCGATCGCAGCGACGGGCCGGTCGGGAGACTTTAGTGGGCACGGTGTTGTAGCGGCGCGAGAAGCGGGAGGAGCATACAACCTCCGGCGAATCGTGAGGGCTCGGCTACATGAAAACAGCGGACGAACCGCTGTTCATCCTAACGATCTGGCGCCAATTGAACGAGCCACTCCCAATAGCGGCGATGCAAAGGCTGACAAGCAATACCAGAAGCAGCAGGACAAGTTGATCGCCAAGCAGAATCAGGAACGCCAGAAGCTCCAGCAGCAGCAGGAAAAGGAACACCAGCAACTGGCCAAACAGAACGCCGACGATGCCAAAAAGCAGCAGGTCGAACAGCGCCATCAGCAGCAGACCAGCGACATGGTGCAACGGCATACCCAGGAACGGCAGCAATTGCAGCAGAAGTTTTCAGCGCCACGCGGCGGCGGGAGAAAGTAGACCCGTGTCCGCAGTGATCGCTGTTCGTGAGGGCAGCGCTCAACGCTGAAATCCGATTGTCAATTTGAAGCCCGCTCGTCTCTCCCGCAACGGAAGAGGCAAGCGGGCTTTTTATCTGCTGCCAAGGTTTGGGTGGTCATCCCAAGAACTCGGTTACTTGACGGCGTTTAAGTCGAATCCCGGCGCCCGCTTCGCGTTATTGGTAATGCGAAGCGCGCTCGTTGTATTCTCGGGGCGTGTCGGGTTCACAGGCTCGCGACCATTCGCCCACTCTCGGATTATTTCTCGGCCTGATCGTCACGCTCGCGGCCGTGGTCGCTTACTCGGCATACATAACCCGGCAAATCTCCAGCTTGCGCAACTTACAGAGTAGTCTTGTTGACCGCAACCGGAGGGATTCGCTGCAGCTCCTTCGAATCCAAAACGACTTGAACTCTCTTGGACTCGCAATGCGCGACATGCTGGATGACGACGAGCCCTACCCGTTGACGGCCTGGGCCGCTCAATTCGAGCGGGTGCGGACTGATCTGGACGACGCGCTACGCCGCGAGCGCGAGGTGGCGCCGGTTGATCGCAGCTCCGAACAGGAGCAGTATTTGGAGAGTTCGGCCGGACAGTTCTGGGATGCAGTGGACCGGACATTTGCGCTGGCGAAGGGTGCGAAGCCGGACGAAGCGCGGACGCAAATTCGCATCACGCTGCGGGCGCGCCAGGAAGCGTTGAGCACGGCCGTGTCGCGGCTGCTCGTACAGAATAATGAGAGCGAAGAGCAGGCGACGCGGCAAATCGGGCAGATTTATGACCGGGTTCAGCGCCAGGTTTATTGGTTTCTTACGGCGACTCTGCTTGCCATTCTCCTTACCAGCCTTTATGTGATCCGCTGGAACCGGCGACTGTTTATGCAACTGGAGGCTCTTTCAGAGCAGCGTAGCGAACTGGCGCAGAAGTTGATTGCGACCCAGGAGTCGGCGCTTCGCCATATTTCGCGCGAATTGCACGATGAGTTTGGACAGATTCTGACGGCAATCGGCATGATGCTGACGCGCGCTGGAAAGCAAGTGCCGGAGGGTTCTGCGCTGCGGGCGGACCTGCGCGAGGTATGCGAGGTTGCGCAGGAAGCGCTCGATAAGGTGCGCAGTCTTTCGCAGGCGCTGCATCCAGTAATGCTTGAAGAAACCGGTCTGGAAAGCACTCTCGAATGGTATTTGCCGGTGGTGGAACGGCAGGCGGGCATTCCCTTATCCTATGAAAAAGCGGGCGAAGCGTTTGCGATCAAAGACGACGCGGCCGTTCATGTATATCGCGTTGTGCAGGAGTCGTTGAACAATGTAACCCGCCATTCGGGAGCCAAGGAATGCTGGGTGCGCTTGCGATACCTGCCCGAGGCGCTGCAAGTCGAGATCGAAGACCACGGATGCGGGTTTGAGGCTGGCACGGTGAAGCCGGGAATCGGCCTGGTGGCGATCCGCGAGCGCGCGGAATTGTTGGGCGGAAGGGTGGAATTCATGTGCCCTGCGCAGGGTGGAACGCTAGTGCGGTTGCTGGTTCCAAAAGAGAAGCTGGAAGCGCATGACCGATAAAATTTCAGTCTTGTTGGTGGATGACCACAGCCTGGTGCGGCGGGGCTTCCGGCGAATTCTGGAGGATGAGGCTGACATTGTGGTCGCGGGCGAGGCTGGCGATGGCGCTGAAGCAATCGAACTGGCGGACAGGTTGCAGCCCCGTGTGATCGTCATGGATTGTGCCATGCCTGTTATGAGTGGCCTGGAAGCGACACGGAGGATTCTTGGCAAGCGGCCGGAAGCGCTGGTGCTCATGTTGAGCATGCATCCGGAGGATACGCTGGTGAAGCAGGCGATGGATGCCGGAGCGCGCGGCTATGTGCTGAAAAATGCCGTGGACCTGGACTTGGGAGTGGCGATCCGGCGAGTGAACGCGGGGGAAACGGTAATCGACTCGCGGCTGAAGCGGCCACCGGCGCTTAAGGGCAAGCGCAGTGCGGCGCTCACTCCACGTGAATTGGAAGTTTTACAGATGATTGTGGAGGGCAAGTCGAATAAGGAGATTGCGGCCAAGCTTGATCTGAGTGTGAACACAGTCGCCGTTCACCGTGCCAACATGATGGATGCCCTGGGAGCGCATAAAACGGCTGAGTTGGTGGTGTATGCGATCCGCAACGGACTGGTAAATCTTCCGTGAATCGCCGGGCGTTTCTAACGGGAATGGCCAGCATCGCCGCCGCGCCACGCTTTTTGTTGAACGCGCTTGCCGATTCCTCCTCGCAGGCGATTGATCCTGGGTTCCGGCTCGTGGATGTGACCGCGCAGGTCGGCATTCAGTTCCATCACAATAACGGCGCGTATGGAGGAAAGCTCCTTCCGGAGACACTCGGCTCCGGTTGCGCGTTTCTCGACTATGACCGCGATGGGTGGCAGGACATTCTGCTGGTGAACGGTTGCGATTGGCCGGGACATCTTCTCGCACATGACTCAAAACCCAGTACGCTGAAGCTCTATCGCAATAATCGCAACGGCACTTTTTCCGATGTGACGCGAGCCGCCGGGCTCGATATTGAGATGTATGGCATGGGTGTTGCCGTCGGCGACTACAACAACGATGGCTATCCAGACATCTTGATTACTTGTGTAGGACAGAACCGATTGTTCCGCAATACCGGCAAAGGGACTTTCATTGATGTGACGAAGGCGAGCGGATTAGGCGGACGGCAGGCGCTCAGTTCGTCCGCATTGTGGTTTGATTTCGACCGCGATGGCTTGCTAGATCTTTTCGTTTGCAACTATGTCAAATGGTCGGAAGAGCACGACGTGTTTTGCAGCCGCGACGGCAAGCATAAATCGTATTGCACGCCTGAAGCCTATCGAGGGGAGACTTGCTGGCTATTTCGCAATCGCGGTAATGGAACATTCGAAGACGTGACCGCAACCAGCGGGATTTTCGACAGCAGCTCGAAGTCGCTGGGCGTAGCTATGTTTGACTTCGGTCGGGATGGTTGGCCCGATCTGCTGGTGACCAATGACACACAGCCCAACAAGCTCTACCGCAACCAACGGAATGGGACATTCAAGGATGTGGCTGTGGATGCTGGCATCGCGTTCTCGGCGGAGGGTAAAGCCCGTGCGGGCATGGGCGTGGATGTGGCCGCGCTCGACGACTCGGGCGCAGGCATCGCCATTACAAATTTCGACAACGAGATGATTGGCTTTTACCGTTCTGCTGGTGGAGGCAGCTTCCGCGATGTGGCCATTCAAAGCGGCCTGGGGATGGCGTCCAAGGACAAGCTGGGTTTTGGTTGTGTTTTTCTGGATGCGAATCTGGATGGCGCGCTCGACTTAGCAGTCGTAAACGGGCATATCGACGATACGGTGCGAAATGTGAACGGCGTAGGTTATGCGCAGCCTCCGCAACTTTTCGTGAACGACGGAAAGGGAAGATTCGTTGACGTGGCTACCGAAATTGGTGGCGGATTCAGCCAGCCGAAGGTCGGGCGTGGCGTGGCTTATGGCGATCTTGATCGCGATGGCGACCTCGATCTGCTGATCACTACCAACAACGGCCCCGCATATTTATATCGGAACGACGTGACGACAAAAAATCGCAGCATACGTTTTTCCCTGGTGGGCACGAAGTCGAATCGCGATGCGGTGGGTGCTACTGTAAAGATCTTTCATGGAGGATCGAGTCAGTCGCGGCTGGTAAAGGGTGGATCAAGCTATCTGTCGCAATCGGAGTTGCCAGTCACCTTCGGGCTCGGCAAGCGGGATGCGATTGATCGTATCGTGATCGAATGGCCCAGTGGGCGGACAGAGGATTACAAGAACCTTGCCAGTGGCCGCGCTTATGAGTGCGTGGAAGGGAAGGGAATCACGGCGAGGGTGGGCTTCTAGGTCATCCAGCGACGGCTCGCGGCTGGCGGATTTGCGCCCTGCCATGTGCTCTCTGTCACGATGTTTCGCCGGTCATTTGCCTTCAGTCATTGACACAAGAGTCCCCTCCACATACGATTTGCGGGACCATGCAGACTTCCAATACTGATTCTCTCCTCCCTGTCGCGCCGAATGTTCGAGACAAACAGCAAATTCTACCCTCTGGCCGGGATGACAAACTTGCGGCCAGCGACGGGTTCGGAGTACGGAACGTTGCGAGGAAATGTCTCCCGATCCTGCTTCTCGTTTTCTCTTTCACATTCGCCTCCGTGGCCGCTCCGCCGTCCACACCGAGCGCCGACCCTCATCGCTTTCTCGACGACATCAAAGCCCTGACGACCCCGGCGATGGAAGGGCGTGGCAATGGCACCAGGGGATTGACGCGGGCCCGCCATCTGATCGAGAAGCGTTACCGCAGCCTGGGGCTCGAACCGGCGGGTGTGGACGGATCGTATTTGCAGCCCTTTTCGCTCATCACGGGCGCGCAGTTAAAAGGGAAGAACGAGTTCGCGGTTGTGAGCGCAGGTAAGAAGCGTGAATTAAAAGCCAAGCAGGAATTCGTCCCCTTCAGCTTCTCCTCATCCGGATCGGCGCAGGGAGCGATTGTATTCGCCGGCTACGGCGCCACCGCCGACGAGTTCCACTATGACGACTACGCCGGAGTGGATGTCAAAGACAAAATCGTCGTGGTGCTGCGTTACGAGCCGCCGTCGTTTGCCATGAAGGAAGGCAATCATGGAATGACGCGCCACTCGCAGCTTGTGACCAAGGCGATCAACGCCCGCAATCATGGCGCGAAGGCGCTGGTGCTGGTCAATGGCAAGTTGGGAGACAACGAAGAAGATCTGCTGACGCGCTTCGGCAGCGTGAGCGGGCCGGAAGACATCGGTATCATTTTTGCGCAAGTCAAGAACGACGTAGCTGCGGAATGGCTGACGGATGCCGGTAAGTCGCTCGCGGAGGTACAGAAGCAGATCGACGATTCCGGCAAGCCGGCATCGTTCGAGCTGGCCGGCGGGCTGAGCGCGTCGCTGACCGTTAGCATCCAGACCACGCGAGCCACGGTGGATAACGTCCTCGCGTATCTTCCCGGCAAGACCGACGAATACGTGATTGTGGGTGCGCATTACGATCACCTGGGGCGCGGCAATTTCGATTCGCTGGCGCCCTCGCAGATCGGGCAGATTCATCCCGGCGCGGATGATAACGGGTCCGGCACAGCAGGCCTTATGGAATTAGCCCGGATGCTGGCGCCATTGAAAGGCCAGTTGCAGCGAGGAATTCTGTTTGAGTCGTTCGCGGGCGAGGAACTCGGGCTGCTCGGCTCGGCGGCGTGGGTCAAAGATCCGACACGCCCGCTCGACAAGGCCGTGGCCATGCTGAATATGGATATGATCGGTCGCATCAAGAATGACAAGGTCTATATAGGTGGCGTCGGTACGGGATCGACATTGAAAGCCGCGGTCGAACAGGCCTCAGCGAACTCGGGATTCAAGATCGAATACTCGCCGGGAGGATATTCGTCGAGCGATCACACTTCATTTGTCGCGAAGAAAATTCCCGTGTTATTTTTCTTTTCTGGGTTGCACTCCGACTATCACAAGCCTTCCGATACATGGGAGAAAATCGATCCCGACCCGGCGGCACGCCTGCTCAACGTGGTGGCCTCGGTGGCGGAGCAACTGGCCGACGCGCAGGAGCGCCCGGCATTTCAAGTAGTCGCTGAAGATAAGCCAGCGGGCGGATCGGGCGGCGGAGGTTACGGACCGTATTTTGGTTCGATTCCGGACTTTGGCGAGGTCGAAAACGGAGTGAGGTTCTCCGATGTGCGCCCCGCGTCGCCGGCTGCTAAAGCGGGTCTGAAGGCGGGTGACATCCTGGTCGAATACGGCGGCAAGCCGATCAAGAATCTCTACGACTTCACCGATGCGCTGCGGCGCAGCAAAGTCGGAGATGTTGTCGAAGTGAAAGTTCTGCGCGACGGTCAGCCGGTCACCGCATCCGTAAAGCTGGAACAGCGTAAATAAGTAGGACCGTCGCGAGGCGCCCGTCTCTCGCACCGTCTCTCGCATAATTCTCAGCGGCTGGTCTCGAACCGGTAGCCGATTCCGCGCAGAGTTTTCAGATAGCGCGGATGGCGCGGATCGCGTTCGATCTTCTCGCGCAAGCGGCGCACAAATACGTCAATCGAGCGCGGCGTTACAAACGAGCCCTCTTTCCAAACTGCATCAAGAAGCTGATCTCTCGTAAAAACGCGCCCGCGATGATGAGCAAGATATTCCAGGAGCCGGAACTCACGCACCGTGGTTGGCACGACCTTTCCCTCAACGCGCACAGTCATGGAAGCGGCTTCGATCTCCAAGTCTCCCAATCGAAGCACATCGGGAAAGTGAACCTCGGGAGATCGAAGAACGTTGCGCACGCGCGCGATCAATTCCCGGGGACTGAAGGGCTTGGTGATGTAACCGTCTCCGCCCGCGTCAAACGCTTGCAGCCGATCCGGTTCCTGCGTGCGAGCTGAAAGAAAAATGGCAGGCGTCTTTCCAAGTTTTTCGTGCTGGCGTATCTGACGACACAGGTTGATCCCGCTGATCCCCGGCAGCATGATGTCGAGCAGAAACAGCTCAGGCGGGTCCAGAACGGCCGCCGAGACCACGGACAGACCGGAAAGGAATGTCGCGACGTCGTAGCCGGCAGTCCGCAGCGTATGCTCGATCAGACGAGCCACGTCCGCGTCGTCTTCCACGACGTAGATTAGCTCCGGCTGGTGTCGTCTTGCGGCCGACTCCAATGAATACATGGGTCGAAAAAGAGCCTCTCCTGCTCGCAAAAGGTTTGGACCTGAAGAATTCCCACTCGAACAGTAGACTTGATGTGTTGCGGCAATGTTGCGCCTCTGTTAAAGGAGGGTTAATTTGGGTCAGTCTGGGACTGTACAGTGACGGGATGCGCCGTTCCCATCAGCCAAGCCGCGATACGGTATGGCACTGCTGCGCCTGGGCGTGAAGGTCTAGACTACCGACAGAGCGACGCTCGACGGCGTTCCCAGCGCTCTTTCCATGCCTCTCTTCCGAGCGGTACACTCCTGATATGAATCAGACAGGCCAACCGACTGTAAAGCTCGTTCAAACGCCCGATTACCGGGAAACCTACGCCAATAGTGTGCAGATCAGGGTCAACGTCTGGGATTTCTTTCTGGTGTTCGGCACCATGCAGCAACCTTCGGAATCCCAGGTGGAACTCCGGAACTTCCAGGGCATCTACTTGAGTCCGCAACAGGCCAAGGCCTTGATGGCCCTCCTGCAGCAGAATGTCGCGAATTATGAAGCCGCGTTCGGCGAAATCAAACTCGATCCGCGAGCGCCGGGCGGACCTGTTCACTGATGGACGCTACGCCCGCGCGCCTCGCACCGCAGTCCCCATTCCAATCGATCGCGTCGTGGAAGCAGTTCCTTCTGCTATTCGCGGGGCTATTACTGCTTCACGCGCCGTTGCTTCGGCTTCCCTATTTCTGGGATGAGGCGGGCTACTACGTCCCGGTGGCGCATGATCTCTATCTGACAGGCTCGCCGATTCCGCAGTCCACGGTGTCGAACGCCCACCCTCCTCTGGTCATGGCGTGGCTCGCGCTCGTGTGGCGTGTTTTCGGGTATTCCATCCCCGTGGCGCGAATCGCCATGTTGGCAATGGCGGCGTTTTCGCTGGTGGGTTTATTTCGGCTGGCCCGAGCCGCCCTTGATCCGCAAGTTGCGTGGGCGGTCGTAGCGCTTACAGCGGTCTATCCCGTTTTCTTCACGCAAAGTTCCTTGGCCCAGGTCGATCTCCCCGCGGCCGGGTTCACCTTTTGGGCCCTCGCAGCATACTTGGAGGATCGTCCCTGGTACGTAATCTTCTGGTTCTCCCTTGCGGGGTTGGCGAAAGAGACTGCGGTCATCGCGCCTTTGGCCCTGTGCGGATGGCAGATCGTGGCTCCGCTCGTTCGTTCACGAGCCGCGCAACTTGCTCCGCCAGCGGGAAGGCGTACCAACGCGTTTCATTTGTTCCTCCCGGCACTGCCACTTGCAGTGTGGTTCGCGTTCCATCGTTTGAAAACCGGATACATCTTCGGCAATCCGGATTTCTTCCGCTACAACGTGGCCGCAACGCTCAACCCTCTGCGCATTCCCATCGCATTCGGATTGCGGCTCTGGCAGGTCGTCGGTTATTTCGGACTCTATCTGCTTACGTTGGCGGCGGCGCTGGCAATGCTCCGTGCCCCCCAAAGCGATCGCGGAGTCCCGCGCCCGCGCATCGCAATCTGGCAACAGGCCGTGCTTGTGATCGTGTTGCTCACCTACCTAACATTTATGTCTGCTGTCGGCGGAGCCGCACTGGCACGCTATCTATTACCCGTGATCCCTCTCGTGATTCTGTTGTCCGTCGCGACGCTCTGGCGCCGCACGCGTTATTGGAAAGCGATTGCCGCGATCGTTGCAGTTGCGTTTATAGCGGGGTTGTTCGTCAATCCGCCCTATGGCTTCTCGCTTGAAGACAATCTCGCTTACCGCGATTTCACACTGCTGCACGCGGAAGCCAGCCACTTCCTGGCCGAGCGCGAGCCCAATGCTGTTGTGCTCACGGCATGGCCTGCTTCCGATGAACTTACTCGTCCCTGGCTCGGTTATGTCGGTCAGCCGTTTCGCGTCGTCCGCATCGAGGACTTCACTTCCTCGCAAATCGACCTAGCGGCCGCTCGCCGGAATGATTTTGATGTGGCGTTCGTTTTCTCCACCAAATATCAGCCGCCGCATGAATTCCTCGCCAACTGGACAGCATGGCAGCAAATCAAAGAAAGATTCTTCGGATATCATCGCGACTTGCCTCCCGAGGAAATTGCCCAGCGTCTGGGGGGACGAATCGTGTTCGGTAAAGAAGAGAATCGGCTGTGGGTCGCCGTGATTACCATCGACAAAGAACAGGACGCCAGCCTGCAGCCGCCGAAGTAGCAGAATATGAGGCGAGGCGCATGACTGGTTTAGGGTAGGGCATGGCTTCAGCCGTGCCGCTGAGAGCCAGAAGAATGCGAGGCTTCAGCCTCTGAGGGCCGAGGTTCTTTGCTGTGACGATGGAGCAGATTGGGTCACCCGGCGATCCACTTGACGATCATCCTTCGAGCAAGTGACAGGAATGCGTTTTAACGACAACCCAGACATTCTTGCCGACAATCAGACTCAGAGCTTCGCGCGCTGCGAGCGTCAGATGCGCTTCAAATCGGGCGCTCGCGCAATCGACAATGGCGGAAACAAATCCATGCCGCTGTTCCACGCTCTGAATCGTTCCTGGAATGATGTTGCGCGCGCTTAGCCCACGCGGGCTTTCTGTTGCCAGCATGATGTCTCCAGCGCGGATTCCAATTCGCAACTTTGCTCCAACCTCCGTCCGAGCCAGCGGAGTTTCGAGATTCGTCCTGCCGATCAAGCACGTCATCGTTCCGCTCGACTCATTCACAGCGGAAACCGTCGCATCGAAGATGTTTTCAAACCCCGCTAACTGGGCAACCGTTTCCATCCGCGGAGCGTGCATTACTTCCTGGGGCGGGCCTTGCGCCACAATTTTCCCCGCCTCCAACACAATAACCTCTTCGCCCAGAGCAAACACTTCCTCTCCGCTATGCGTCACAAAGAGAATCGGGATGCGGTAGTCCTGATTCCATCGTCGCAGGTCCGAGAGGATAAGAGACCTGATCGAGCGGTCAAGCCCCGCGAGCGGCTCATCCAGCAACAACGCCCGCGGTTCAATCACGAGAGCGCGGGCCAAAGCGACTCGCTGGCGCTCGCCGCCCGAAATCTCCGCCGGCCGCCGGTCCCGCAAATGATCGATACGGAACGCATTCAGCAACTCGCGGCTGCGCGCGCGCTTTTCCGAAGCGTTATGTTGCCGCAACCCGTATGCGATATTCTGTTCGGCCGTCAGGTGCGGAAAGAGCGCCAGATCCTGCAATACGTAACCGATATTCCGCTTCCAGGCAGGATCGCTGAATTTGGCCTCGGAGTCGTACACGGGTTGGCCGCCAACGGCAATCCGGCCGTCGTCGGGTTCGGTGTGTCCCGCGATGCAATCGAGTACCGTCGTTTTTCCAGCGCCTGAGGCGCCAAAGAGAATTGTGAATCCCGCCAGCGCCCGAAAGTGAACATTCAGGACAAAACTGCCTTCAGGATTGGCAAAGCGCTTCCGCACCCGGACTTCAAGCTCTGAGGAAGTCCCCGCGTTCGCGGGAACGGCAGTGGAAGCTGCCGTGGAAGACGGCGCCGATGGCGAGGGTGACTTCACTTCCATGGGCCAACCATCATGGGGCAACCATCCACGACCGGCGATTTAGCCCATACACAATCGACAGCAGCACGAACGAAATAACCAGCAGCGACAGAGCGGTCCCATTCGCGTTCGAGTAATTTGCAGCCTGGACTTGATCATAGATGTTGATCGAGATTGTGCGCGTCACGCCGGGAATATTGCCTCCCACCATCAACACCACGCCGAATTCCCCCAGAGTGTGCGCGAAGCTGAGCGTGAATCCTGTGATCAGCCCTGCCTTTGAAAGCGGGAGCACCACGCGCCGAAACGTCTCGACCGGTGACGCGCCGAGCGACGCCGACGCACGCAGCAGTTTAGGATCGACCGCGCCAAACGACGCCGCGAACGGCTGAACCGCAAACGGTAAGCTGTATAAGAGAGAGCCGATCACTAGCCCTTCAAACGTGAATGCCAGGGTGTGGCCCGTCACTGCCTCCCACCACCGCCCCAGAGGACTGCGCGACCCAAGCGCCACCAGAACATAAAATCCCAACACAGTTGGAGGAAGCACGATCGGCAGCGCGACGCCCGCTTCTACCAGAAACCTCCATCGCCAGCGCGACGACGCGATCCAGTACGCAATCGGAATCCCGATCGCAAACAGCACACTTGAGACGATCGTCGCCAACCTGATGGTTAGCCAAAACGCGTCCCAGTTCATCTCAGTGTTTCTCCTCGGGCAGGCTGAAGCCGTAACTGTTGAGCAGAGAAGTGACCTCAGACGAGCGTACAAACTCCAGAAACTTGCGCGCCGCTTCCTGCTGCTTGGAGCGGGAAAGTACAACCGCCGCCTGATTTAGCGTCGGATAGGCATCGATGGGAACCGTCCAATAGCGTCCCTTGGCTTTCATCGCGGGCGTTAGCGCGTGAGATAACGCGAGTAATGCCGCTTGCGCGTTGCCCGATTCCACAAACTGCGCCGCTTGCGATATGTTTTCTCCCAGTACCAGTCGGCTTGCAACCTGATCATAGATGCCGTAATGCCGCAACGCCGCTTCGGCTGCGCGGCCGTAAGGTGCATGCTGTGGATTGCCAATCGAAATCTTCTTTACCGACGGATCGAGCAGTGCTTTCATCCCGAGTTTCGATAAATCCAGCGGCGAATCGTTCGGTACCCACAGCACAAGCCGCCCGACAGCATAGCGATAAAGTGTGCTTTTGTCAGCCAGTCCAGCCTCGATCAATTGCTGAGGATATCCCTCGTCCGCCGAGAAAAAAATATCGAACGGCGCGCCATTCTGAATTTGCGTTGTAAGATTCCCGGAAGCGCCAAATGTAAGTTTGACCTCCCGTCCCGTCTCGCTCTTATACCGCGCAGCAACTTCCGGCAAAGCTGAACTCAAATCGGTCGCTGCCGCAACGGTAATCTCTTGGGCGAAAGCCGAAGCACATAACGTCAGCAAGAGCAACAACCGATAAAACATAGGATGACGGTTCCTTTTCAACGCGAGTCAAACTCGCGCTGCTAAATTTCGAACGCTGAGAGCTGCTAATGCCGAAAGCCCAGAGCCGAAAGCCCAAAGCCTGTTTTACCCCAGCTTCGTTTTCGATAACGGCAACTCGCGCACGCGTTTGCCCGTCGCTGCGAATACGGCGTTGAACAGCGCAGGCGCAATCGGCGGTACTCCCGGTTCTCCCACGCCCGCCGGCGGCGCATCGCTCTCCACGATGTGCACATCCACCTGCAGCGGAGCGGTGCTCATGCGCGCGAGCTGATAACTGTCGAAGTTGCCCTGGTCAATAACTCCGTCGGTTGCTGTAATCTCGCTGAACAGCGCTAGGCTGGTTCCGAACACGGCCGCACCTTGGAACTGATTGCGAATATTGTCCGGGCTGACGATGGTACCCGCGTCAACCGCAGTCCACATGTTCGGGATGTGGACCCGTCCTTTGCTGTCGACCTCCACTTCAACAACCGTGGCGACATAAGTCAGAAAGCTGCGGTGCGCGGCGATTCCCAAGCCGTGTCCTTTGCCCATCGGGCGCTTGCCCCAGCCCGACTTATCGGCGGCGATTTCAATCACACGCCGCAGTCGTGCGGTACTCAAGGGGTAAGTCTTGGCATCCTCTGCGTCGTCGCCCTTAAGGTCAAGCTGAACCACCCGCGACGGGCTGACCAAGTCGAGTAAGTACTCGACCGAATCGCGATTAGCGGTCTTCGCCAGCTCGTCGGCAAAGGAATGAATCGCAAAAGCGTGATAGATGTTCGCCACGCTGCGCAGCCATCCGATGCGGACGTGATAGTCGGCAGGCCCGTTCTCCGCCCGATGATTCGGAATATCGAACGGCAGATTGTTCCACCCCAGGCCCATCTCATCCTCGGCATACCTGGCCGAAGCATCAAAGGTGGAACCAATAGGCGGATAAGTCGTGCGCTGCAGCCACGCTGTGGCCTTGCCATTCGGCGCAACGGCGGCCTTCATGTACATCGCCGCAACCGAGTGGAAGAAGTCAAACTTAATATCGTCTTCACGCGTCCATACAACTTTCACTGGCTTGCCGAGTTGCTTGGAAAGCACGGCCGCTTCGGCCACCTGATCTGGTTTCGACTTGCGTCCAAAGCCGCCGCCCAGCAGCGTGACGTGGCAGGTCACATCTTCTTTCTTAATACCCAGCACAGAGGCCACAGTATCCTGCACCGCCTGCGGATTCTGCGTCGGCGCCCACGCCCGCACCTTGCCATCGCGATATTCCGCGACGGCGACGTTGGGCTCCATGGCCGCGTGCGCCAGATGCGGAGCGTAATACTCAGCTTCGATAATCTTGTCCGCCTTGGCAAATGCCGCGTCCACATCGCCAACGTTGCGCACCACCTTGCCCGGCTGCCGCGAGGTGGCTGTGAGCGTCTTTCGGAACTCGGTCGAGTTATAAGTGGAGTGCGGGCTGCTTCCCCATTCGATCTTCAGTTGCTTGCGCGCACTAAATGCGGCCCAGGTGTTATCGGCAATCACCGCAACGCCGCCCAACGGCTTGAACAGGTGCGGAGGCTCGACCGTGTCAATAGTCAGAGTCTTGTACACTCCCGGCACTTTGAGCGCAGCCTTGTCGTCATACGACTTGATCTTCTGTCCAAGCACCGGCGGATGTTCGATCGATGCATAGACCATCCCCGGCATCGCCGCGTCCATCCCAAAAACAGCAATACCAGTGACGATCTCTGGCAGGTCGAACAAAGAGTTGTTCTCCTTGCCAATATATCGCCACTCGGATTTCTGTTTAAGGCGCAAATTTTCTTTCTTTGGAACCGCCAATTTCGCCGCCGCGGCCGCCAATTCGCCATAGCCAGCCTTACGTCCGCTGGCCTTATGCACAACGAAGTGCGGCTCAGTTGAGCACTCTTTCGCCGGAACTTTCCACTGTGCGGCCGCAGCGCTGATCAGCATGGCGCGGCCCGTGGCTCCGACCTGGCGCATCAATTCAAAATTACTGCGGACCGAGTGCGATCCATCGGTATCCTGGTCGCCATATTTCGGATCGCCAATCGCCTGCTCGATCCTCACCTGCGCCCAGTCGGCATCGAGTTCATCGGCCACCACGATGGGCAGGGCGGTACGGCTTCCACAGCCCATCTCCGACCGATGCGCGACGATCGTTACCGTTCCATCCGATGCGATTCCCATCCACACGCTCGGGTCGAATGCAGCCGCAGCCTCGCCTTCGGCCGCCCAGAGCGGCTCAGCAGCGAAGCGCGCCGTCAGGACGAGAACGCCTGAGGCGAGCGCTCCCTGCAGGAACCCGCGGCGGCTGACGTTCTCAATGATGTTGTTCTCGATCCTACCTTCGGCGGGCTTCATGCCAACTCCTCCGGCACCATATTCTTCGCGGCCAGATGAATCGCCGCGCGAATCCGCTGATAAGTCCCACAGCGGCAGAGGTTGCCCGACATCGCCACATCAATATCCTGGTCGTTGGGATTCTTGTTGTCCTTGAGCAGCGATATCGCCTGCATGATCTGGCCTGTCTGGCAATATCCGCACTGCGGCACGCGAATGTCCAGCCACGCCTTCTGCACAGGATGCATGGGCTCAATGCCTTCAATGGTGGTAATCTCTGTGCCCGCCACTTCTTTCATGGGAGTGATGCAGGAGCGGATCGCCTCGCCGTTCTGATGCACGGTGCATGCGCCGCAGAGCGCCATGCCGCAGCCGAACTTCGTCCCCGTCAGCCCGGCCACGTCGCGCAAATACCACAACAGCGGCATCTCAGGATCGCCGTCAAACGTTCGCTCTTTCCCGTTCACTTTCAGGCGTATCATCGCTCCTCCCGTGGCTTCGCTTCCCCTAGCGTCAATGACTGACAAATTGATTTCCATATCCTAGTCGCACCGCGAAAAATGTGGAAGCGTGCTCGGGCCAAAACCCACCACGGCACAGAGACACGGAGAACGGCATCTGTTGGGTTCCTCCGTGCCTCTGTGTCTCCGTGGTGGATTCGAGCCAGGTCAGCCAGGCCGGTTTGGGGACATCCTCGCGTCATATAATCGTCTGTCATTCAGGAGGACCATTGGCCTACGACGATCTGCGCGACTGGATCAAAGCTCTCGAACGCGCCGGAGAACTCAAGCGCATCCGCACCGAAGCAGACCCCATTCTCGAAATCACCGAAATCACCGACCGCGTGAGCAAGTTCGGGTCGGGCGCGGACAAGCCGGACGTGGGAAAGAATGCGCGCGCGACACAACCAGGTGGCTCGGCGCTCTTGTTCGAGAACCTCAAGGGCCATCCGGGACAGAAGCTTCTCATCAACCAGTTCGGCTCGGCTCGGCGCATGAACATGGCTCTTGAGGTCGACTCCCTCGACGAAGTCGCCGAGCGCATTCGCGGCTTCATCGACGTGAAATCTCCACAAGGCTTCCTCGACAAAGTAAAGATGCTGCCCATGCTCGCCGAAATGGGCAAGTTCTTCCCCAAGACAGTTTCCACCGGCCCGTGCAAAGACGTCATCAAGCGCGATAACTTCTCTCTGCTCGATTTCCCCATCCTTAAATGCTGGCCGCAAGACGGAGGCCGCTTCATCACGCTGCCCTGCGTGATTACGCGCGACCCGAAAACCGGCAAGCGTAACGTCGGCATGTACCGCATGCAGGTCTATGACGAGCGCACCGCCGGCATGCACTGGCAGCGGCAGAAAGTAGCCGCCGAACATTACCGCGAACGAATGCGGCAATCGGTGCCAAGCGATGGAAGCGCGCGCGCGGCGGTCGACATCATGGCGCGTTCGTCTGGGGGTGCGAAGTTGGCCGAGGGCGATCGTCCCTCCGGACGCATGGAAGTTGCCGTTGCTATCGGCACCGAACCTGCTCTTACCTTCTGCGCCATCGTTCCCGCGCCGCCCGATGTCGAAGAGTTCATAATCGCTGGCTTCCTGCGCCAGAAACCCGTTGAGTTGGTGAAGTGCGAAACCGTCGACCTGGAAGTTCCCGCCGATGCCGAGATCGTTCTCGAAGGCTATGTCAATCTCGACGAGCTCCGCACCGAAGGCCCATTCGGCGATCACACCGGCTTCTACTCGCTCGAAGACGAGTATCCCGTCTTCCACGTAACGTGCATCACCCACCGCAAAGACCCAATCTACGCCGCGACCATCGTCGGCAAGCCGCCGCAGGAAGATGCCTGGATGGGCAAAGCCGTCGAGCGCATCTTCCTCCCGCTCATGAAACTCACCATCCCCGAGTTAGTCGACGTCAACCTTCCCATCGAAGGCGTCTTTCATAACCTGATGATCGTTTCCATCCGTAAGTCTTATCCGGGACAAGCGCGCAAGGTTATGAACGCCATCTGGTCTCTTGGCCAGGCGATGTTCACTAAGTGCATCGTCGTCGTGGATGAAGACGTCGATGTGCAGGACTTAGCCGATGTAACTCTGAAGGTCTTCAATAACATCGATCCCGAGCGCGACATCCAATTCACGCTCGGCCCAGTCGATTCGCTCGACCACGCCTCGCGCCTGGCGAATTACGGCTCCAAGATGGGCATTGATGCGACGCGCAAGTGGTCAACCGAAGGCTTCACGCGTCCTTGGCCCGACGAGATTGTGATGGATGCGAAGACGCGCGCTCTGGTGGATGGTAAGTGGAAGGCGCTGGCGAAAGAGTTGGGGATTGAGTAGGACTCTCGAAGCCTGTTTACTGGTTGGTACTGAGTACCCCTCCGAGGCGGTCTCTTGGAATCAAAGACTTAGGGGTCGATTTCGGCCAGGTCTTTGAGGAATAAGGACTTACGCGAAAATATCTCGTAAAGTCTTTATAAAGCAATAACTTAGACGGAAGAGTGGGATGTCGGTACACATAGACTGTGAAAGTATACATATTGGACTTCGAACCGCGCTGGGACCGAGAGATGGCTTGAGTGCGTCACCGTTGGGTTCTCTAACGGACGGTCTTGTCGCAGACGCTGATGCGGATCGCCGCCGGTCCCGGAAAGCTTCACCGCGCCCACCCCGGCGAGGCTGCGGTCGAAGGTTCTTCCGGTCGTTGATCGCGCTGCGGAAAGTCCCCGCCCAAGCAGAGCTTGGACGGGGCACCCTCAGGAGTAATTATGGAACGCGCTAGTCAGGGATACCGGCCAGTGACCCTACACTCGTTTAAACTGTGGCTCCTGACCGGCAAGGCCAACTGCTTCCCGACGGAAAACGCTAGAGAAAAAAAGCGAGAAGGGGCGCTATTCATCGAAGTAGTCGGAATCGAGCTTCGGTACCTTGAGTGAGCGCGATGCAACACCAATTTCGTGATCGATCATCAGATTGGCAAGCCTACGCCCGTCGACAAGCACAATCCTCTCGACCGAACTGGCGAATTCCACCGCCTGTTGGGTAAACGTGGAAGTGGTGATGAAGACCCCTTTGTTCGCCCGCTGCCCGGCGAGTGCACCGTAGAAACCCTGTATGTCCGGTCGCCCAACCGAGCTTTGCCAACGTTTTGCTTGTACATATACCTTCTCTAGCCCAAGGCGATCAAGCGAAATCACGCCGTCGATCCCGCCGTCGCCAGCGCGACCGACTCGAAGGAGATCGGCGCGGCTGGTTCCGTAGCCCATCTTGTGAAGAAGATCAAGAACGATGCTTTCAAAAAACTCAGGTGAAACGCGCGAAAGCGTTTCGACTAGCTCGGCGGTGACGAGTTGTCGCAATTCAGTCAGCGCTTGCTCGAGACGATCGTCGGGAGTTGTCGTGGCGGACTCTTGCGGCGCCGATGCCTGCGCGATGGGAAAATCTTCCCCCTCGTTCGGAGGGCGCAGTCTGACGTCTATATGATCCCTGACGAGCTTCTCCAAAACCTCGGAGGGCAGCGGCGCAGGATGGGAACTGGTGAAGGCTCGCCCCTGTTCGCTCAGCTGCCAAAAGCCGCGCCGCGGACTAAGTGAAAGCCCCGCTCGCTTGAGTCGATCGTGCGCCCATCCAGCCCGATTCTTGTACACAGGTTGAGCGCCGCTCGGCAGCAGTTCTGCGCGGTCAGCGTCACTCAGATGGAGCGCTTCCGCAGCAGCCTCGTGGACAGCGCGCGCCTCCGCTCCCTGAGGATGTTCTGCCAGGTAACGCATCACAGGCTCGACGAATTGATCGTATGTCGGAACTGGCATCTAGCCTCGGATGTGTTCTGTTTCGCTGTTCCTACGGCGCAATTATACGGGTATCGGGCCGATTTGCTCCGTGAGATTGTGTCTTGCTGGAAGGCCTGGCCCGGTCCCCTCCTTGCGCGTTCTATGCGCAAGGGTGGGATTGCACCGTCGCGGCCTGCTTGGGATTTTGTGCCGATGGTTCCAAGGCCAGTTTTTGTCGCGCCGCTCGTCGTGCCGGGAAAATCCGAAGAGGGATGGGCTCGTGGAATCCCACCCTTCGCGAAAAGCACGCGAAGGATGGGGCAGCCTCGATTGGTTTGATGGGATAGCCTCGTTTTGTTTTCAGGACGGAAAAACATGGGGGTGGGAAGGCTGGGCGGCCGCCGATTTCCATCCTGAACGCGGCGCGACCTGGGGTAGAATGCGCTCATGCAAATCCGCCTTCGCCCCGACCTCGCGAACCTGGTCAAGCAGGACGCCGAACGCGGCGACTACTCCAGCGTTGACGACTTTGTGGAACAGGCCGTCTCGATGCTGCACGAGCAGGAGGCATGGCTGGCGGCGAATCGTTCCGAAATTGCCGCGAAGATCGAAGAGGGCTACGCTGCGGCGCAACGCGGCGAACTGATGAACGCCGATGAAGTGCGGTCCCGGCTCGCCGCACTATGACTGCTGTCCCTCTAAATTCAACCTCTAAATCGAACCTTGACAGTGTGTATCCCATAGGCTACAATCGTCCGTGATTGAAGTTCGCAAAACACCAGCTTTCTCGGACTGGATGGCGGGACTTCGGGACCACCGTGCAAGAGCCAAAATTGCGGCGCGGATTGACCGGTTGGTGTTCGGCAACCCCGGAGATGTTGCGTCTGTCGGGGAAGGCGTTAGCGAATTGCGAATACATTATGGTCCCGGTTATCGTGTGTATTTCGTGAGGCGGGGCAGAACGCTGATCGTTCTGCTCTGTGGCGGCGATAAGAGCACACAGGCTAAAGATATCGCGGCAGCAAAAGCGCTTGCGGCCAACTTGTGCATCTAACATGGAGAATTGAGCCTTGGCAAAAAAGAAAATAAAAACCTCTCCTTACGACTCCGCTGAATATCTGGACACCGCTGAAGCCGTCAATGCCTACATGGAAGAAGCTCTGGAAACGGACGATCCGGCTTTTATTGCCAAGGCCCTTGGCACCATTGCTCGCGCCCGCGGCATGTCTGAGATCGCCAGGAAAGCCGGGCTATCTCGCGAAAGTCTCTATAAAGCCCTGAGCACGGAAGGCAACCCGGAATTTGGCACCGTCATCCGCGTGATGCAAGCGCTCGGGTTGAAGTTTTCCATCACGGCGACGCACTCACACTAAATCCCTTCGCACGGGGCCCTTGCCGGGTAGACCACAATATCCGCATGGAAATCCGCCTTCGGCCCGAACTCGCGGAGCTTATTAAGCAAGACGTCCAGCGCGGTCCCTACGAAACCGTCGATGAATTTGTGGAGCAGGCCATTTCCATGCTTCATGAACAGGAGGCTTGGTTAGCTGCAAATCGCGCAGATATTCAAACGAAGATTGCCGAGGGCTACGCCTCGGCAGAGCGCGGCGAATTGATGGGCCCCGACGAAGCGCGAGCCAGGCTTGCAGAGCTGAAGCGCGCAACGCTTCGTTAAACCCCAAATTGCAAGAACCGGAAAGGGCACGAGTTTCACTCGTGCCGATTGGCGTCTCCCCAAGCGCGGCGGCTTCAGCCGCTGAGGGCGTGCTATCCTAACGCCAACATGGCCACCGCGAAACAACAGGTCGAATCGCTTCTTCAAAAGCTGCCGGAGAACTGTAGTCTGGCGGACATTCAGTATCACCTTTATGTCCTCGACAAGGTTCGCCAGGGATTGGACGACGTGCGCCAGCGCGGAACCGTCTCGCAGGAAGACGCGGAAAGGCAACTGAGCAAATGGCATTCCCACGCCATACTAACGCTTGACAGTAGTATTGTAACGCGTTAGTATAAAGCCGTGATCGCGAGTTTCCGGGACCGGGAAACGGAGGCGCTATGGCGGTCCGGCAAGAGCCGCCGCTTGCCTCCGGATCTGCATCGCCGGGCCTTCAAGAAACTCGCCATTCTGAATGCTGCCGTTGCGCTCGACAACCTCAAGGTGCCTCCGGGGAACTTTCTGGAAGCGCTTCATGGAGACCGGGAGGGCCAGCACAGCATCCGAATCAACAATCAATATCGCGTGCGCTTCGTATGGCGGGATGGGAATGCGTTTGCCGTGGAGATCGTTGATTATCACTAGAAAGCGGGGTTAGCACATGGCTGCTGCGAGTAAGGTTTTTGCCGTGCATCCGGGAGAGATTCTCAGGACGGAGTTCATGGAGCCGATGGGCGTGAGTGCGTATGCTCTGGCGAAGGCGCTGGGCTTTCCCGGCATCTATGACGTGGTGCGCGGAGACCGCGCCATCAGCGCGGATACGGCCATCCGGCTGGGGAACTATTTTGGTTTGCCGGCGCAGTTCTGGCTTAATCTGCAAAACGATTACGACCTGCGAATCGCGGAGAGCACCGGCGTTGGCAGGAATATAAAGCCACGCGCTGTATCGCAGCCGAAGCGGAAAAATTCCCGGGCCCATGCTGCGGTGCGATAGCCCGCATCGCTTGCAGAATTGAAGCCGGGCCGGATGTTAATTGTCCTATTGTGTGGCGGCGATAAGGGCACACAAACCAAAGACATCAAGGCAGCAAGAGCGCTTGCGGCCAGCTTGTGCGGCTAACCCGGAGGATTGAACTTCAAGGATTGAACATGGCAAAAAAGAAAGTAAAAACCTCTCCTTATGACTCGGCTGAATATCTGGACAGCGCCGAAGCCATCCATGCCTACATGGAAGAAGCTCTGGAAACGGACGATCCAGCCTTCATTGCCAAGGCCCTTGGGACCATCGCTCGCGCCCGTGGCATGGCGCAGATCGCCAGGAAAGCCGGGCTATCCCGTGAGAGCCTCTATAAAGCCCTGAGCACGGAAGGCAACCCGGAATTTGGCACCGTCATCCGCGTGATGCAAGCGCTCGGGTTGAAGTTTTCCATCACGGCGACGCACTCACACTAGATCGTTACCCCAAATTGCAAGAACCGCCCGGAAGAGGTGACAATTTATGAAAGCGAAGACTTTTGATCGCAAATTCGATAGCGGTGCGCGCGTGGTACATCAACTCGATCTGAACCGGGCGCGCCGGGTGGGCACCGATCCAAAGCGCGTCAACGTCGACTTCCAGCCTGGATGGTGGATTCTCTGGATCGGGAAGCCCGCCGCATGGGGGTGACCCGGCAGTCCCTCATCAAACTCTGGCTGGCTGACCGATTGAGCCAGACTGCTGCCGTTGAGAAACGATAGCGCTGGGTGCATGGTCCCGGGTATCGACTCCGCGGGAACTCAATCACGGCCCCGCTTCTGTACCCCGCTAAAGTCAAGTGTGGGCATCACAGACTCCCGTTCCATCCAGTGCGACAATGTCTCCTGAATTGGGGCAGCGTAGAAGTGTGCCGTTTCAAAAACGGCCCTCGAAGCTGCCCCAAAACCATTTACAGGGCTCTTGGAGGAGCTAAGTCATTAGTTTTGAATACTTTGCATGTAAGTGCATATTTATCAAGACTTTAACCAAAAATGGTAGGGGGGGAGGGGGGGGTGCAAAAAGGGGTACAGACCGGGAGTATCCCTAACAAAGCGTAGGGATCTTCCGACTTCCGCAGGACCTTCACTTCGTGAAGTTTCCGCTCCGCTCAAGATGACAAGTGGGAAAGGGCGTTTTAGAGCGGCGAGGGTCGAAGAAAATGAACATCCATCGAATCAATTGGCGGTAGTGGACGGTGCTGTCCTAATCCAAATTTGCGCGGACGCACATTTAGAATAAAAGTGGAAGCGAACAGTGGAACGTATTAGCCCGAAGCCAGGAGCTGCCTTTCCATGCCGAACGACAAACCTCAATCTGCCGATGAGCGCTTGCAGCAGGAATTCAACCGCTGGGCCGAGCAGGGCGAAGGCCCGAAGATGGAGAACCATCACCTCGACATCACCGAAAAAACGTTGCGGCGCATGGACCTGCGTCCCGGCGAGCGAGTGCTTGATCTGGGCTGCGGCTCGGGATGGGCAACGCGCCTGCTCGCTCGGCTCGTCGGCGAAGGCCCTAGTGGATTTGGCCAGGTTGTGGGGATCGACATTGCCGATGAGATGATCCGCCATGCCCGCACCGCCTCGCGGGATTTCGACAACGTCTGTTCGTGCAGGGTTCTGCCGCGCAGATACCGTGGGAAGAGAATTTCTTCGATAAGGTGCTGTCGGTGGAATCGTTCTATTACTATCCCGACCAGGATCGTGCGCTGGCCGAGTTATTCCGCGTGATGGCTCCGCACGGGCGATTGTTCATTCTGATCAATCTCTATAAGGACAACGAGTATTCGCTACAGTGGGTGCCAAGTTGAAAGTGCCAGTCCATGTTCGTTCCGCGGCCGAGTACGTTGAACTGCTGAAGAAGCACGCGTTCGAAAATGTCGAGTACGCGCAGATTCCCGACGACACGCCGACGCCGGAGAATTACAAGACCATGTCCTTCCACTCGCTCGACGACATGAAAGCATTCAAGCGAGTGGGTGCGCTGCTGCTGATGGCGTCGAAACCGGATGTGCGCAATCCGGCGCCGGGATACACGATTTACTAGCGGCGAATTGCAAGCTGGGGCCTCGAGAAACGGTTCCTGCGCGGGCGAGATTGTTCTCGCGTCTCGTCGTTTGCGGCTCAATCGTTGTCGTCTTCGTCGTTGTCGGTGCCTGCGGTCTTTTTCCAGATTTTGCGCGGCGCTCAGCGGACGACCGTCGTTGGCATGGCCGATCTCGATTGAGCCATTGACGTTCGAGAGCTTCACAGATGCTCCACCCGCGCCCAGCTGGCCGTGCAAGCTTGGCCCACATATTGGTGTTTCGTCACGGGCAAGCCAAATTCGTTGGAGATGCTCCCGGACATCGTGCTGGCTTTGACCTCTGCGTTTGCGTCGGAAGGCAAAGTTACGTGCAGACTGCCATTCACCGACTTGATGGTAAGCCCCGAGGAAGGCGACTGGTCCACGCTGGCATCAAGGGAGCCATTCACCGTGCTCAGGTCGGAGCGGCCTTGCAGGTTCCGCGCCTCGAGGCGTCCATTGACGCACGAAGCATGTACGTCGCCGGCAACGCCCTGAATGTCGAGCCGTTCCGTTCACCAGTTTGATTTCGTCGAGATTCGCCTGCCGCGGCACCGTGATCGTATATTCCACGCGCGCCGGGTTGTTGTGTTCACCATCGCCCCCGTAATTGAAGGTGTGGTCGTGGCCGGGGTATTCGGTGCGGATGGAGATTCTGTCGGGGCTTGCTTTGACTTCGATCTTTGCTTCGTCGAGACGTTCTTTGCTCCACGCGCTTTTCACGGCGTCGACTTTCACCTCGGGGCGGTCCCAAGCGGTGATATGGACTGGGCCATTGACATTCGCGATCTCGACATGACCCTGCGCCGAAAGGGGATAGACCTTGTGAAACTCTTCGCGTTCGCTGCCCTGCTCGTTACCGGGCCAGGCGTGCGCGGCCACCGTGATCGAAGAAATCGCAACAATCGCCAGGATCACGCTCCGCGAAATTGACACTCCAGATTGTTTTGTCATAATGCCTCCGTCGCGGGTTAGACGCGGCAAACAAGGATTAGTGAGTCTGGCTTGGCGGGGACGTGACGACCCTAATCCGATCACGCGGCATCGTGCCACTCAAACAGTTCTTGGGTTATTCCATGGAGGCGGATGGCATGCCAGAAGAGTATGTTAGGCCCTTTAGCAGACGCCTGCTGGAGGAAAGGGCGCTCGTCGTCGTTTGAGATAGAACGCGATTGCGACGATGACCGCAGCGATCGGAATCACCATCCAGTCGTCCCCAGCGGAAACTACAGCCTTCTTCGGCGGCAGGCCAGGAACGATGGGCTGCGGGTAGGGGTATGGCGCGGGTGGTGTTGGCGCAGGTTGTTTTACTGTATCCGGCGGCATGGGCGACTCTGGCGCTTGCTCAACCAAGGCTTCCGCTTCGTCGGGATTGTCTGGTACCGCGATGTCTGCAATGACTTCGTTCAGCGCAGCCGCCTCCAGCTCGATTTGGGGTTCTTGCGGCGCATAGGCGATCATGTTACCGCAACGCGCCAGCAGGGAGTGACTGCCATCGGTCCAAATGATCTCGCCGGCATGAATCGGAACGCAGTGCCTGGTCCAGAAGATGCTGCCATTTTTCCTCGACTGAACGAAGACACACGTGTCCTTTGTCAAACGGCGTGGGTGCAGCCTGCTGAAGTCGAGAATCCCGTAGTCCTTCGCCAGTAGCGGGTCGTGCAGCGCAGCGCGGATTTCCTGCACAGAGTGCAGTCCTCCTGGCGCCAGACTGTACTGGTAAACCGGTCGGGTTTTGACAGGGGACGTGGACTTGGCGGGCGCAAGCGGGGGCGCGACCGTGGCTGCAACCGGGGCCGCGACGAAATCGACTCGTCTGTGCCGTTCCCGATTTGCAAGTACCGCCGCTCCAATGACTGCTATTACGCCCAGCAGCCATAACCATCTTTTCATGGAGCCTCCGTGGGGCAAGTCTCAAGTCCGAGCCGGCCGTCTTCTTTACTAATCGGCGCGAATGTTGTTTAAGCGACTTAGGTGGAGGGAAATACCTAGGTCGCACCTACGGAAACTACATCGGCAGGAGCGGTCCTATTCTTTAGCGGACGGCTGAAAGAGTATTTTCCGGGTGTCCGTCTGACCTCTGAGTGCTAAAGCAGGCTGAAAACAGGCCAGTTATCGCAGCGCTAGAGCTGTGCACCCAAAGCACAGCAAAGCACAAGCCGGCATTTTTCCGATTTGTTCGTTTGTTCGCCTGTCGGCAAAAACGCGGGAAGGGGCTGCTCTTGGGCGCTTGAGGCTCGAAGCTCGAAGCCGAACTGTGACCTCCATCACTCACGGGCGTATGATGTTTTGGTTATCCTGTTGGGCAGTGATTTCTCCGCCGCAAGAGGCCCCATGAGCTGGTTGCAGAACAAATTCGAAAAGAACTTCATGATCTCGACCGTGGACTACGTCTTCAACTGGGCGCGCAAGTCGGCGCTCTGGCCGATGACTTTCGGCCTGGCCTGCTGTGCCATCGAGATGATCGCATCGTCCACTTCGCGCTTCGATATCGCGCGCTTCGGCTCGGAAGTCTTTCGCCCCAGCCCCCGCCAGTCCGACCTGATGATCGTCTCCGGCACTGTCACGCTGAAGATGGCGCCGATTGTGAAGCGCATCTACGAACAGATGCCAGAACCCAAATGGGTGCTCTCCATGGGCGCTTGCTCATGTCGGTTGGCGGCCCGTTCAACACCTACGCGGTTCTCCAAGGTGTGGACCGGATTGTGCCCGTCGATGTTTATATAATCGGCTGCCCGCCGCGCCCGGAAAACCTCTTCTACTCGCTGCTGAAGCTGCAGGACAAAATCGACACCATGACGCTGGCCAAGAAGCCCACCGAAGTGCGCCTGGATGAAAGCATGTTGGAGCATTTCAAGCGGCAGGTGATGGTGGCGCAGACGATGCAACCGAAGTAAATTCTAGTTCTCGTTGTCAGTTCTCAGTCAATCGGCTCTTAATATACTCTTGTCGTCCTGACCGCCCAGCCGAGCCGCGCTTGCGCGGCAACGCACGTCGAAGGATCCCGTGCATTTCTGCGCTCATATCTGCGAGCAGATATGCCATTCGTTAAGATCGCCGCCAAATCCGAACTCCCCGCGGTCAACGAAGTCAAGGAACTCCCGTGCGGCGGCAAGCTAATCTGCGTCGCGAACGTGGACGGCGAAATCCGCGCGATGGAGAATACCTGTCTCCACCGCGGAGGCCCGCTTGGCGCCGGAATCATCGAGAAGGGGATGGTCATTTGTCCGTGGCATGGCTGGGCCTGGGACCCAAAGACCGGCCAGGCGCATGTTCCGGAGCGAAGGTTGCGGTGTATCCGGTGAAGATTGAAGGCGAGGATGTGCTATCGACTTGTGAGCACATGAGCCCAGCCACTCACTTTCTTACTGGATGGATTCTCGCGAACTCGGCATCCTTGAATCGCAGGGAACGTGCTCTGGTTACTCTCGCCTGCGTCGTGCCTGATGTTGATGGCCTCGGGATTGTTGCGGAGTATCTGACGCGCAACTCGGGTGATCCGCTCGAATGGTTTTCAACTTATCATCACTCTTTGCACAGTCTTCCGTTTGCGGTAGTTGTGGCAGCGGCGTCATTCGCGTTGGCGACTCAGCGATGGAAAACCGCGGGGCTTGCGTTTCTTAGTTTTCACATTCATCTATTCGAGGACCTCATGGGAAGCCGCGGCCCTGACGGATACCAGTGGCCGATCCCATACCTCATGCCGTTTTCCCGGGCTTGCGAACTGAGCTGGCGCGGCCAGTGGGTGTTGAACGCCTGGCCTAATTTTGCTATCACGATTCTTCTTCTGTCGATGACGTTTTATCTCGCGTGGCTGCGGGGATTCTCTCCGCTAGAGATGATTTCGCTCAAGGCTGACGCGGCTTTTGTCGGCGCGCTTCGGAAGCGAATTCCGGTTTCGTAGATCTGTGTTAACGGGCAACTTGATCTGCCGGGCTTTGCCCGGCGGGGCACAGCGAATGCGTCCGCCCTACACCGTGGAAGAGGGTTAGCTCAGTTCTTCTCGCGCTCCGTGACCTTGGCGCGCAGGTGCTCCGACTTGGGCTCGTACACGCAGAATGGTTCTGGATCGAGATAATCTCCGGTCGCGGCGAAGGCGCGCGCGCGGCATCCCATGCAGACGTTGCGGAACTCGCAACAGCCGCACTTACCCTTTAAGTTATTGGTGTCGCGCAGCTGGTTAAATACGTGAGCGTTGTTCCAGATGTCGGCAAAACGCTCTTTGCGCAGGTCGCCGGCAATGGCGGGCAGATAGCCGCAGGGATAAATTTCGCCTTCATGCGAGATGAAACAAACGCCGGTCCGGCCAGGCATCCCTTTGTCATCGCATTCATATCGTTGGGATGCCCGCTGGGATGGCCGGTGTGCTGTCCCGGAGGAGGAGCTTGCGGCCGGAGGGAAATTCCAGTGCCTCCCGGCATGATCATTTCTGTCGGGCCGATGCCGACGATGGTAGAGACGCGGCTTGCAACGTCTCAGCAGCCGCAACCGGCGCGGCTTTTGCCGCCGCTTCCGCCGCATGACGGTCGGCAACACGCCTCTGGCGCACGACGCGGAAATAATGCGGCGCGCATGTAGCTTTCAATTCGATTCCGCCCTCAAGCGACTGGTCGTAGAACCAGTTCAACATGCGCTCGTACTCGTCGGGAGGAACCATCTGGTCGTCGGCAATATCCACGCCGCATCCGACCGGTACCAGCAGGAATGTGTGCAGCGCATCGGCGCCCACGTTCTTCGCCAGGTCGAGCACGCGGGGCAACTGGTCGGCATTATGGCGGGCAATCGTTGTATTGATCTGCACCGACATGCCGACTTCCTTCAAATTGCGGAAACCGTGGAGCGCCGCTTCAAACGCGCCCGGGATTCCCCGGAACGTGTCGTGGGTCGCGGCGTCGGCACCGTCCAGGCTGATGGAAACGCGCTTCACGCCGGAGTCGGCGATCATGCGCGCAACTTCCTTGGTCACCAGGGTTCCGTTCGTGGCGAGCGCGACCCGCAGGCCTTTGCCATTCGCGTAGGAAGCGAGTTGAAAGATATCGGAGCGGTAAAGCGGCTCGCCGCCGCTGAGTACGAGGATGGGGTTTGAGAAGGCGGCAATCTGGTCGATGATGTCGAGCGCACGGGCTGGTAGGGAGATCCGTCGGTGAACTGAGCTCGGTCGCGGTGGCGCGGCAATGGATGCAGCGCAGGTTGCAGCCCTTGGTGACTTCCCAGAAGATCAGGCGCGGCTTAAATTCTTGTTTCGCGGGATGCTGCGTAAGTTGACTGGCCGGTATGGTCACAGTTTCGTTTCCCTCTAGAACCTTCATGGAGATCACCTCACCCTGGATGAAAGGGTAGGGGAGTGGCGAACCAGGGGGCCGTGATTAGTGTCACGAGCAATCGTGATGAATATCACGGATGGAATATCATGTTTGTCAGTTAACATAAATACCATATAATTAAATATGTAGTGTAGATATTGACATCATGATGACGATGTGACAGCATCATGATGTGAGAACCACTCTATCCCTGGACGACGATGTGGCCCGGCTCCTCGAACGCGAGAGCCGCCACTCGGGTGCATCATTCAAAGAAGTCGTCAACCGTTTGCTCCGCCTGGGCTTGATGGCCGCGAACCGTCCGTCGCGAAAGCCGTTCGTCGTCAAGCCGCGCAAACTCGGGCTGCCCGCCGGTTTCACCTATGACAACGTCGAGCAGATGATTGAGCGACTCGAAGGCCCGGAGCACCGATAGCCCAAATGTTCAGATGATCGTTCTCGACGCCAACATTCTGCTCTACGCGTACGACAGTGCATCGCAGCATCATGTCAAAGCGCGCGCCTGGGTTGAGCGGGAATTCTCCGGCATGCAGTCGATTGGCTTGCCATGGCAGACGGTGGCCGCCTTTGTGCGCATCATGACGAACGCGCGCCTGCCCGGCGAGCGCTTGGCTATCGAGGAAGCCGTCGAAGTGGTCGTCACGTGGCTGGAGCAGCCGAACATTCGCCTGCTCGCCGCCGGAGAAGACCATTGGACTTTATTCCGGCAGATGCTGGTCGAGGGGCAAGCCGCAGGCCCGCTCGCCAGCGATGCCCACCTGGCCGCGCTTACTGTTGAGTACGGAGGCGTCCTGCACACCACCGACCGGGACTTCGCCCGTTTCCCGGCCTTGCGCTGGAAAAACCCGATCGCGTAACGTCTCGAAGCCCTTCAGTGTCGCTGGTTTGACGCGGGGTGTTCAGCTCCGCCATGCACGCCGGTTATGATAGACATCATGCCCGGGCAAAACGGCTCCCAGACTTTGCTGATCGATGCGGACGATACGCTCTGGGAGAACAACGTCTATTTTGAGCGCGCGATCGGCCGGTTTATTTCGTTCCTCAATCATCGCGAGTATTCGCCCGGGCAGGTGCGGCTGGTTTTGAACGATGTGGAACGCGATTCGATCCTGAAACACGGATACGGGCTGCACAGCTTCGCGCATTCCCTGGTAGAGACTTTTGAAAAGCTTTCCGTCGCGCCCGTGACTCCCGAACTGCACGACCGCATCCGGAGCTTCGCGAATCAGATTGCCGAGCATCCGGTGGAATTAATTGCCGGTGTTCCGGAGACGCTCGACTATTTGAGCCGGCGGCATCATCTGATTCTTATGACCAAGGGCAATCCCGCGGAGCAGTCGAGTAAGGTGGAGCGTTCGGGATTGAAGGACTATTTTGCGGCGGTCGAGATCGTAGCGGAGAAAGACGAAGCCACGTACAGCTCGGCGGTTTCAAAATATGCGCTCGCGGCCGACGAAACCTGGATGGTAGGGAATAGCCCGAAGTCGGATGTCAATCCGGCGCTGGCTGCCGGCCTTCACGCCGTTTTCATTCCTCACGACCAGACATGGATACTTGAGCACGAGGAGCTTGCCGCAGCGCCGCCGGCGCAGCAATTGCTGATTGTAAGTCGATTCGCCGATCTCACTTCGCACTTCTAGCGGAATTTCCTCGGCGGCTGAAAGCCGCCATTGATTGTGCGACACTCGCGGTGCGGCTGGAAGCCGCACCCTTTTGCAAAGCCGCTTTTTTCCGCAGCCTGTTAGTGCGCTCCCTTAGTGCACCGTAACCTTGACCGCAGGCGATGGAATTCCGTTCGCTACTACCTCGAGGGTACTTGCACCCGTTTCCATCGTGGAGGGAACGTCGAAGTTCGTCGAAACCGTGGTTGATCCTGTCGCGACGCCCATAGTGCTGTGGTCGTGCGTTCGAGCGTAGAAAACGTGTTTGGTCGCGTTGTTCTCGATGCGCACGAGCGGATAGTTCGTTGCCGTTTGATATTCGTCTCCGAAGGCCGCTGCCTGGGATAAACCGTTAAACTGCGTGCCCGAGATCGAATACGTGGAACCGCGAGTTATGTTGGATGGGTAAGTTGAGATTTCAGGCTGCCACGAAGTCTGATAAGTGCCCGTGGGCGTGTAGAGCCTCTGGTTCGACTTCCTTCCAACCAGAACCTGGCCGGTGGGTAGCATCATTGAGCGAGCCGGGCGTCTGCGGTCCGGGCGTGAGCGTGGTGCCATTGAAGACATACGATCTGCCGGAATCCCCTTCGACTAAAACGTCGCCGTTGGGCAAGAGCACCGCAAAGGAGTCGCCGGCATTGTCGTCGTTCGGAAAGACCGGCCCAACAGGACCATTTGCCGGTTAAGCTGTCGTAGATCGCGCTGTTCCCCGGTCCGCTGGTGCCGGTGTAAGAGCCAGTTACGTACACGGTGCCATCGGGGCGAAGGATCTGCGGCCCGATTTCTCCAGGCGGATAATAGCAAAGCGAGTCGTTGGGGCCGTAATTGATGCAGCCAAACGGCGACGGCGAATGCAGATCGACGATCGTGCTGCCCGCCGTGGTCCATTCCTTCAGCGCGGTCGAGTAAATCTCGGAGTTCGGCGCATTCTTGACGTCGGCGGTCAACACTGTGCCATTGGGCAACAGCGTCCAACCCTCTTCGGCGTTGAAGTCGCTTTTACCCTTCGAGCTCCACGAGCTCCAGTGGAGCGTCTTGGGATTGAGCACCCTCAGTTGTTTCGTGAGCTTGTTGCCGACCAGAAAATCTCCGTTGGGCAGCACAACCGAGGGTGAATCGCCGATGTAACTCCAGTTCTTCGGCGGGGCAAGTGATGTCCAGGTATTGGCAATGGGATCGTAAATGGCTCCCATATTCGTGAGCGTGAAATTGCCGAAGTTGTATTCTCCGCCCGTGATCACCAGGCGTCCGTCGGCCAAAACAGCGGAAGAAAATGCTTCCGGAGAATACCCGGTGGGCAGACTCGGCAACTTGGTCCACGTTCCATTGACATAGCTGCCTGTGATATCGGGCGTAAGCTTCCACCAATCGGAGTCGCCATACCCTTGCGCCATGACGGTGCCATCGGTCAACTGGAAGGTGAGTTGAGCACCGTCCGGGGGTTGATTCTTGAGTCTGGTTACAGTTTGCGCCCGCGAGGCGACACCGACCAGAAGCCCGATCCCTGCGAAAAGGAGTGCGTTCAATAAAACTCGTGCGACACCACGAATTGTGGGCGCAGAGCTTTCCCGTTGAAGCGAATCACGACATAACATTTGCATCCTCCTGGAGAAGACAAGGCGAGCGCGAAGCGCAAGGTTTCAGAATGCTAGCAGAGTTCCAGCGGCTTGGATAGGCGAGAACGGCTGCCGGTAGTGTCTGAAATGCATTTCAGACACTACCCGGCTGCCGGGCGGGAGGAATGCGAGAGTCGCCAGGGAGAGCGCTGAAACCGCCATTCGAGGTTTTGCCCCAAATAGACACAGGCTGAATCCCGGATTTGCGTCCGGTTCCAGCCTGCGCTTCCCGCAACTTGTGAGTCGCCTTTAGTTGGTCGGACTCGAACTTGGAGCTGTATTGGTCGCGGTCGCCGGGTTTGCCGACGGCTCGCCGGTTGCCGTGTATCGGGTGAGCTTGGGGAAAAATGGAGTGACTTCGAATGGCATTTTGTCGCGGGCGGAGGTGATGGCCACCGGCTGCGCTTTTAGCATCTCGGTTTTGTTATCCCACGGATTCAGCTTGACGCGGCCGCCGAGCGGCAGCGCGGCAATCTGGTCGAGTTTGTTCCAGTCAAGCGGGGCGCGGTGTTGGCCAGTCGGCCATTCGGATTACCTTTCCATTTTCGGCAATGTCGTTGCCGAGGTGCGCCTGGAGAAGAGCGGTCAATTCGGGGCGCGCGCCTGAAGCAGCCTTCACGAAAAGGCCGGCCGAATCGAGTTTCTTCGCGTAGGGCGAGGCTTTCAACATCTCGATCGCTTTCTTGTCGGCGGCTGTTTCTTCCTCGGGAATGTGCTGGAAGCCGAGGTTCTCGAATGTGCCTTCGTCGGAGAAGAGCATGCGGTCGTTGAAAGCATATTGACTGCCGATGTTGTGGCCGAGGACGATGTGCGCCAGTTCGTGCGAAAGCACCATGGCGAGGCTGGCTTCGTCCGGGAGTACGTCGATGATCCCGCGGCTTACCACGATCGTATTGCCGATGCTGAAAGTTTCAAGCGGAGAAGTGGTCAGCACCCGCATGCGTACGGGCCGGGACAGCTCAATGTTGTTGGTGATTACGATGTTGTTGACCACGGTCTGCAGAACCTTGTCCACGTCCCCTTCGGGACAATAAGTCCGGCGCTCTTCAAGGCGCTCGACGACGTTGTTTTCCGCCTGCTGCCGCCATTCCCGCGTTGGCCGTCAGAGGAGACGCATCCTGAGACCGCGGCTATTGTCCTTTACGCTGTCCACGCGAATCTGCGTCAGTTCTTCTTTCTCCGGAAGTCATTTTCAGGTTGTATCCCCACAGCCGGGTTTGCGCTTTGAATGCGATCTTGTTTTTTGCTCCGGTGGTGAAGTCGCCTTCTTCGCTATAGATATAAGATGGCACCCAGTAGCCTGGAGTCAGATTCAAGCGCCAGCTATCCATGTGGAAGAAATAAGTGTTGCGCGAAGGATTGATGTAAGTGCCGTTGAGACGGACGATGTTGTAGTCCTGATCCTCAACCCATATGACGGCCGAGGAAACGCCCGCGGCCCGATTTTTTCTTGGGCGTGATGTCGAATACCATGCTGCGCATATCGCCGAGAAACTCGCGGCGCGAGTACTGAAACTCGTAGTGCTGGCGGTCGAAGTTGTAGCGATCCGCGTAGACCATCCATGAAAATCCGAGCGGCTGATACTGGAACCTGAAGATTTGGGCGAAGCCGCCAAGCAGGTGCTTCCCCATGTTTTCATCGCTATCTTTGTCCTTGTCTTTGTCTTTTTTTTTTATCCCTAGAGCCCTTGCCTTTGTCGGTAAGGTAGTCGTCCCGGTTCATCGTCTCGCGCAGATCCATGCG
Source organism: uncultured Acidobacteriaceae bacterium (assembly GCA_963804075.1). Taxonomy (GTDB): domain Bacteria; phylum Acidobacteriota; class Terriglobia; order Terriglobales; family Acidobacteriaceae; genus Acidiflorens. The sequence continues at coordinate 1,495 of CAWDPB010000019.1, read as the reverse complement.
GCCAAGGAAATAGTGGTCTCCTTCGGCACTGGACCGATCTTCGGATCTTGCCCCATATCCTGCAGGTATGTTTCGACGATGGGAGTGCGCTGTTCCAGGAACTTGACCAAGCCTTTCTCGCGGATAATCGCGCGATCCACCACCTGATCCATGGTGGTTGGCGGTGTCATGTTCGTTTGGGCCTGATCGGCATCCGGTTGGGGCGCGGCATCCTTGCGCTTAGCCGCCGCTGTCACCGACGCGGCAAGCAAAATCAAAACCATCCATTTCGTGTTGCGCATAACTTCATCTCCAAAACTTCAGTACGCTAGTTGAAATACTACGTGCACGATGGCCGTCGAATCCACCGCTTGTCCGCCGCGAGTTGCGGGCTTGAAACGAATCTTGTTGGCGGCGGCGACGGCGGCTTCGTCCAGTCCGTGACCAAGTCCTTTTACCACCCGATTCACGTGCAGTTGCCCGGCTGCGGAAAACTCCACTTCGAGCAGAACCTCGCCTTCCAGTTTAAGGTCTCGCGCGTCCTGAGTGTAAACAGGATTGGGCTTAAATGTGATTTCTACCGCAGTCAGCGCCGAGCCTGCGTCCATGCGTTGGACATGCGGCACGTTTTGCGCGATTTCCTGCGTTCCAAACCCCGAACTCTGAACGCCTGCATTGCCCCGTCCGCTGCTGCGCCCGTCCCCGCGTCCAGGAGTTGCGATTCCATCGCCGAAATTGGCGCTGGCAACCGTTCCCTTGATTCCTTTTGCGCCATCCGACCCATTGCCTTGCCGCTAACCCGAGCCGAATCAACGCAAAAATCGCATTGATGAGGGACTGAATGCGCAATCCGAGGGGTTGCTCCGGGGGTACCCAGGCGCATTTACTTCGTGTGGAGCTCGTCCAGCCAGTCCTGCATGTGGCCCAGGGCGCGCAGCAGGTCCAGCCGCGCCTTGCTCAGGTCCAGCCCGGAGTCGAGCGCGTCAACGTACTTCTGGCGTTCGTCGATGCGCGCCTGCTGCTCGGCCGTGGGCGAGAGCTGGGGCGGCGCGCCCGGTGTGCCGGTAGCGCCGTTGCCTACTTCGAGTTGGGCTACGATGCTCTTCAACTGCTCTTCGGCAATCTGCTGCTTCAGGCCGGCGACTTCTGCCTGGGCATCCAGCTCGCGCAAGCTTGCGGTCAGCTGGCTGATCTGAATGTCGTTCTGCTGCTGTGCCTGCTCGGCCTCCACTTTTGAGCGAAGGGCCTCGGCCGCCGAGACCTTGGCCTTTGCGCGAACGGAAAAGTCGAAGAAGGGAAGATTAATCTGGAGACCGAAACTGACGTTGTTAGGCGTGAAGTTCTTGTAGTACGTGCTGTAACTGTTCAACTCATTGGAGTCGTAGTTATAGACAGCGCCAAATCCTATCGAAGGGCGGCGCCACGCCAGATCGGCTCCCTTTGCCTCTAGCAGCTTGGAGCGCGCCAGGGCATTTGCGGATTGAATGCCCAGTAAAGGCTTTGGCATTTCATCGGC
>CAWDPB010000018.1:0-23043 GCA_963804075.1 uncultured Acidobacteriaceae bacterium | reverse complement strand
AAGTCCCGCCATTTGCCCGATCATCTGCGCCGTCCAGATGGCTTGGACACGATCCAGATATTCATCGTGCGAAAGGATGAGCGAGCCGAGCGCGCGGAATGAGGCGATGCGCTTTGCGCGTAAGCCGATGCTGGAAACCACAATGCAATCGGGAGGAGGCACACGAGAAACCACAGTAGGGGCGGAAAGAGTCGGCGCATTTCTGGAGGTTGCATTTCTAGAACAAGATAACGTGACAATGCCGCCGAAGAAAAATACATTCGGTGACCAAAACAACGCTTCGCAGGAAAGCGCGCAACGTCAGGGGCACAGTCCTTAGCTGTCCTTGCGGTAAAGAAGGTCACGCATTGTGCGCCTCGAGCTCGTTCGCTTCCGACAGAGCCTTGCGATCGCGCGTCCATGCTCTCTTGGTCACGTTCTGCTTGGTCATGGGGTCTACGCTCTCAGGTTCGCTGCAGGCGGAACAGCGGTTGGCAAACCAGGCTTACCCGGCTTGAACTCGAACTCCTCCGACAGACGACGCAGAGCTTGATAGGAAACGCCATTGCCTCTTAATGATACAGCTGTTCGCCAATGTTTTTGAACAACTCGAAATGTGTGCGAAGTCGAAATTTTGATCGCAGGTCTTGACAACACTATACCTTGTAATACATAGTATTGTTCGTGAACGCGGACGAAATGTGCGAATTGGAGTCGGCGAATAAGTGGGAAGTGCAGCTTCGCAAGGGATGTCTTGAGCTGGCAATTTTGGCCGCGTTGTGGGGCGGGAAGCTCTATGGGCTGGAGATCCTGCGGCGGTTGGAAAGCGACTCGGATTTGATCGTCTCGGAAGGAACGGTGTATCCGCTGCTCAGCCGTCTGAAAGCGCTGGGCCTGGTGCGCAGCGAATGGGTGGAATCCGATGCGGGGCATCCGCGGAAGTACTACGCGCTTACGCCGGCGGGGAAAAAACGAGCGCTGGAAATGGCCGCGATCTGGACACGATTCTCTTCGAGCATGGACCGGCTGCTGGCGCCACTCGGGAAGGGGAAGTAGATGACGATAGAGGGGGATGCACAACAGAAGATTCAGGCTTACTTGGATCGCCTGCGCAGAAGTCTGCGCGGCCTTAGCCAGGAGGAGATTCGCGAGATTGTCGAAGAGCTACGCAGCCACATCCTGGACAAAGCGTCGGCGGACGGAGAAGTAACCGCTGCCGGAGTGGACGCGGCCTTGGCAGCGTTGGGCAGTCCGGAAGCGCTGTCGAGTCGAGTATGTCAACTCACGCCATGTTGGCCCGAGCCGAGGTCAGCCGGTCGCCGGTCGGGATTCTCAGCAGAGCCTGTTTCGATGGGGCAGCCTGAGTGTTGCCGGATTTTTCGTCCTGCTTGTATCGATCATTGGATACGGAACCGGAATCAGTTTCTTCCTCGTAGGCCTCTTGAAACCGTTTCATCCAGACACGGCAGGCTTGTGGGTTTGGCGCGCCAGTGGTGACGTCACCTACTCAGTGCGCCTCGGCTTGGCACAGCTCCGCCGGGTGCCAGCGAGCTGCTCCAGGCTGGACAATCACTCCTATCGGATTGTCGTTAGGTTTTGGGCTGGTAATGCTAACCACGCATTTTGCGCTCTGGTGCGCGCGGCAGTACCGCCGGTCGCTGAGCGCTACCCCACACGTAACCCCAGAGAAGCTGAGAGGGAAAGGACATGAGTGAAGCCATCCGAGCCAGCGATACTCTCATACCAAATCGCAAAGGTTCCATCGATCCAGAGCAACCCCCGCGTTCGTCTGCGCAGCGCTGGTTCTCTTTAGCCGAACTGCTTGTGGGAAGCGCGATTGTGATCGGGCACAACGTGTATCACGTTGTGCCGAACGAAGTGCCCATTCTGTTTGCGCTTGGACTTATTCGTTCCGGCTACGCGACGGAGGCTGGGGCACGATGGGATTGCGCTGGCCGGTTTCGTGGCGGCGAACTGTTTTGATTGCGTTGGCAGCGGCGGCAACAAGGATCCTCCGAGGGCTCCTTTGTGATTGAGCCCATCACAGCGCACTTTTGGCCTCCGGCGAACGCCCCGAGCGGCATGAACGAAATTGCCGGCCACTGGTGGGTAGCACTGAAATGGCTGGGGCTGGTCTGGACTTTTGCCGCATTTGGCGAAGAGATCGGCTACCGTGGCTATCTGGTGAACCGAGCGGCTGACGCGGGTGGGCGCTCCAAAGCCTCCTATTGGGCTGCGGTTTTGATCGCCTCCGTGCTCTTCGGATATGGGCACTATTACAAAGGGCCAGCGGGGATTGTGGATTCAGGGATGGCCGGGCTCATCCTGGGTGCAGCTTATATATTGTCGGGACGCAATCTGTGGGTCTGCATTTTGGCGCATGGATTCATTGACACGGTTGGCGTGGTCGCGGTGTTCTTGGGGTGGGCGTCGTAGCCTGCGGCCGAAGCCCCCTCGTGACAAATGGGGGCACCGGCGGGCGGAGTTGTGCCGGACCGCAAATAGGGGGCCAGTATATTCATCTTTGCCTTCCGCTGTGTATAATCGCGTGCCGTAATGGAATATCGAACTTAGAAAGTCAATCTGTAGGTCTGGAGGATGCTTTGAAAGTTCTGAAACTACGATTTCTGGCGCTAGGAGTGCTGCTGGTAGCAATCTCTGGGCCATGTTTGGCGCAAGCAACAACGCCCGCAACCACCTCGGACACTTCGAAATCCGATATGAAGGCCGCCAAGGCAAAAACCAAATCCGCTCCTGTCGATCCATCGACGATTGCACAGGCTCCCGGAGGGGGCGGCGGCAAAGTGTGGGTCAACACAAGTCACAAGGTCTATCACAAAGAAGGCGACCCGTGGTACGGCAAGACCAAGCACGGGCAATACATGACCGAGGCCGACGCCCAGAAAGCGGGCTATAAGGAAGCGAAAGAATCGCCTGTGGGCAAGAAGGGCGATGCGAAGAAAGACACGTCGGCGAAATAGCTTGACCTGACTCGAATTCAATAGCCACCCGCGTTCGGGTGGCTTTATTTTTTGTAGCGCGGCCGCGATCAGCCCGCGGTGATCGTTCGCAACTCCTCGAAAAACGTTGGGTAGGATACGCCCGCCGCGTCGGCGTTAAGGATGCGCGTTTCTCCTTCGGCGCGAAGGGCTGCAACCGCGAACGCCATGGCAATGCGGTGATCTCCGAAGGAATCGAGTTTAGCCCGCGGAGCTTCTGCCGACCGGGGATGCGAAAGCCATCGGGCCGCTCATCGACTTCCGCTCCCATTTTCCGCAGATTCGTGGCGACGGCGGCGATCCGGTCCGATTCCTTCACGCGCAACTCCTGGGCATCGCGCACTTCGATCCCATTTTCTGTGTAGGGCGCGGCGGCGGCAAGCACGGGAATCTCATCGATCAGCGCAGCAGTGTCCGCTCCAGAGATCGTTCCGCCTTTCCACGCTGCGCCGCGAGCTTCGATCGCGCCGATCATTTCGCCGTGGTGCTGCTCGACATGAGCAATCGAAATTTCTAAGCCCATGCCGACGAGAATATCGAGCAGGCGCGCTCGCGTGGGATTCATGAGAATGCCGGGCAGCGAGACCTGTGAGCCGGGAAAAAGCGCGGCGGCACAGAGGAAGAACGCAGCGCTCGATAGATCGCCGGGAACATGGGCCTCGATCGCAATAAGCGGCTGGCCCCCACGAATGCGCGATGTATTGCCTTGCCGTTCGACTTCGGCGCCGAATGCCTGGAGTGCAAGTTCGCCATGGTCGCGGGTGCGGATAGGCTCCTCTACAACCGTTTCGCCGTCGGCAAACAGGCCGGCAAAAAGCACACACGATTTCACCTGGGCGCTGGCGATCTCGGGCTTGTAATGAATGGCGCGGAGCTTGCCCCCGTGGATTTTGATCGGAGGACGGCAGGCATCGGAAGACACGATGCTTGCCCCCATTTCGGAGAGCGGCTTGATGATGCGCGCCATGGGCCGCCCCGAAAGGGACTCGTCGCCAAATAATTCAGCGCTCAACGGCTGGCCGGCCAGGATTCCGCTGAGCATGCGCATGGTCGAACCGGAATTGCCGCAGTCGAGCGCGGCGCCGGGAGCTTTGAGCAAGGAGCCAATGCCGGTCACTTCGATGGCACCGTCCTCCGCGCGCCGCCAGTTGGCACCCAGATCGCGCATACAATTGAGCGTGCTGGCACAGTCACGGGCCGCGGAAAAATTATGAAAGCGGCTCGTGCCCCGTGCGATAGCGGCAAGCATGGCGTAGCGGTGCGATATGGATTTATCTCCGGGAATACGCACCAGGCCCCGAACCGTGGCTGCGGGATGCAGAATCGCGCTCGAACCGGCAAACATAAGCATTTAATAGTAAAGCAGCCCTGAGCGCCGTGCCCTGTGTAAACCATTCAAAATTCGTAAAACCGGTGGCGATTACAAAGGGCATCAAAGTGAACAATGCGCGTTGAAGAAACGGGCGAAGTTCGTGATATGACTGGCAGCGGGGATTGCCGTCTTAGCGCCTGTGTTGTTCGATCCCGCCGATTGAATTCGAGACGACACTAAGGCAGAGCTAGAGTCGAACATTGAATGACCTTGCAAGTAAAGTCGCGATCGTACATTCTCGCGCTGGCCAGCCTGTGTTGGGCCTCGCCCGGAGTGTCGCAGACAGCACCGCAGAATCCGCAGCCGAGCGCAACTGAGCAACACGTGCCGACAGACAAGGCTTCGCCAGGAAGCGTCAACGGAACGATCGTCGATCAGAGCGGCGCGGCTGTTGCCGGAGCCCGCGTGAAGCTGGCCGGCAAGGATCCATCTTTGAAGATGGAAGCCTTGAATCTGGAAGCAACATCCGGGGCCGATGGCGGGTTCTTTTTCCCGAATGTCCCTCCCGGGCCCTTTCAGCTCACGATCACCTCCAGCGGCTTCGCGCCGCAAACAATCTCTGGAAGCTTGGGGTCGGGCGAGGTCGCGACCATGCCCCCAATCCCGCTCGCGGTCGCTGACGCGTTTACAGAGATAGAAGTGGGGAACACGCAGGTTGAAGTGGCAGAGCAGCAGATCAAGGTGGAAGAAAAGCAACGCATTCTCGGGGCGATTCCTAATTTCTATGTCAGCTATATTCCCGATGCCGCTCCCCTGACCTCGAAGCAGAAGTTCAAGCTCGCCTTTCGCACGATGGTGGACCCGTTCACCTTCGGAATTGCGGCAGCCGTTGCGGCAATCGAGCAGGGACAAAATCACTTCGCCGAATACGGACAGGGCGCCCAGGGATATGGAAAACGCTTCGGCGCAAGCTATGCGGATGGAACCACGGGCACGCTGCTTGCCGGTGCAGTATTTCCATCGTTGCTTAAACAGGATCCGCGTTACTTCTACAAAGGGACCGGCAGCATAACCTCGCGGTCATTCTATGCGATTGCAAATTCGGTGATCTGCAAAGGCGATAACCGGCGCTGGCAGTTTAATTATTCGAATATCCTCGGAAACCTGGCTGCGGGGGGTATTTCCAATCTCTACTATCCCGAGCAGGACCGGAACGGTGCGGGACTAACGTTCGAAAACGCAGCGATCGGAATTGGCTCAACCGCAATTGGAAATCTGTTTCAGGAATTTTTTATCAAAAAGTTGACGCCGCACGCGCCCAAGCAAGCGAAGCAGCCCTGAAGATCCGAGCCTTTCTACTGCACTCGACCGTGGCCGGCTTCAGCGAGAATTTCCTGCGGCACTTCGCGCAGCGTAACGCAAAACTCAAATCTGGGTGTTTCCGTTCCGCGGCCCCAGCGATTCACATCCCAGTGAGCCCGAATCGCCCTTACCTCTGGTTTTGACGACAGATCAACAAGCAATGGAGTCTCTCCGCGATAGAACTTCTGGGGAAAAGCCGCCAGCGGCGCGGGATCGAATGTCGAGCCATCGGCCGATCCCTGGACACTGACGTCGATTGCCTCCTGCTCAATGATGTCGGTAATGCCAAGAGTGAGGAGGAACACGCGCGTGGAGGCAGCGCGAAGGTCAATCGCTGGACCATCTCCCTTGGCGCTGGCGACGGTGGCTTCCGGGACGAGAAATGCTTCGATCATGACGGGGCGATTTTAGCAGAGGGGAACGGAGACGAGATAGGACGGGAATCACAGTTTGCGCCTCGCACGCTGTTCGCCGCTAGCTCACCTCTGCTCAGTTTCTCACCCGGCGACCGGCTGTTGTTGGCCAGCGGGAACTGGAGGCGGCACAGGCTCCTCGGGCATGACGATCCAGGCGAGCACATACGCGATTACGCCTGGAAACAGTCCCGCGGCAAAGGTAACAAAAACCCACAGAATACGGACCAGTGTGACGTCGAGATCGAGATGATGGGCAACCCCTGCACACACGCCTGCGATTTTGCGGTCGAAACGTGGACGGGTCAGCCTCGTTGGATGAGTATGGCCCAAAGTGTGTCCGCAGTGTGAACAAAAGCGAGACCGATCGGCGATGGCTTGCCCGCACGCGTTGCAATACATGGTCGCCTCCATTGTCTGTCAATTATACGAACCTGCGGGGGAATATGTTCCCGTGGCGGTCCACGACGGCGGGCCACGAATGTTGGGTCCTTGGAATCGGACTTCCCTGCCCTACTCCCGATACGCCTCTTTCATCCTCTTGCGAGCTTTGTCGGCTTCCGCACTCCCTTGGTTTACCGCCGCCGCGGCCTGATACTGCTTCAGAGCGAGGCCGCGCTTTAGTAGTTGGTCGTACATTTCGCCAGCTCCCAGTTCCGCTTTTTGCAGGAGCTCCGGGTCGGCGGTGGTCGCCTCTCCAACCTGCTCGTAGGCAGCGGCAGCGGCGGAGTATTTCTTCTCGCTGCGAAGGAGGTCGCCAAGTGTGAGGGCAGCCAGTTCGTAGTGCAGATTGCCGAACTTGCCTTCTCGCCCTTCCTGCCAAATGCGGCGGTATTGTTCCTCGGCGAGATCGAGTTTCCCGCCGACGCGCAGCAGATTGCCCTGCTCGATCGCCAGAAGATAATTGCGCGGGAATCTGGGAGCGAGCGCGTTGGCAATCTCCAGAGCGTCCGCGTAGCGGTGTTCCCGTCGAAGAAAGACCAGCAAGACCATCCCAGCGTCGACGCTTGTTTCTCCATCTGAACGGTAGGCGTCGTAGAGAAATTGAATCCCCTTTTGCTTGTCGCCGCTCAATCCTACTAAGGACACCGCCACTTTCACCGTGAACGATAAGCTGCCCATCACATAGTTGTGGGCGCCGACCACAAGCTTGGCGTCCGTGTAATGGGGGTCCAGTTCCAGCACACGTTCGTGATCGTGCCGCGCTCCCACCGCATTCCTCAGAGAAGAAAACCATGCGCGCTCGATGAGCGCGGTATAAAGCGCAAACTGCGCGCGGGTAACGCCCCGGGCGTATAGCGCGTCAACATCATCGGGGTTGCGGGCCAGTTCGGCATTTTCCAGTTTTTCCGCCTGCTCCACCAGTTGCTTGATATGTTCCTTTTGCGCCGGATCGGCTGGGCGGTGAGCGTTGCCGATGAAACTGTCGTTTGAGTACTCGCCCGTGTTAATAGCGCCCATCAGATAGAGCTCGCGAATGAGCGTCGCCGAGAGCAGATGGTTAATGGCAAACGGGTCGCCCGCGTGGCGAGCGGCAATCTTCTCAAAATCCTCAATCGCCCTATCGTGGTCGAGGTTGTAGTAATGGTCGACTGCGGCAGCATTCAGCGGATCGATGGGGCGAATGGAAATCGGCAGGATGGAGCTGGCCGCATATCCGATGGTGAGAAACCGGACCCCGATCGTCGCAAGCAGGGCAATACTCGCCACCATGGTGGCAAACTTGATATGGAATCGAATTCCGGCAACAGAAGCCAAGCAAAGTCAGTGTACCCGATCAGACTATGAGCAGCTTTTCGCTGGTACTCGTTTGGACACAATGCGGTTGCGGGGTGGGAATCAAGGCGGGTACGTGCAGGGAAGGGTGAAATCGGCCATCATTAAGAAGGGAATTTCGCCCTTGATCGCGTAATTCTTGCCTGCCCGGGCGGCGGCCCTCCCCCCTTGGCAGCCCTGTAAACGGTGCCGTTGTTGGCTAGTTGCTTTGGTGATTGGCGTGCGATTGAAAGTTTCTCAGGACGAGACTGTTCCTATGGCTGAAATGGCAAATCCGGCGCGTCACGAGTTCTGGCGGCCTCCCGCCCCTGCGGCGGTGGCCGGTCAGGAGCGCGCTGAGACTTGCCCGGAATGCCAGGCCGAGTTTATCGTCGGCTCGCGCTTTTGCCATTGCTGCGGAGCCAGCCGTCCCGCGAGCGGTACGCCGGTGGTCGAGATCCCCGGCCTCACTGAATTCACCACCCTTGGCAAACGGCTTGGACTAACAACGCCCTCCCTCATTGCATTTCTTTTTGGCGCTCTTTGTCTGGTCGCCGCCCTCAGCGTGGGCGTGCTTTTCACTCCCCGGACGGCGCTGGACTGGCAAGCCGTCCAGTTGTGGCGGATTGAATGGTTGCTGGCGGGAATCGCCGGCTTCACCGCCGGAGTGGTGCTGAAGAAGAGCTCGTAGCTGCAAAGGTGTCAAGCCCCCCCAGTTTAAAATTCGAATCCTTTTCACCTTCGTGGGTGGGGGTGTTCCGCCTCTGAAATAATACTGATCGGCCGCCGCCGCTCGTTCATGCGGTAAAGATGGTTAAGGGGACCAGTTCCCTGGCCTAGGGGCTGAGCATGGGCGATGGCAGCCGAAACATAGGCCTTTGAAAGAAAAACTGCCTCGGGCAGTCCGCGCCCATGGGCAAGATGACACGCCAAGGCCGTCGAGAACGCGCATCCTGTCCCATGCGTGGAGGTCAACTTCTGGCGCTCAGCCTTGAAGACTTCCTGTTCGATCCCACGGGCGGTGGTGAAGCTAAGAAGGTCGATCGCCTTTTCGAGATGCCCTCCGGTAATAACAACATTAGCCGCCCCTAGGGCGTGCAACTGGCGGGCTGACGCACGCATGGCTTCAATCGAGGCGGCAGCGGATACGGTTTCGGCCAATCGAGGCGAGAAATCATTCACGGCTGCCAATCGTATGCCGGATGCGGACGAATTGGTCCCACACAGCACCGCAGCCTCATCCAGGTTCGGAGTTATCAGTTCGGACAGCGGAAGCAGCCTCTCGATCAGGACTTTGATTCCAGCGGGATCGATCAAATCGGCGCCCGAGGTCAACTTCAGGATCGGGTCAAGCACGACATGCGGCACTTTAGCCTGGGCAAGGAAATCGGCCACCGCCAGGGCAACGGCCTCGTTTTCCAGCATCCCGATGTGCACAGCATCAATCGTGAAGTCGGAGGCTAGCTCGGCCAGAGTTTCGGCAATAACCCTAGGATCTATCCCCTCAACCCGGCGCACTCCCTTGGTGGATTGGACCGTCAGCGCGGTAGGGCAAGCGACACCGTAACAATCGTGGGCCGCTATGACCTTGATATCAGCGGTGATTCCAGCCCCGGAGGATGGATCAAAACCGGCGATCGTAAGCACGACCGGGGGGGCGACAGTCATGGGTTCACTGTAACCGAAAGGTGGTGTGCAGCAAAATCCTAACAAACGCGCCTGCACACAGTTTAGCGTATCAACAACAGGAAGTGGGCAACTGCTAACTCAAAAAGTACCAGCGGAACGAGGATAACTCATTGATTACAATAATGTTATTAGGTCAACATCGCAACTGTAACATTACAATGGACCTATGAGAATTCCTGATTTGGCTCCTAGATCATTGTTTATAGTAACGCTAACACATCCACGTTAAGTATTTCAATGAGATAGCCCGTAAATCCGCTATTTTCCACAGGGATACAACAACTGTTAATTACTACTTGGTTAATCACTTGCGGCCTTTTTTGATTGACAGCCCTCCCAGCGAACCCCTAGCATAGTCGAATCGTCTGAAAAGGAGCGCAGGACCAAGAACCGACTTTCAAGTGGGAGGTAACTGAATGCGACGACGTTTCGCCGAAGGCCTGGTGTTGGTTTTATCCATCGCCAGTCTGGGGGCCGGAGCCGCATCCGGGCCAAGCAGCCTGGAAGCCGCCAAGGTCATATCGCCACCGAATGTTCCCGGTGGCAGAATCACCGCCAAGAAGCAGAAGAAGTCCCAGCCGCCCTACCAGGTAGGTACAGCATCCTGGTATGGGGAGTATTTCCAGGGCAAGCAGACCGCTAGCGGTGAGCCCTACGACATGCACGATTTCACAGCTGCCCACCCTACCCTTCCCTTGGGGACCTTCGTGAAGATCACGAACCTTAAGAATGGCAGGGCGGTAGTAGTTCGTATTAACGACCGCGGCCCAGTGGTCGATGGCCGCATCATTGATGTTTCCTACAACGCCGCGCGCGCCCTCGGCTTTAACGAGCGCGGTTTGGAGAAGGTCCGCGTGGATCTCTACCAGCCCACCACCCTGGCTCGGTTGCAACCTGTAGCCAACCTCAACTAAAACCGATACACTCAGCAGCGATGCAACCGCACGAGCGTCTCATCGTTGCCCTGGACGTATCCACGGCGACGGCAGCCCGGAAGATTGTGGCGGCCGTCGGCGACTCCACCTCGGCCTATAAGGTCGGGATGCAGCTCTATACCGCGGAAGGCCCCGAGATGGTCCGCGAATTGGTTGAAGCGGGACGCCGCGTTTTTCTCGACCTCAAGTATCACGACATCCCCAATACTGTGGGAGCGGCAGTGCACGAGGCGGCCAAGCTCGGCGTGAGTATGCTCACTGTCCACGCAAGCGGCGGAGGAAAAATGGTGCACGCGGCGGCGGAATCTGCCCTGGCGGTGAATCCGGATCTGCTGCTGCTGGGCGTGACTGTCCTAACCAGTCTTGATGACACTGACCTTGGAACTCTGGGATTACGCGGCGGAGTCAACGAGCAGGTTTTACGTCTCGCCGCACTCGCCCTGTCGAATGGATGCAAGGGAGTGGTCGCGTCCGCGCACGAATGCTCCGCACTCCGGCAGGAGTTTGGACCCGACTTCATCATCGTGACTCCGGGCGTGCGCCCCGCAGGCAGCGGACACGACGACCAGGCACGAGTTGTGACGCCCGCGGAAGCGATCTCCGCCGGTGCTACTTACATTGTGGTGGGCCGGCCGATCACTGAAGCTCGCGATCCCGCGGCGGAAGCCAGGGCGATCCTCGGGCAGCTAGCGGCCTGATCCCGCGGTACCTTTCGAACGGTATTTTCCTTGCGGTCTTCTCTGTATTTTTGAAATCTGCTTTGCCGATGCACGGCTCACCCGGCATCCCCTGCGGCTCCCAGAGTCATCTCATTGCAGCCTATTCGCCGCGTTTTAGTGCACACGCCAATATCCACGTTTAGGCCAAGGAGAAGAAACCATGAACTGGATCAGAATTGCCTGCTCTCTTGTTCTTTGTTCGCTTTTCGCCGCCGTTTCAGTTCAGCGCGCCCATGCATCTGTATTGACGCAAGAGGAGCCCAAGGTCCATCAGCCCGCGCCGGAAATGCAGCAGCCGGAACCCAAGCCCGAGACACCTGAAGCCACACCGGACCAGCCGGAGAAACAAGAAAACGCGAAACCTGCAACGCAAGAGAAGGACGAATCGAAAGATCTGACCAAAGAACAGAAGAAGGAACAAAACAAAGAGAGAAAACATCAGAGCAAGGAAAATAAGAAGCAACAAAAAACCAACGCAGCCGCGGACAACGGGAGTGCGGGATCAGCCAAGATGCCGGGCAAGGGCGTGCACATTCCGGACGATAAATTTCGCGCCAACTTTGGCAAGAACCACACCTTTGTCATCAACCGGCCAGTGATCGTGAACAACCAGCCGACATTTCACTATGGCGGCTATTCGTTCGTCATGGTTGATCCGTGGCCCATGGGCTGGGCTTACACGGATGACTGCTATATCGACTACATCGACGGCGAATACTTCCTGTTTGATCTTCTCCACCCAGGAGTACGAATTGAAGTCTTCGTGGGCGACTGAACAGTTCACTGGAAAACTCGTGTAGAGACGGGGCTTGCCCCGTCTCGGACCGAACACGAATGCTCCACCTTCCAGATTTGGGTTAACGCGAAATTGGGGCGTTGAATCGACAATTATCGAGTCATCTGAGATACAAATGACTCCGAAATGTCGATTCAAGCCCCAATCCAAAGTGGTCGGCTAACTCGGCGTCTGGAGGCAGCTAGATAACTTATGCCCCGATGTCCGAGAGTGCACGCCTACAGCTTTTCGAAAAACTCGCACGCCGAGCAGGAAATAAAAATGCCGCCGGGGACGTTGCGCTCGCGATCCTTCACGCGCTTGACGATGCGGGTGTCCTTGCCGCACTTCGGGCAAGCGGTTGACTTGGTTGTATCCATGACTTTTTTACGGTCGGCGGTTTTTGCGATCTTCATTTCAACTTCTCCTGACAGGAATGTGCCGCGGGCTTTGAGCCGCGGTTCTACCTGGTAATTAGGGAGTATCGAGAAAGCCGGCCCTTCTTGCGATGAGTCCGGCGGGATCAACACACGTGGAAGCGGTGCAGCGTACTCGCCCTATGCATTCTACACGATGGAGTCCCGGCAACGGGATAGGGCGGGTATCGGGCGTCCTTCGATAGGTTGAGCGCTGGACTTTGAGGGTCAAATTGTCCTTCAGAGGCCCGGCTGCCAAGAAAAAAGCACCAAAACCAGCAAAAATGCCCGGAACGGGCAAAAAAACTCTTCCCTCAGCCGATGCCTGACTCTAAACTAGGGGACGGCCCGCATTCCGGGGCAGCCTGGGGGTTCTGTGCGCGTTCTGGTGACAACAGACACGTTCAGCGGTGTCTGGACTTACACCCGTGAACTGGTGACAGGACTCGTCACCCACGGTTCGCAAGTCACGCTGGTTAGTTTCGGCGAGATTCCGCTGCCGGACCAGACTGCCTGGATGCAGAATCTGCACGGCCTGGAATACCACCCCACCGCATTTCGCCTCGATTGGATGGAAGAAGGCGAACAGGATTTCGAATCGGCGCAGGAATACTTATGCGAGATTATCCGCGACACACGGCCCGACGTGCTTCATCTGAATCAGCTCAGCTTCGGCGCGTTGCCGGTTCCGATTCCCCGCGTGGTCGCAGCCCACGGCGATGTGATCACCTGGTGGCTGACGATCCATGGGAAAGAACCTGCGCCGTCGGCGTGGCTGGATTGGTATCGCGAGACGGTCGTGGCCGGATTGAAGCGCGCCGATGCCGTGGTCATGGCCTCCAACTGGATGCATGAGATGATGCGTTTCGCCTATGGCGATATCTTTGCCGGACACGTGATTGCGCCGGGACGAAATCCAATTTATTTCAATCCATTTGTGACCAAGGAAGAGTCGGTGCTGGCGATTGGACGGCTGTGGGACACTGGCAAACAGGTCTCTTTGTTGACCCAGCATTCGCATCGGATTCCTGTCTGCATTGTGGGTGCGGATAACCCGATTCCCGCGCCAGCACTGCCTATTCGAGCCGATGTCCGGGTTTCGACTGGTGAGCATGAGGTATCGGTAAAAGGGGCGCAGACGGAATCGCAACTGCGCAACCTCTACAGTAAGTTGACCGTTTTTGCCGCGACTTCGCGCTACGATCCGACCGGTTTAGCCTCTGTGGAAGCGGCTTTTTCGCGGTGTGCGCTGGTCGCGAACGACATGCCGGTGTATCGCGAATTGTGGGGCGACGCCGCGCTGTACTTCGAACGCAACAACGGAGAAAGCCTGGCGGAAGTGCTCGAGCAACTTGATCAGGACCGCGAAATGGTGCGTCTGTATGGCACTCGCGCCTATAACCGCGCGCGCGAACGCTTCACGGCGCGGCGGATGGTGGAAGATTATCTGCAGCTTTACCGGCGGCTGAGAAATTCCAAGATTGCCGTCGCCTAGCTCCCCAAACAAGCCTACTCCTGATGTGGAAACAGCATAAGCGAGAGGGCAGTCTTTAGAGACAATTTGCAGGCGATTTGCAGACAAAATGTCTACTTTAGTAGAGGGATACGAAGGTGGACTTTTGATGGGTACGAAAGTAGACAAAAAGGCCTAAAACTCTTGTCGGGTTTCGGTTGGTTTTATGATATATGGGAGCGCTGCGGAGGTCAGAGGTCAGATTGCTGAGGTTTCACCGCCTCTGCCGTTTTGTCCCTTCTTCGTCGGGTGGATTTAGCGTCGGCTACGGGGTCTCTTTGCCGAGGCTTCGGATCGAGCTTCGGATCCGGGTGGTTCGCGGAACGGCTCCACGGCAATGCGCTCGTAACGGACTTCCAGCACGATCAGCTCTTCTGTCCCGCCTGGCAAATGGAGAACCACGCTGTCACCCTCTGCCGACTTCATCAACGCCCGCCCCAGAGGCGACACCCAACTGATGTGGTTACGGCTGAGGTCGACCTCGTCGGTGCCGACGATGCTCACTACTCGCTCTGCTCCCGCGGCATTGGCATAGCGCACGGTCGCGCCGAAATATGCCCTCGACTCCGCCTGCCCTGATCTCGGAGCTTCCGGGTCCACCACTTCCGCGGCTTCGATGCGCTTGGAGAGAAAGCGAATCCGCCCATCGATCTGCCGCAGCCGCCGCTTGCTGTACTGATAGTCG
This sequence comes from uncultured Acidobacteriaceae bacterium, assembly GCA_963804075.1. Classification (GTDB taxonomy): domain Bacteria; phylum Acidobacteriota; class Terriglobia; order Terriglobales; family Acidobacteriaceae; genus Acidiflorens. The sequence continues at coordinate 8,491 of CAWDPB010000018.1, read as the reverse complement.
GCGTTTTCACTGCGATCGCCGTTGCCGGCAGCCCACGCCACTACCTCCGTCACGGCAGGGCGATCCCTGGTGAGCAGAAACCGGTGCTCCTCTTTGAGGCGCTCGAGCCCGCCCGGTGTTATGTAGTTCTTGACGTGCGTCGCGGGCTCGTCCGGTTGTGGGTGTCTGGTGAAGCCTTTTCGCATGTCCTAGTCTTTGTCTTTCGTCCTTGTAGCGAGAATCCAATAGGTGCACCAATGAACGCGTATGAACGGCGATGGAAAACACTATAGGTTATCCGCGTTTATGGGTGTTCATCTGCGGCCCTGACTGATTTTTGCACGTTTTCTGGTAACCCGGGTTTCTCAACGCGACAATCAGGAGTTAGCTATGTACACAGAGTTTGCAAATCCGTGACAACTGGCCGCGCCCGCCGCGATATATTTCTCCGCCAGTCATTGGCCGCATAGGAGACGAAAATGAAACGCAGCCACTACCGTAGTTTGTCATTGCTTTTCTTGTTCGCCCTCGGGACATCCGCACTCTCACAGCAGGCCGGCGTATCGCCAGCCAGTCTGGCGTTTGGCAATCAGGCCCCAAACCTCACGAGTGCCAGCCAGACGGTCACGCTCACAAACTTAGGGACTGCCGACCTCGCCGTGAGTTCCATTCTTGCCAGCGACAATTACCACGCGACCAGCACCTGCTCCCCGTTGGCTCCCGGCGAAAGCTGCCCTATCGAAGTGACCTACGTTTCGATCGGCACGTTGGGAACGCTGGCCGGGCAACTCACTATCTTCGACAACGATCCTGCCAGTCCACAGGTAGTTCAGCTTTCTGCGACGACGGTCAGTGCGTACCAGCTTTCTCCCCTGACCGTTGATTTTGGAACGGTTGCGGTGGGTACCGTCAGCCAGCCGAAGCCGGTAACCCTGACCAACAATTCGGGCGTTGCAGTGCAGTTAAGCACGCTCCGCATCGCGACTAGCGGAAACTACTCCTGGACTCACAAGTGCCCAGCCCTGCTGAAATCGAGAGCAAGCTGCACCCTTGAGGTGGTGTTCGCTCCTACAGTGGGTCAGGCCATTCCGGGGACGCTGTCGATCGATGCTGCCAATACTCCCGCGATAGCGCTCACCGGCAGGGGCTCTGGTGGCGCCGTTCCCCAGTTATCTCTGCAGCCGGGCAGCGTGAACTTTGGATCGAACGTGGTCGTGCCGTTAACGTGCGGCGGCAACCTGGTGAGCAAAACGGTTACGGCTACGAATACCAGCAGGAGCACTTCTCTTGATATTCAGGGCGTAAAGCTCGCTGGGCCGACTTTTTCCTATGAGATCGAATCCAATACCTGCAAGAAGGGCATGCTCGCCCCGAGTGGGACATGCAAGATTGTGGTTGGTTTTTGCGGTTCTGCAGTGCAGTCTTTCTCCGGAACCAACGCGGGTGCGGTGACGGTGGCATACAGTGGCAGTACCAATCCCTCGGTGGCCGGCTTGACGGCGCAAATCGTGCCCATCGTCACATTTAGTCCCAGCTCTCTGACTTTTGCACCGCAGAAAGTTGGAACTAGCAGTCTTGCCCAGATTGTTACCCTCACCTTTGCCGGGGGCAACTTCACCTTTGGAGGCATTCTTATTAGCTCCACCGCAAGTGGGAACTACGCTGTCAGTGGGACGAATTCGTCCTCCTCCTGCACCAACTTGAGCAACGGGGCCGGTGCGGGAGGGTTCGACCCGGGAACGCAGTGCACGCTGGCGGTGACCTTCACGCCCAGCGTGAGCGGCGTTGTAGCAGGAACGGTGAGCTTCAACATTTACCCCCTATGCGCCGGCGAGGTTCCGGGGCCATGCGACGATGCCATCGTGCTGAATCTGAAGGGGACGGGGCAGTAGCGTCGATCATCCATCCTTGACTGATACGCTAACTGCTTTGTGGGCCGGGGACGCCGAGAAGATCAGAGTTATTGAGGGAGGGAGTTGTGGCATCCCGCTGAAGCGAAAAGCGCGCTTGAGTGAGAGACCCGCTTGGAAGTGTGATCCAGAATCGCCGTGTAGCTCAGAACTCCAGCCGCGCCTGAAAGGCGATCATGCGTGGACTGCTATCGCCACCCAAACCGACGCCCAGCAAGCCGGTCGGCGGAGAGGTCGTGTACGTGAGCGCCCCAAATCCACTCTGCGTGGAAGGATTTCCCGGAATGCCGGCCTGCACCACGCTGGGAAGCCCAAAATTCGGATGGTTCAAGACATTGAAGAACTGACCCTCAAACCGCAACTTCACATGCTCGGTCAAGGGAAACCATTTTGTCAGGTAGAAGTCGCTCCAGAGGAAATCGGGACCGCGCAGGGCATTGCGGCCGAGAGTTCCGAACTGGCAATTCTGCGGGCTGTCGCCGCCAGTCTGCACTGTCCTGTGCTCGGATCAACAGCCGACACAAACGCGTCCGGATTGAGCCACTGAATCGCGCCCGTTGGGGTAGCCGGGAAGTTTGCAATGGCGGCAGTAGGGATTCACTCCGGGCACAAGACTGGCGAACTGCGGCCCGCTGCCCTGCACAATTCCCTCTTCCTGCATGGTGATTGGATTGACCGCCGAATAGGGCGTGCTCAGCACCGAGAACGGAACTCCGCTGTGCCAAAACATGGTTCCAGAAATCTGCCAGCCATTGAGCGCATAGCCCAGAGAATGACTGCGCACTCTTACCGGCAACTGATACACATATTGCGCATTCAGATTGTGCCGGATGTCGTAGTCGCAAGGACCATAATCGCGGGCCAAATCTCCCGGCAGAGGCGAAAGAATTCCTCCCGCGGAAAACGGAAAGGAATCCTCCGTTCGAGACCGTATCCATGCAACGGCTCAAGGTGTAGTTGACCTGTCCTTGCAAGCCATGGCTGAGCCGCTTCATCGCGGTCAGCTGAAGACCGTTGTAGTGGCTGTTCGCGCCGGTGGAGAACTGCGTCACCGCGCCGAATCGTGGGATCGGTCTGGTTGCGTGGGGAACGGAGCAAAACAGCCCTGACATACGGTCTGGTAGCCGTTGACTTGGGTTGAGTACGGCTGGTTCACGGCCCGCGTGCCGACGTATTGTGCCTTGGCACTGGCGGTGGTTCCGAATTGATGTTCCACTCCCAGACTCCACTCCATGAAGTACGGCGCGTGGAGTTTGCCATCGGGAATGGCTGTGATCGCAGGTGGCGGAAGAGAAGACAGGCCCTGGGGAAATCCCGAAGTGAAGGCCTGATTCGCGGCAACGATTGCGCCCACTGCGCTGTTGGGCGCTCCCGGCGCGATGGCGGTACCGCCCACGCTGCCAAGCTGTCCTCCCTGAAACGTTTTGTCGTACGGAGGATTCATGCCGACGAGATCGGCCACACGTGCCCGGCAAGATGTCGCTGAAAATTCCGAAGCCGGTGCGGAGAACGGATTTCGGTTCGAACTGCCACGCAATCGCCATCCTCGGTTGCAGAATGGCCGCTGGCGTGGACGAGAACAGATGGCCGAGATGAGTTTGGATCGCGGCGTTCAGCGGTTGATTGCCATGCGAGATGGAACCGAACGAGCCGCGAAGACGGGCGACTTGGTCATGCGGATTCAGCGGATTGGAGTTGAAGGTGTCGCGAAGACCGAAGGTCCAGGTCAGCGTGCGAGTCACTTTCCAGGTGTCTTGCGCGTAGAGATCGAGATTGAGAAAGTTGAAGGGCTCATTGGCGTTCGAAGGGAACGTCTCCGACGCGGTGTTCGCGACTCCATCGATGAACTGCGACAAGTTCGCGTAGGTCACGGTGGGAACTGTGCCTTCTCCGAAATCGTAGTCGTTCAGGCGGAAGATACGGGTATTGGTTCCGAACCGCAGTTCGTGAGCGCCAAGGCTCCAAGCAAAGTTGTCATTGATGAAGAACCGGGATGCGCGTCGGCCTTGGACCCAAGTGTTGTCCAACCCTCCGATGGGCGTAAAGGGATTCGCGCCGGTGCCCTGCAATGCGATCGGGAAGGCCGCAAGTGTCTGCTGAAAATTGCTTGGCCCAAACAAGCTTTCATACCAGGAGAACGCGGGATTGAAATAGTTCACAAGGTTCTGGGAAAAAACGTGCGTATATCCTGCGGCGAACGAATAGAGAGGCTGAGGAGAGACTGCGTCAAACAGAGCGTTGATGGGATCGGTGTAGGCAGCTTGCACCCCGGTGTCGGCCTGGAAACGGAACCAAGCCGTATCTTTCCCGTTGATGTTGTAGTCGAAGCGGGCAGTCTGAACCTGCTCGTGGTCGTCGCTGGAGTGCGAAACGCTCTGCCGGTTAGCGCAACCATCCCCGCCGCGAGCCGGGCAACCGTCGATCTCGGTAGGCTGCGCCGCTCGTATTTCCATAAAGCTTGAACATCTGTTGATAGAACGAACAATTCGGGTTTGACGCGCAGTCGGCTGTTTGACCTCCAGAAAGCTGCCCCAAGACGTATTGCTGGAATGCCAGGCTGGGAACGATCGTCGGCGTGACGATGGGCAGTGCGATCCGCACCCATTCGCTGTCGAAGAAAAAGAAAAGCCTGTCGTGCGCAATCGGCCCACCCACACTACCCCCAAAATGATTCACGGTTGATCTGGGCTTGTGGTTCCCCGACGTCGCATTGGTGAAATAGTCCGCGGCGTTGAGTAGCGAACCATTCCACAGCTCATAGAGATTTCCGTGAAACTGATTCGTGCCAGACTTGGTGACGTAGTTGACTTGGGATGCCCCATACCGTCCCTGATCCACGGAATAGGAAAGAGTATTGACGGTCACTTCCGAGATCGAATTCAATCCCAGCACTAGGTTGGTGGAGAGGCCGCTGTTGAGGTTGGTGAGCGGATCGTTTGTTTCCAGTCCGTCGACGATGTAGCCGTTGGAGAGGGCGGGCAGGCCGTTGAATTCCACGTTTCCGTACCCGTTGGTGCCGCCAACAAAGTCGTTGCTGCTGCCGGCCGTATTGATCAGGGCCCCCGGGGCAAACTGTACGGGATAGGTCAGGTCGCCGCCGGGATTCGGAAGATCCTCCAGTGCCGGCGCATCCAGAGTAGTGGACGTATTCGCGTTCTCCGGGTTGATGATCGGAGCTTCGCTAATTACCTCCACCGTCTCGTTGGATCGGGCCACCCTAAGCGTGAAATCCACCGATTGCTTCTGGCCGAGCCCCGCGGCGACGTTGTCGATTTTGTTGCGGTTCGAAGCCCGGCGCTTCTACCCGCACCGAGTAGGTGCCCGGCCTTAGCTGCGGGAAGTTGAACCGGCCTGCGCCATCGGCTTGTGCGCTACGCTTGAGTCCGTTGTCCCGACTTGTGATCGTCACGGTGGCACCGGGAACGGCCGCGTTGGTTGTATCCCTAACTTCGCCAACGATGGCGCTGGTGGTTTCGCCTTGGGCCAGCGCTCCAACGGGGAGAAGACAGACCACCGTCAATACAAGAAAAACAAAGTGTGCTACCCACGCCATGAATACCCCACTCATTTGCCTCAAAGGCGGCAATGTGTCCCAAATACAACCTATTAACCAGCAATCATTCCTAGTAGTTAACCACAGTTAACATCAGGAAGCAAGGGACCTACGTATGAGATTGCGAAATCTTGGATCCGTCCGAGTCACGGGCGAACTTTCAATAATCCAACCTGCCAGTGTTGGCCGGAAAATTTCTGGTCTGGCTACACTGGAGGAGGCAGCGTGGCGCGAGTTGCTCTTTCAAAATGATCTCTTTCTCAAACATCAATAAACAGTATGGCAAGCAGTTGCTCTTCGTGGATGCTTCGTTTCAGTTGAATCCTGGCGAAAAAGTTGGGCTGGTCGGGCAAGACAACGCTGTTCCGGATGGTGGTCGGCGAGGAAACTCCCGACGAGGGCGCGGTCTCTGTCCCAAGAAGTTGACGATCGGCTACTTTCGCCAGGACGTCGAGGAAATGCAGGGTGGCCCATCTTTGCATATGCCGTCGTCGTACCCGCCCTCTCAAAGTACGCGAAGGACGGGGCACCCGCAGTGTGGTGGCTTCTGCAGTTTGAATGCCGGGCCACCCGCACCGCCGAGTCGCCGAGAAGATTAGAGTTATTGAGGGAGGAGTTGTGGAATCCCACTCAAGCGAAAAGCGCGTGAGTGGGCGCACGGCAGATGAGAGTGGAGCATCCGGCCATAGCTTACACTCAAACTACATGCTCAACCGGGGCTATGCCTACACTACCGTCATCAGAAGCAAAGATCATGGGCAAACCCTGCTCTCGCATTTGGCAAGCCTTTACTCCCACTCAACCCCGCAAGCCTGGCAACAAAGACTGAACAACGGCGAAGTCGCCCTCAACGGCGTCACCGCCTGCGGAAGCGAATCGGTCACTTCAGGCCAAACCCTAGTCTGGAACCGTCCACCGTGGATCGAACCAGACTGCCCCCTGAACTTCGAAGTCTTGTTTGAAAATTCCCATCTGTTGGCCGTCAACAAGCCTGGCGGGCTGCCCACGCTGCCCGGCGGCGGCTTTATGGAAAACACCCTCTTTCACTTAGTGCAAAAGCAAACCCCTAGCGCAAACCCTGTCCACCGGTTGGGCCGAGCCACTTCCGGCATCGTCCTCTTCGCCAAAACACCGCAGGCGGCCGCTAAACTATTCGCGAACTGGAACACATCCAGAATTCAAAAAATCTATTGGGCGCTGGCTCAAAACATTGCACAGCAAGACGCCTATGAAATTCTCACACCCATCGGACTTGTACCGCACCCGCGCATCGGTTCGGTGTGGGCGGCGAACCCAAGTGGCAAACCGTCGAAGTCATTGGCGAAGGTGATCTCACGGGCGCCACTACGCTCAAGCAACCCGCCCACAACATTTGAGGTCAGCGCTAAATTCGGGACGCCCTCATCAAATCAGAATCCATCTGGCATCCATCGGCCATCCACTGGTAGGCGACCCTCTGTACGGTTTATCCGGCCAGCCTCTTGAAAATCTCCCCGGCCTCCCGGGCGATGGAGGATATTTCCTGCACGCCCAATTTCTGAATTTCCACCACCCTATCACCGGAGAACAAATCAATCTTGAGGCGGCTTTGCCGTCTGGATTCTTATTGCATCAGTAGGTTCACGGCGGGATTCGAATCGACAATTCGGGGACAACGCCTGTCCCCGAATTTGTCCTATTAACTCATCCTTGCAGAACCACCGAACTGAGACTACGCTCCGTGTACCTATCGGTTCTCAGGACAGGAGATTGCTAATGCGTTTAAGGGCCTTGCTGTTGCTAACACTCTGCGGCTTGACAATCGTCGGCGTGACGCAGTCGAAACATGCTCCCGCTGAAGAGACGGCAATGACGGCTGGAGACCTTCAACAGATTTGCATTGACTCCAGTGCTGAATCCAAAGCCGCATGTCGGTTCTACCTTTTGGGGATTACGCAAGGGATTTCTATGGGGATGGGAATCGCCGACGGGAAAACACAAGGGGGTCGCCCCTGTGTTCCCGACGATCTCTCCGCCTCGGCTATAGAATTAGCGGTCAAAATGAAACTAGGGCAGGATTTGATGGTGTATCCCGACGACCGCAAGCTAGATGCATCCGGTGTTGTCGGAGCCATACTTGTTTCGGCTTTTCCATGCCGTAAGCCACACTAAATAGCCTACTGGGGGCTGGGCCACCTTGTTTCGGGGGAAATTCGGGGGCTGTCCCCAGGCTTCACAAAATGCGCCATCGTCTTTACAAGAATTACAGCACTCGAAAATGGGCCGACGCCTTCCTTGATGGCAGGCTCCGCTTCAACTCTCTCGCATACTTCCGCGATTTCGAGGACGTGCAGGTTCGTGGTGACAAAAACGAGGGAAAAATGATTTTTCGTCCCGAGGACGGACTAGTTATCACTAATCAAACTCAGGGATGGACACGGACGATCCCAAGGGCTTTAAACGCGACGGTAAAGCAAGAAGAAATCTTTGTTTTTTGGCGGGTGGCCCACATCTCCGCGAACATAGCACCCGTGCGCTTTCAAAGCCGACAGAGAAATCACTGAGGGGTGCCCCACTTCTCGCGCTTTTCGAGAAGTGGGCATTCCAAGAGTCGACAGCATAAAATCTGGCGAGGGTGCAGGCAGTCGTGGTTCGCACTTCTCGAACCCCGCGAGAAGTGCGGCACCCCTCGTTTCTTTAGATGTCAGCGCAATTGTGAGTCGGGGTCTACTCGCCGCAGATTTGGGCCACCCGCCACCCCTTGGTTGGAGTTGGATCGGAAGCAAAAAGCGAGATGTTGGCCACCCGCCTTTCTGGGAAACTCGCCTTTGGAGCGGAGATTCCAAAGCAGCGCGCCGAGGGCAATGATTACCACTGCGAGCCCGATGTTGATCCACACGCGTTGATCGCCGCGAAAAGCCTCGACGATGACAAGGACCGAACCGACACACGCGAAGCCAACATGCATGAAACGTGCGAGGCCGGAAGATGACTTACCGGCAAAAACATTCCTGGCCAGAAAGATACCCACGAGAGCAACGACTGTGAATAAAGCAAGAGACACGATTGT
>CAWDPB010000017.1:0-28298 GCA_963804075.1 uncultured Acidobacteriaceae bacterium | reverse complement strand
GAACGTCAACCACCTCTCCCGAGATTTGCTCGGCGTTGATCGCTTCTTCGATCATCTCCGGCAGCCGGTTTTCAACTCCGATGCGCGAGCGGAGATCCACTCCCAAGCCCGGGCGTTTCGCCGTGATCTTCTCGATCGAGACGCACAGTGCCGCAATCGCCTTGTATTTCTTACTGGAGCAAGCCTCCTGCCCAAAGCGGGCGAAAGCCGCGCTTAGCAGGCTCTGGATTTCGGGATCCCCTTCATTCGCTAGCGCATCACCCATCAAAGTGATGGCGCCCGACATCACGTCGATCGGTACGGTTGCGTACAAATCGGCAATTTGAGCCAGACCGAGAGCCGTTTTGCGGCGCGGTTCGACGTCCTTCGCCTCCAGGCAGCCGCAGTAGTTGGACAGAATCTTGGCGCCGACTTCAAAATCCTGGCGCTCGAATAGAAGCTCGACAAACTGACGGATGTTGCGAGGCGGCACACACGCCGCTTCGCTCGAAAGCAGAACGCTTTTCTTGCCGGCTTCCGGGATCTCAGCCCAGAACATGCGGTCGAGAATGTCGGCGTGCGAATCGACCAGGATGCCGGCCTTGGACATCTTGTCTTCCTGGACGCGCAGAATCTGGCGCAGCGTGTCCATCTGCCGGCTCATGTGTTCCATCATTTCATGGACGGCATTTACCTTAATCTCGCCGCGCTGGTAGCGGTCGAGCGCGTACTTGATGGCCATGCTCTCGGCCGCTTTCATCAGCAGAGGTGTATCCGTTTCCGCATTGTCCTTGGTGGCCTGGGCCGCCAGACTCTCCAGAAGCTGCGCGAGGTTTACCTTGGTCCCATCCGAGGCCTTTGAAAGTTCGACCTTCAGGTTCTCCTGAGATGAGTTCGGCTCCTGCATGGCTTGCCCGAAATGCGTGAGCAGCCGGATGGTCTGAATCACCTCTTCTTCCTGCAAGGGGACAACACCGCCGCTCCACTCGCCTCCCGATCCTTTGCCGCCCCCAAGGCCAACGGGTACCGTTCCCATGGGAACGCCCCCACCTCCGCCTCCGCCCGTTCCTTCGGCACGGGCGCCATTGGCGGCTGCGATCAGTTGCAGCAATTTCTGCGGATCATTGAGCCATTCCTTGAACTCAGGCCCGAGGGACTGGGCCGCCAGTTGTGCAGCAATCGAAATCTCGCCGGTGGCGGGATCGGCCGCGACGAACTTCACCTCATTGATCCGGATCGAGGATTCCTTGTTGTCGCCAAGTGTTTCCTTGATCTGCTTCGCGAAATCCTCGGCCTTGGAACCGCCCATGGCAAAGGCGCGCACCAGGCGCGTAAAGTCATCCAGTGTGACCTTGTTCGAAAACAGAATGCTGGAGAGTCCGGCGGCGTTGAGCAGCTGAGCGAAACTTCGCTCCGCTTGCCCCGATTCGAGCGGGATGCCATCAAGCAAAAGCTTGTTGTCGGAGACGCCAAGTACAAAGCCCGTATCTTCGGTTTTGGGTAAAGCTTGCTGTAATTCTCGCCACGCCGTTTCAAATTGACCTTCTGTACGTTTATGGTTCGTTCCGTACAGGCGTGTGTATTTGACGAGAATGTTGAGACTATGGAGGAAAGCCCGCGCCGATGCGCCGCGGCCGGCATCGATTTGAGCGACGTTCGAGATAAGAGCCTCCTCTGACTGATCGAGCTTTGGTGTTAAGCCTATGCCGGAAAGTGACCTAATGCACGATTACGCTGGTAATTGGCCATGTAGCCCAAAAGTGGAGGGATTGCCCCGGAGTACATGTCCCGTCGGGAGTCTCGCGCTACACTATTAGGAAGAGGCGTAACTCGCCGGCTGCGCCAGCGCATATTCCGGCCCCACAACTCCCGATGCAGATTCGCGTGCTGTTGTTTGGAATCCTGAAAGATGTTGTAGGGCGGCCCAGCGAGATAGTTGAGCTCGCGGACGGGGCGCACGTGGCGGACGTGCTAGCACGGTATAGAGAACGATTCCCGGAGATCGCCGGAATTATGTCGACTGTTGCTGTTTCCGTGAATCAGGAGTATTCGCGGCCGGAACGATTGTTGGAAGACGGCGATGAGGTCGGCTTGTTGCCACCTGTGAGCGGGGGGGCGTCGGATGCCGATTCTGCGCGGGGCGAAGTCCTCATCGTGAAAGAGCCGATCTCGACTTCGGCCGTGCTGAGCCGATTAAAGCGCTCACAAGACGGTGCAGCAGTGGTCTTCGAGGGCGTTGTACGCGACAACACGCGTGGCCGGCGCACGCTATTCCTTGAATACGAAGCTTACGAACCAATGGTGCTCAAGCAAATGGAGAGTTTGAGGGAACAGGCTCGCGCACGATTCGGGGTAGAAGGAATCTCCATCATCCACCGCCTGGGACGCCTGGAGATCGGGGAGACGAGCGTTTTGATCGTGGTTGCGTCTGCACACCGTGGCGTGGCGTTTGAAGCTTGCCGGTGGATCATCGACACGCTGAAGAAGACGGTTCCCATCTGGAAGAAAGAGCATTTCGAGGATGGAGCGGTATGGGCCGACGGCGAGCTGTTTCCCGAAGAAATTCAACGTCCATGAGGCACAACGGTCCAGCACGCCGCATCCAACTGAGTGTCTCCCCAATGAAAAAGTTCTTTCTCGGTATGCGATTTTTCCTCGTGGTTTGTGGTTTTGCCCTGGCTGATGGTGCGCCGTTGGCGCAGCAACCGCCGCAGACCACCCTCAAAGTCGATGTCAAACTCGTTAACGTTTTCGTAACCGTCACAGATGTGCACGGAGCGCCGGTCGGCGGACTGACGAAAGATAGCTTTCTTGTGAAAGAAGACGGCAAAGAACAGAAGATTGCCGTCTTCAGTCGCGAGTCGGAACTGCCGCTCTCGATTGTGCTCGCGGTCAACACGAGCCTCAGCACGCGGAAGGACTTGCCTCTGGAGTTGGCTTCGGCGAAGAAATTCGCCCATGCGATTCTGCGCCCGCAGGACGGATTGGCAGTCTACAAATTCAGCGAGGAAGTGCACGAAGTTGTACCGTTCACGGCCGATCTGAAAGTGATCGATTCCGGCATCGACCGGATTCGCAACGGCTCCGCGACAGCCCTTTACGATGCGATTTTCCTAGGCTCGCAGGCCTTAAATCGCCGAAAGGGAAGAAAGGTGATGGTCGTCATCACCGACGGCGGCGATACCGTCAGCCAGGTCGATTACAAAGAAGCGTTACGTGCCGCCCAGGAGTCCGAAGCGCTGATCTACAGCCTGATCATTGTACCCATTGAAGCCAGCGCCGGGCGCGATACCGGCGGCGAGCACGCGTTGATCCAGATTTCGGAAGATACCGGCGGCAAGTACTATTACGCTACGTCCGCGGCTCAATTGGATGACGCGTTTCGCAAGATCAGCGATGAACTGCGCACGCAATACCTGCTCGCGTATTATCCATCTCAGCGATTTGCCGATTCGCCCTTCCGGCGGATTCAGGTGAATCTCCTCAGCGCGCCGCCTGGCGGACCCTTTGAACTGCGCAACCGCGCCGGTTACTACACGACGAAAGGGTCGTGGTAGGCCGGTACACTATTGCGGCCAAAAATCCGTTCCGCGGCGTTGCCGGCGTCTTCTAAAAAAGGCATACATCGTGCCTGTTCCCAGGCCGCATCTAGTAAACTGTCCTATTCCATTGCAATGGAAATTGAGACCTTTAGAGGCAGATTGCGTTCTTGTCGACATTCTGCTCCCGGGAGAGTGGCGCTTTGTTTGAATGGTCTGGATTGCGCGTGCGAATTTCCGCCAGCATTGGCCTGATACTTTTTGCTTTGCTTGCGGTGGTTGCCCTGAACCTTTCAGCATGGGCGCAGGAGTCCGAGAACCCGAACGCCGGCACCATTCAGGGCACTGTTCGGAGCGAGGACGGCGCACTGATTGAGTCGGCGCGAATCTCCTATAGTTCATCGGCGACCGATACCCGTGGCGTTACGCGCACCGTCAAGGGCGGCAGATACGTGACCGAACAACTGCCGCCGGGCACCTACCAGGTGCAAGCCGATGGCCGCGACATGCTGCTCGCGGAGACCACCGTTGTCGTGGTTGGAGGCTCTGCCGCTACCGTTAATTTCAAACTGGATTGGATCAACCCCGGCCCCACCCGCCTGGAAAGCCGCTTTTCGGGCGAGGCCCCCGACCTCCTGCCCCTTAACGGCGGCAATTATGTGAGTGCCGGAGAAATCGACCCAGGTGTTCAGGTGGTGGACGGAGCGATTTACGATCCGGGCAAAAGCGGGTTTCAATCGCTCTCGATTGACAGCTGGACTGGCCGAACCACCCACTTCGACATCGATGAAATCGAAGCCATGGACGAGACGAAGGGCGCGGCAGTGATGAATTTGCCCGCCGACGCGGTCCGGGAAGTGATTGTTTCGCGCGTGACTCCGGAGGTTTTTCAGTCGCTGAACGGGAACGGAGCGGTGAGCGTCACGACGCGATCCGGCGGCGATGTTTGGCATGGCGATTTGTTTGGGAATCTGCGGGATCAGTTTCTTGGCCTCGCCGGTTTTCCCGCGGGCAGCTCGGACTACAGCCGTCAACAATATGGGTTCGGAGTGGGCGGACCGCTGGTTGGCGGACCGTTGGCAAAAGGAAAGGCGTTTGTGTTCCTCGGCGGAGAGCGCACGAAACAGGATGGCCGCCTGCCGATGATGACCGAGGATTTGATTCTGCCCTCGCAGCAGGGATCGCCAGCCTTTAACACGACTGCTTTGCAGAACGCTTACTTTCGCGAAAACATGCTGACCGGCCGCTTCGATTACAACTTTAGCGACGACAAGAAACTCTTTGTTCGCCTGGGTTATGACAACGCAAATCTGGTGGGGCCGCAAAGCAGCCAGTCGATGTGGCGCAACCAGATCAATGTGCCCTCGGCTGCCGCCGGACTGGATTGGAACCGGGGAAGGTTCGTGAACAGCGCGCGGTTTGGTTATCAGAAGCTGGTCAACGCGGTCACTCCTGATCTTGCCGATTCTGCTTCCGCGCCCTTTCACATGCAACTCGGCTCGGTTTCGCTTGGCCCGACCACGGCTGGGCCGCGCCAGACAGTGCAGCAGGACCTGTTCGCTCGCTATGACAGCAGCACAATATACAAGGTGAACCACGCGATCCGCTTCGGCGGCGCGTTCCACCACATTTTGCAGAACGATTACTATGCGCTCGGCTCGTACGGCCCGTCGGTGACGAGCTCCAACGGTATAGCTACGATTGGAGCGATCAATGGGAACGCCAGTTTGCTGCCGCTTTATCCCGGCGACCCGCGCGGCGCGGCGGACAATCCGCTGAACTATCCGGTGGGCACGTTCACCATTTACAACGGCTTGGGCAATTTCAGTGAGAACTCTGCGTTCAATCGTTCCAAAGGCGGGCATTCCGATTATCGATTTGAAGGTTACGTCGCCGATACGTTTAACGTGATTCCGAGCGTAAACGTGACCGTCGGCGTGAACTATGTGCTCGACACCGGCCGCACCGACAGCGATCTGTCTTCCGTTCCTTGCTCGGCCATCAACACCAGCATCGTGACTTCTCCGCCATGCGCGGGCAACAGCCCAATCCTCGATGAGTTCGCTTTAGCCCCGCCAACAGGAGCGTACGTGCCGGCGGTGGTTGGCGGAAACATCCTGCGACCGCTCAAGAATTTCGCGCCGCAAGGCGGCGTGGCCTGGGACCCGGGACACAACGGGCGGACCGTAATCCGGGCCAGCGGCGGGATGTTCTTTGACAACTTCCTGCTCCAGAATACGTATCAGGACCGCATCAATCGCTTGTCTAACGGGCAATACAACCGCAGTCTGACGTTGTGCCCAACCGGCTCGGTGCTGTTCCCGAACGGCTCGACTGTCAATTCCGTGGACGGGTTGGACATCGCGTCGCAAATCTGCGGCCAGCCGATTGGGACGGTCTCAACCGCTCTGCAGGATCTGCAATCGCAGTTCATGAACGCGCAAGCGGCCATCCCCGGCGACGCTCCGAATGTTTATTCGTTGGCCGGGAGTCTTGCCAATTTTGGTGGCATGCTGGCGCCGGGGTTCAAGACGCCCCGCGTCGTCCACATGAGCGCCGGAATCGAGCGCCAGATGGGCGAACGCAGCATGTTCTCGATCGACTACATACGCGAGATCGGTACACAGTTCCCGCTGGGCATCGATACCAATCACGTTGGCGATGCATACCTCATGAATGATGGTGACAGTCTCTCGGGAATCAATAATTACGCAGCCGAGCTGACGGCAATCAATAATACCGTTGTCCCGGCCGGATGCCCGACCGCGACCTTCGCCGGCCAGGGACCCGGCAGTTCGCAAGCCTCCGTGCAGTGCTACATCAACAATGTGGCGGGCGCAAGCATCGTCGACTTCGCACGAAATGGGCTCGACTCCTCGAATTCCTTCTGCGGCCCGTTCCCGTGCGCGGTTCTTGGAAAGCCGCAAGCCTCGTTCGGTGGCGCAAATCCAGCCGTGGGCTCAAACATCATGTACTTCCCGAGCGGGCGCTCGAAGTATCAGGCCATCCACTTTGCTTATCACACGTCGAGCGCCACCAATCCGGCGCGCCGGATTGAAAAGATCGATCTGGCGCTCGCTTATACCTTCCAGCGCTACCGTAGCAACATCGCTGAGCCCAATGGCAGCGGGGGAGATTATTCCATTCTGAATGTTGCCGAGGATTACAACCGGCCGCATCTTGGACACCTCGGCGTCGCGGGGCTTGACCGGACTCAACAGTTCGTCCTTACGCCCACGGTGGAGATGCCGCACGGCCCGCGGCTTTCGATGATCATGCTTGTAGCCTCACCGCTTCCCTTAAGCGTGTCGGTACCGCAACTCAATGGTGGCGGAGTACCGGGCGAAATCTTCCGCAGCGACCTCAGCGGCGATGGTACTGTCGGGGATCTACTTGCCGGCACTTACATAGGCAGCACAGGGAAATACTCTCCCACTAAGCTGAACGATGCGATCAAGAATTACAACCTGAACGTTGCGGGCCACCTGACACCCGCGGGCGGGGCCCTGGCGAACGCAGGACTATTCAGCCCGACTCAACTGACAACGCTACAGGCCTACGCTCCAGTGATTTCATCATGCGCACCCGCCACGCCCGCCTGCGGATTACCCGGGAGTTGGGCAAGCGCAAACTGGCTCAAGACCATCGATCTGCGCGTGACTTGGCCTTTTGCTCTCGGCGAGCGAGCCAAGATTGAACCCAGCTTCTCCGTCTTCAACGTATTCAATCTCGCCAATTACGGCGGCCCGGGAGCCCAACTGAGCGGTGTGCTCGATGGCGCGCCCGGTACCTCGCTGAATAATTCGACCACGCCGGGATATTGCGGCAACGCTACCAGCTACTGCACGTCGCGGCTCGACCGGGTTCTGCCTGGCTCGGGAACCTATTCCAACGGCGCCCCTCGTCAAATGCAGTTCGGAGTGCGCGTGATTTTCTAACGACAGCAGAGCGCCACGCCGCTGGGTTGCAGCGTGGCCCGATTTTCAACCTACCCTTGAACGTTCAGGGAACTGCCTTGGGCTTGTGGCTGACTGCTGGAATTCGCCCCAAACAAATTAAGAACGATGTTCTCGTTGTTGTTTCCTTGTGCCAGATTGATGGTGACTTGCTCGCCAGCACTTCCGTTCTGGCCCTGAGCCTGTCCGACCTGCACTGTCAATTGATTTGACGATCCATTGCTGCCGCCGAAGTTGATTTGAACCTCCTCCGGCGAGCTGGTGCTGCTGGGTGAGGGCAGGTTTACGACGAGTTCGGACCCATTGGTGCTTTGCGGCGTCGATGAAGGCGAAGCTCCAATGTTGATGACGATTTCGGAGATGTTTGCTGCGCCTGTGTCCCCATTCGACCCCGAGGAAGCGACGTGGTACTTGGAGCTGCCTGGGTCGGACTGAACCGGACTGTTTTGCGTGCCAAACGTATTTTCAAGTTGCGTGAAGGCCTGTTGTGCGCTCGTCAGGTTCCCCGACTGCAGTGCCTGTCCGATGGCCTGGAAATCCTGCGTGCGGTCGGAGCGCTGGAACGTCTGACCGCCGGCGAATGGCCCTTGCTGGCCAAGCTGGACGAGGTTGGTATAGTCCTGCTCGGCGGTTTTTGCGTCTCCGGAAGAAAGCGCTTGCCCAAGTTGCTGGAGATCCGTTGTGCGTTCGGAGCGGTAGGCCTGCAACTGTTGATAGAGCGACTCCGAACTCGTAGTTGCAGGAGGAGGACCGCTCGCAACCGAGATCTGGTTAGCCGCGTTCTGGCTACTGCTCAGATTCACCGTGTCCGCTTGCAAGTTTTGCCTATCAGTGCCGGAGCTTGCCGACTGGCCGAAAGTCTGCTGCAAGTTCGCAAATGAGGCTTGCGCAGTAGCCAGATCCCCCGAGGAAAGAGCCTGGCCGATCGCCTGGAAGTCAGCCGCGCGGTCGGAACGTTGAAAAGGACTTGAACTTCCAAATGGTCCGCTCTGCCCGAGCGAAACGAGCTGGGCATATGCCTGCTGGGCTGTAGTCAGATCGCCGGATTGCAGGGCGTTGCCGAGCGTCTGCACATCGGATTGGCGGCTTTGATAGAAGCCTTGCAGCTCCTGGTAGATTGACGTACTCGAAATCGCTTGGGTTGACATGGGGAACCTCCCTGCCGCTCCGAATGAGTTCCACAAACGACCCATTCGCGGTCACAGGGGATTCATCGGCGGCGAATATGCGGACTTTAGGCAGGGCGCCGTGTTACCAATGGAGAGGCAAGAATGACGAATCTATATAATCGGCAACAATGCGCCGCTTTTTTCATATCCTGCTCTTAACGCTTGTCCTAATGACTGTGAGTCTGATTTCAGCGCTCATGGCGATGCAGTTCGCCATCCACGGGCGCGAAGTTCCCATCCCTAGCCTGATAGGCAGATCGCCGGCTGAGGCCGAACGCGCCGCTTCGACCGAAGGCCTGCAGTTGGTCGTAGAGCGCCAGTTCTATAGTGCCGAGGTTCCGGAAGGAAAAATCATGACTCAGCTGCCGCCCGCGGGAACGAAAGTCCGACGGGGATGGACGGTTCGCGCCGCCCAGAGCCTTGGCCCGCAGCGTGTTACGATCCCTGATTTGACGAGGCGAAAGCGAGCGTGCTGCGGAACTGAACATACGCAGACGTGGTCTTGTTTCGGGCAATATCGCGTGGGTGAGCTTGTCCGATGTGCCACAGGATAAGGTTGTGTCGCAGAGCCCGCCTGCAAATGCGAGTGGTGTCTCCGCTCCCAAGATCGATCTGCTGGTCAGCCTCGGGCCAGAACAGGCCGCTTATTTGATGCCGGCTTTTACTGGCCAGCCTCTCGGGACTGCAACCCTCGAATCGGAAGACGCCGGGATGCGAGTCGGGAAAGTCAGCGTAATTGCGACGGCAACGCCGGGAGAGCCGCAGTCTGTGCCCCGCGCGGTTTCGCAGCCCGGTGCAGCCAGCGTGATCGTGAGCCAGAACCCGGCTCCGGGAGAAAAAATCGTACCGGGCAGCGTGGTGAATTTCGAAGTGCGGTAGCTGACTTCCCCCCCACAGCCGAGTCTGCGGGACAACGGGCGATCGCCAAAGCCGCTTCCGCCAGCCTATTTTTTTCTTTCGATGACCGCCCCGAAAAAACCGTCACATGGGTGAACACTTGGAATGGTGCGTAGGTAACGGTCGCTGGCTAGCGTCTCAATGCTGTCGATGCATAGCTCGCCATCTTGGCGTAAGCGCTGAAGCTCCTCTTTGCAATCGACAATCGAGAACTCTGGCGATTGATCGAGTGCAGCTTCAACCACCGCTTCATTCTCTTCAGGCTCCAGCGAACACGTGGAATAGACAAGTCTTCCGCCTGTTGCCAGTTGCGCGAGCGCAGATCGCAGAATCGCAATTTGCCGCACTTGCAGATCCTTCAGATCCTCCGCTCTAAGGCGCCACTTGATTTCCGGATTGCGGGCCAACGTGCCGGTGCCCGAACATGGAACGTCGGCGAGAATGCAGTCGAACCGTTCAGAAACAGGCAGCCGCCTTGCGTCCGCAGCTATCGTGCGCACGTTCGGCAGACTAATCCGTTTCGCAGGAGCCGTACGCGGTGGGGGTGCAGATCGCACGCGATTAACAGCGCGGCTGGGTTTCGTCTGGCGAGCAGTGCTGTCTTTCCACCGGGCGCGGCGCAACAATCTAGTATTTCCTCTCCGTGTCCGACCAGCAATGCGACCAGCTGCGAACCCTCATCCTGAATCGCGATGCGGCCCTCGCGAAAAGCGCGAGTTCGTGTCACATCGCCCGAAAGGACGGTCCGCGCTGCGGAAACCAGACGCCCCGGCCCAAGCTTTACGCCTTCGCACGCCAGTTCATCCAAACTCTGCCCGTTGTAGACGTGAATGCTCGTTGGCGGTTGGTGCTGGTCGTAAGCGCAAATCCTCCGCGTAATCTCGATCCCATAGCGCTCAACCCAGCGGGCCACCAGCCACTCCTGATGCGCGGAATGGCTGGCGAGGGCTAGCAAGTTGGAGGATTCGAGGATTGCCGCAAACGCATCGCTGGCCGCCGATCCAGCCGATTCCGTTATGCCAATCTTCCCAGCCAGCTTTCGCAAAACCGCGTTCACGAACGGTGCTGCCGAGCGCTTCCGCGCCGTTTTCACGAGTTCCACGCTTTCGAAGATGGCGGCGCGTGCAGGCACGCGAGAAAGGAATTTCAACTGATAAACGCCGAGCCGCAGTGCCGCCAGAACCTCTTCATCCAACCGATCCAGTTTTTGCAACGACGCATTGGCCAGTTGCAGATCGAGCCACGAACGCCAACGCAGAACGCCCATGACCAACTCTGTGGCTAGTCCGTGATCGACAGAGGAAAGCTTGGCGAAGCGTTCTGAGTGGAGAAGTTCGCCGGCGTAGGATTGCTCGCGCTCCACGCGCAGAAGAATTTCAAACGCGGCGGCGCGAGCGGGAGAGACGGCCATCGTGACTATTGTCCCACGGCGGTTCTCATGTAACGCACTCCCTCATGGGCTGAAGCCCTGCATTGTTATACGCCGCTTACGGCACGGCTGAAGCCGTGCCTCACCCAAAACCGTGTTCTACTCTCCAAGCCGTTCGCCGGTTTTTGGCTGGTAGCCGTTGAGGAATTCCTGCGCCGTCATGCGGCGCTTGCCTTCCATTTGAACTTCAAGAAGTTCGAGCGCCGTGTGCTCGCCGCAAGTCGCCAGCAGCCGCGTTCCGTCCACGACGATTGTGCCCGGCGGCAGAACGATTTCGTCTTGGGCTGGCTGAGCACGGTGTACCTGCAATGTTTTCGCCCTGAAAATAGTGAAGGCTCCCGGCCATGGCCGAAAGCCGCGCATTCGATCGAACAATTCAACCGCTGGCCGAGCGAAATCCATGCGGCCATCTTCCTTCTTCAGAATTGGAGCAAGAGAAGCGAGGGAATGATCCTGCGACACCGGGGTAACGGTTCCGCGTTCGAGTCCGCGCAAAGTCTCGACCATGAGTTCCGCGCCCATCGAAGCCAGCTTGGGAGCAAGTGTCTCCGCAGTGTCATCAGGCAAAATTGGCAGCTCACGCTGCATGAGGATGTCACCTGTGTCGAGCCCGGCATCAATCCGCATCGTCGTGATGCCTGTGACCGTTTCGCCGCTGGCAACCGCCCATTGGATGGGCGCTGCGCCGCGATACTTAGGCAGTAACGAGGCATGCAGGTTCAGATTGCCGAAGCGCGGCAGGTCGATCATCCACTGCGGAATGATGCGCCCGTAGCCGACAACGATGATTGCGTCAGGCCCAATGGCCTTCAGTTGCGCGCGAAATTCCTGGTTGTTCTTGATTGTGGCGGTTGCACGACGGGAATTCCAAGTCGCGTTGCGGCTTCCTTTACCGGAGATGCGACGAATACCATCCCGCGTCCGCGAGGCCGGTCTGGCTGCGTGACGACCAGCGCGGCGGAATGGCCAGCCGTGCACCAACTTTTCCAGTGTCGGAACCGCGAAACGAGGCGTACCGCAGAAGACCAGAATCATAAGTCGGCTATCAGCTCTCGGTTCTCAGCTATCAGTTTAAAGCGGGAGGCGAGATTCAGACTCCGGTTTGTTTCGGTTCAAATTGGGTTTGAAAAGGATCCGCTGACGAACAATTTAAGTGATTCTGACAACTGCCAACTGCCACCTGCTACCTGCTACCTGCCTACCACTCTCCCGCCTTCACCAGCTTCTTGATCTTGCGCTTGATCAAATCGCGTTTTAGCGCGCTGATGTGCGAAATATACAGCTTGCCATTCAGGTGATCCGTCTCATGCAGGAAGGCGCGCGCCAGCAGGTCTTCACCAGTATGCTCAAATAACTTACCATTGGCATCCTGCGCCCGCACCGTCACGACTTTGGCGCGCGAGACATCTTCTCGAAATTCGGGAATGCTCAAACACCCTTCGCTGCCGCGTTGGCGGCCCTCTTTATTCATGATCTCCGGATTAATCAGCACCAGCTTCGCTTCCGGATCTTCCTTGAAGGTTACGTCCACGACGGCGATTCGCTTGGAGATGCCGATTTGCGGGGCGGCGAGTCCCACGCCGCGCGCCGCATACATGGACTCAAACATGTCTTCGATGAGCTTTTTAAGTTCCTCGTCAAAGAAGGTAACCGTTGCCGCCGGTTTTTCGAGCACAGGGTCGCCGAATTTCACGATTGGATAGATCATTTTGTTCAATATTTCTTCAGCTGTTCCAGGTATCCCTGAAAATTCCGTTTGGTTTCGCGCAGCGAATCGCCGCCGAATTTCTCAAGCGCGCAACGGGCCAGCGTGAGCGCAACCATTGCTTCGGCAGCCACGCCGGCGGCTGGCACTACGCATACATCAGAGCGTTCATAGGCCGCCTTCACGGCTCGCGCGTCGAGAAATCCACTGACTTCAAGGGTCGCCGCAGCGTGGAGATTGGTTTCAAATAGCCGCGCACCCGAATCTCCTGACCGTTGGAAACGCCGCCTTCGATGCCCCCAGCATTGTTGCGCGTGCGGGTGAAACCTGCAAACCCAGATTCTCGCCGATAGCCAATTTCGTCGTGCACGGCCGATCCCGGCGAGAACGCGGCTTGAATTCCGCTGCCGATTTCGACCGCCTTCACGGCCTGCAACGACATCACCGCCGCTGCCAGCAGTGCATCCAGCCTCTCATCCCATTGCGCGTAGCTTCCAAGTCCCGGCGGTACATTGTGTGCCACGACCTCGAACACTCCTCCGACCGAATCGCCCGTGCGCAGTACCTTATCCACCTCTTCCTTCATGCGTTGCTCGGCTTCCCGGTCCGCGCAGGACAGCAGAATCTCATCCTTGTGTGCCAGCGGTTCGATCTGCTCCCATGCGATCTCGCGGTCCCCAATCGAAACCGCACCGACCGCAATCACATGGCTCGCAATCTCCATGCCCAGGTCGCGCAAGATAAGCTTGGCCAGCGCACCAATGGCAACGCGCGCCGCCGATTCTCGCGCCGAGGCGCGCTCCAGCACATATCTCGCTTCCGCAAAATCGTACTTTAACGCGCCCGCCAAATCGGCATGGCCGGGACGCGGCGATGCCACGCGCTTGTGCTTTTCAGGGTCGCCCAGCTCAACGGGCAACGACTCTTTCCAGTTTTGCCAATCGCGATTTTCAAGCAGCACCGCAACCGGCGAGCCGATGGTCTTTCCATGACGTATGCCTGAAAGGAAGTGTGCCTTGTCGGTTTCGATCTTCATCCGCCCGCCGCGTCCATAGCCTTGCTGGCGCCGCCACAGTTCGCGGTCCACGAATGTCTGATCGATCGTCAGACCGGCTGGCAATCCGGAAAGAAACGCAACCAGGGCCTCGCCGTGGGACTCTCCGGAGGTGAAGTATCGCAGCATTGCGGAACAGGCATTGTAAATGAAGAGGCGGCGAAGGAGAAAAGCCGTGTTCTGCAATTATGTCCGGAATCGCCCTCAAAATACAGGTAAAATAACAGAACTTGTACATCGAACTTATGGGCCTACAGGCCTTTGATTCCGATGTTCAATGACCGCGAGGCTGTTGCTTGGTACTGACCCCGACAACCGGATCTTTTCGTCCCGAAAATGCGGATCGCATACGCTGCGTGATCGCCGACGATCACGAGCTGGTGCGCTACGGTGTGCGCCGCGTTCTGGAGGACGCGTCCGATTTTGTGGTTGTGGCTGAGGCGAGTGACGCGGCGGAGGCGCTCAAACTGGCGCTGAAGCATCGGCCCGACTTAGTGCTGCTCGATATCGGCATGCCCGGAATGTCGTCGTTTGAGGCAAGCCGGCTTATCAAAGAACACTGTCCGGCTTCGCGAACTGTCTATCTCAGCTTGCATGAGGATAGAGAGTATGTGCAGCAGGCGGTTCGCTCCGGTGCTTGCGGCTATTTGTTGAAAGACACACCAGCGGCAAGCTTGTTGAAGGCGCTACGAGCCGTGCACGGTGGGCAACGCTCGTGGAGTCCACAGATATTGCAGCACTTAGAGGGGCCGACGCGCAAGCATGACCATGTTGGTCACGTGCCACTGAGAAGAAGTACACTCACGTTGCGCGAGAGGGAAGTGATGAAGCTCCTTGCCGAAGGCCTTACTGTACGGCAAGCGGCAGCCGCGCTGGGAGTGAGCATAAAGACGGCCGAGGCGCACAAATTCAACCTGATGCGCAAGCTCGATATCCACAATAAAGCCCAGCTGGTTACGGCCGCGATCCAAAAGAAAATTCTGCCGGTACCGGTCTCGACCTAGCCCAGGGCCAGAGCCTCAGCCGTTCGCAGGGGCGGCCATCGCCGCAAGGCTTGCAAGATCTGGAACCTCGAAGTCCGGTTTTCCCTCGGCGGCCACCACTGCGCCGATCCCGGGACGCGCGGACTTGCGATTCACCCAGACGGTGCAAATTCCCAGCGAACGGGCGGGAATCACGTCGTGGTAGACGCTTTGCGCGGCATGAAGCAACTGTTCGCGAGGGATGTCGAGCGTCCGCAGAGCCAGTTCAAAATTGTGGAGGGAGGGTTTGTAACTTCGCGCTTGCTCGGCCGTGATCACGGCATCGAACTCCACTCCAAGAGTTTCCTTGTTTCCGCAAACAGATCGTTATCGATATTTGAAATCACGGCCAGCTTGTAGTGCTTCTTGAGTTGCCGCAGAGCGGCCACCGTATCCGCAAAAGGAGGCCACTGGGCTACCGATTCATGCAGTGAACGTATCTCGGATGGCGAAGGCTGGAAGCCGAGTCGCCCGCCAAAAGCCCGCACCACGGATTCCAGCACCTCGCTATAGCTACGATACGGTCCGCTTTCCGCTTCCGCTTCAAATTCACCGTATAGTTCGAGAATGGCCGGATCGGCTAGGTTGCAATTATGACTCGCCAGAAGCATACGGAGCACCGGCAATATGCCCGACTCCCAGTCGATGAGAGTTCCGTAACAGTCGAAGCTGATGGTGGTGAAGCCCGGAAATTCCATAGGATCGAAGTGCTAAGTAATATAAGGAACCCTTGCCCCGCGTACCGCTGCTCGCAATGTGAAAGCAGGCTATATTTCTGCTCGCTGAAAAGATCGAGCGCCGGAGCCGACGCGCTCGATTTCTCGAGCTTCGGCCGGAGGGAGCCGATGCCTCCTCAGATTGCTCCTCTGGCCGGCCTTTGCATCATGCGCTTTCTCGCCTCGCATGAACTTCTGCGAATCGAGCAAGCGGGCGCGCCAGCGACGGATTGTAGCTGGTCCATGGTCCCTCCGAACTGCTTTCGCGAACGAAGTGGGCGCGCATCGCCTCCATCTTAGAATCGAGATCGTCCAGATAGTGCAGCATGAGGGCTTCGGGGAACATCGGCAACTTGGGCGATCCGAAATCGTACTGCCCGTGATGGCTGATGATCAGATGCTCCAGCAGCGTTTTCAGTTCCGGCGGGAAGTCCGGCAGCTTGACCAGCTTTTCTTGCAGCATCTCCAGTTCGATGATCATGTGGCCCAGCAACTGGCCCCGTGTGGTGTAGGAGAACGACCGGTTATAGGTCAATTCATGGATCTTCCCGATGTCGTGAAAAAACGCGCCGGCCAGCAGCAGATCGCGATTGATCTGCGGATAATTCCTGCTCACAAGATCGCAGAGCTGAAACAGGGAAACGACGTGATCCAGCAGGCCTCCGATATATGCATGATGCAGCGACTTGGCGGCGGGAGCGTTCCGGTAGCGTTCCGCAATCTCCGGATCGGCCATGAATAGCTCGACCAGCGCCTTTAGATGCGGACTCTGAAAGGTGGCTACAAAACCCGCCAGCGTCTGCCAAAGCTCGCCCACATCCTTGCTTGTCTTGGGCAAATAATCGGAGTAGTCGATCTCTGCTTCTCCCATGCGGCGAAGCTTGTGAATGGTGAGCTGAAAGCGATTCTTGTATTTGTTTACGAGGCCCTTGATTTTGAGGAAATCGTCCTGCTCGAAGGTGTCGATGGACTCCTCGACGTTGTCCCACATTTTTGCTTCGAGATGTCCGGTACGATCGGCGAGGGTAAGGGCAAGGTAAGGTTCACCGTTCTTTTTCGGTTTTACCTGTTTCGACGCCACGACGAAAGACGAGGTGACGACCTTGTTTTCCTGCAGATGACAGTCGCAAATGAAGAACTCTTTCATGGGCCTCCGCGAATCGGTGCGGCGCAAAAGCCAGGGTTTGGGCATGTCCGGCCTGGTTTCAGCGGATCGCCGCCTAATCCGGCTAAAACACACCGAGCTTTTTCTTTTTCTTCAGGTTCTTCGAAGCGACTTCCTTGTTCGTCGTTTCAATCGGCTTCGTTTGCTTGGCGCTTGCGCCGGTATCGACATAACCGGGCTTGACATCGATGAATGCCTGCTCTCGCAGCGTCGTCAGGTAGGCACGCAGCGCCGGCTGGAGTCGCTGCATGTACAGCGCATCCTGGATATGCGATTCCGCTTCCTTCAAGGTGGGGATACCGGCTATCTGGTGCTCGGTCACTTGCAGGATGACATAGCCCTGCTTGGTGCGGATGACATCGGTTACATCTCCGCTCTTCAGAGCGAAAACCTTGTCTTCCAGTTCCTTTGCCAGCGTTCCGCGATTGAAGTAGTTCAAGTCACCGCCTTCCTTGGCGGATGGGCCGTCGGAGTTTTTCTTCGCCAAATCGGCAAAGCTGCCGCCTTTATGAATCTGATCAAGTACATCCTTGGCCTTGGCTTGGGCCTCAGCGAGGGCGGACTGATTCTCGGCGTCCGTCGGGGGCTCCGGTTTCCCGTCCAGGCCTGTCGGTTTGGATGGAGGTTTGGGGGCAATCAGGATTTCGCTCAACCGCACTGCCTCCGGCCGTTCCATCTCCGCTTTGTGCTCGTTATAAAACTTCTGCACGTCATCCTTGTTCATGGACAGTTTCGAGCCGACCTCCTGTCCAATCACACGCTGCGTGACGATCTGGTTGCGCATGTTCTGCTTGAATTCTTCATACGATGCACCTTGGGCTTGGGCTGCTTTCTCCAAGTCTTCCATTGTTTCGAGGTTCATCTGCTTGCGCATCTCGTCCAGCTTCTTGAGGAGTTCGGTGTCACCCGTGATCCCCAGATCCTTGCCCTTTTGAAGAAGCAGTTGCTGGTCGATCAAGTCGCGCAACACATCGCGTTGCTTGTCGGAAAAAACGTGGTCCGCATCGCTCGGCTCCTGTTGCTGGACTTCCTGCTTCAACTGATCCCGGCTGCGCACATATTCCGAGCGCGTAATGATTTCGTTATTAACGCGCGCAACGATCTCTTCGACCACCGAATCGGCGGACAGCAAGGCGGGAAGCAGAATGGCGTATGCCGTCGCCAGAATCGGGATCAATGCCTTTTTCATGGAAGCTCTCTGAAAACCTGGGTCTAGCCCTGGGATTATTCGTATTATTTTACTCCGAGTCACCCGCAAGACCAATCGGTGGGCAGGGAAGCCATGCCACCGTTCGACAATCTAGCGGCTTTTCTGCAAGCACGGCGGAAGGCAGGGTCTCTTCGCAAAGGCGTCGATCTATCCGAAAGAAATCTGCACGAGCACACGATTACAGCCCTAATTCGTCCGCATCAGCGTGAGCGCGGTCACGTCGTTGTGCTTTGGCGGCGTATGCAAAAACGACTGGACTTCTTCGAGAATCCGCTGCGACAGCACCTTGGCCGATGCGGGATGGGTCTGCATTAAGGTTTTCACACCCGTCAGCCCAAACTCCGCATTCTTGCTTTCCGCTTCCACCACGCCGCGGGAAACGATTGCCATCGATCCCTTCCGCCCTATGCCCACAATTCTGGCATCGGTTGGTGCGAGCGAGAACAAGCCTAGCGGCAGGCCGGTCGCTGGCAGCTCGACGACGCTGGTTTCGTCGCGGAGTAAGCCGGGTGTGTGGCCGGCATTCACGTAGCAAACCGTCCCCAATTCCTCGTTATAGCAGCCCGCGAAAGCAGGGCAGCTTCTCACCCCTCCAGCCGCGCGCATGATCTCCAGGTTCAAACGCCGCGACAGCTCAATCATTGCCTCGGACTCGTTCAGTTCGGGCGTGGAAAAAATCTCCGCGGAGGCTGTGCGAAAACACGCCTTTGCCGCATCGAGGACCGAGGAGCATGTCTCACGCTTCCCTGCCAGATCCAGCATTCCGAAAATGAGCCGCGTCGGGCCTACGCGTACAAAATCGTGAAAGTCCCCGCCAGTTTGTGGAGAAAAATAGGCAACCGACAACGCAGCCCCTTGAATGGGCGGCGTATCCGTTTGCATGATATGGGGAGTTTCCTCCACTCTGGAGCCAAACCATTTGGAGAGCACGGCATTCATGACGGGGCAACTTAGCACACTTGGAAGGGCCGGGGCAATTCGCCCAAATGGCGGTGTTCGAGGCAGGCGGCGTGCCTCCTGAGATATGGCGAGGGTTTTGGCAATTTAGGGATGCTGAACAGGAATCCGCGTAATGGAGCCTATCGTCCGTAAGTTCCGGCGAGCCAATGTGCCATGTCATCGCGCAGTTGCCGGTAGTCGACGTGGATGGTGCCGCGCAAGGCGGCCTCAGTCGAACTCCCTTGCCCCAACCGCTCGAGAATCTGCTGAATCTCCCCCATGCCATAGGTATCCCGGATGTACTCAGCGGCTGCCAGCGATTCGGCATAGGCAACCCTGGCTTCGTTTCCCGAGAAGCTCATAAAGCTGCCTTCGAGCATGTTGTAGGGGATCTCGGCGCCTGCGGAAAACATTTGCGCGAGCGTGTGCCCATTCGAACCCGTTGATTTGCCTTCTTCCATTTGCGCAATTCCTTCATTCAGCCACGTGGGGCAACGGTTGCCCGTCATTTGCGCCACGAAGGAGTGCGTGAGTTCATGCTTCAAGACTCGAGCCAGATCCGGCGTAATGCTGGCAACACCATTGACCGGAATCCTGAGCTTGCCGTCGTTAATTGCGCCGCTCCAGGACGGAGCTTGCGTTACGTCGAAGAAAGCCCGCTGCGTATAGAGCGTTACCGCGATGTTATTGCGCGGTGAGTAGCCGAGGTCGCGCACCAGATCGTCGAAATCGGAATCCAGCTGAGACAGCAGGTCGTGCCGGAAATTTTCCGATGTGTCTTTGCCTTCGAAGTGCAGATTAAAGTGGCTGCTCTCCCGCTGGGAAAATTCCGATTCCGCCTTCGATTCTCTCTCGGCCTTTTCCAAATATTGACTGACCGTCGCATCCGGGCGCAGCGCCAGCGATTTCTTCCACCAGCGAATCGCTTCCGCGGTGCGATCGGAGGCAAATTGAACGAATCCCAGCATGGCGAGCGTATCGGGCGACTCTGGAGCGATTCGGACTGCGCGCTCGGCATAAGGCAAAGCTTGAGATGACTGGCCGGTGTGCATGAGCGTGGCGGCGTAGTAAATAAGCAACGTTGCGTTGTTGGGTTGAAAACGCAGCGCGGAATCGTAGTAGCGGCTGGCCTGCGGGAAGTTTCCGTGATCCGATTCGTATTTGCCGGCGAGAAAGTACCCAGTGGCCGCCAAGTCGGAATTGGCGGCTCGGTCCAACTCCGCCAAAGCTTCGACATCCACCTTTCCGTCGTGGACGATTTTCTGCGCAATATCGCCTTCATGTTCAAACGCAGGAACTGCCGGCGTGAAGTCGGCGGCCGCCGCCGGTTGTCCAGCACCGGAGCGCACGGGAGCGGCTCCGCCAGCATCGATTCGCTCGATTGACGATTTCGGAATGGCGTAGGTGTCGTCGCCGACGTCATATTCCACACGGTCTTTGTTCTTGTCTTCGCGAACCTGGTCAGCCCAGATCGTCCGCCCATTCTTAAGATGTATGACGTCGGCGGGCGCAGAAATCGTCCACAAGAGCACTAGAATGGAGCAGAGGACTCGCACTCGACTGATTCTAGCAACGAGTGCGGAGGAGTTCGTAGGTGACCAAGGTGTGGGTTCACTGCCGGAGGATTATCGTACTGGCATGGTGGCTGTTCATTTCTGCCATCGCCCTCGCCCAACCAGGGCAGCCTGCTTCCCACTGCCCGCCCACAGCGGGCAATCTTTACGTACGTATTCGCACTATCGGCCTCGATCCGGCGCGGATCTACCACGTGCGCGGCGCCTCCATTGAGAGGCCTGGATTCAACCTCACATTGGAAGACGGCACGGTTGCATTTACCGAGGACATTTGCGGGCGCGTCACCGGTGCCTTTTTCACAGGGGATGGCGAGATCCTGCTTCAGCCGCCGAATCGTATGGAGCGTGCTTCGCTCGTGCTATTCACAGGAACGGCAATTCTCGAGGAGCAATTCGACTCGGCCTATCTGCGTTTCAACGACGATACGGCGGAACTCCTCCAACCCTATCTTTCACCGCCGCAGTGGACGAGCGAGGCCTTTAAGGATTGGGACGACGCCAGCCGGCGTCTGGCAGAATACGACGCTCTGCGTTTGTTTGCCGATTTCAGCCATTTTCTTCCGGGATCGTCCGCAGCGACGGTCTCCCGTCATTTCCCGGGTATGCTTCATCTGCATGTCCTGGGCAGGAAACTGGGAGCATTCGAGGTCTTCTGGGATGCGGCAGCAACTGAGCCGTTGTGGGTTGGCCAGCTCCGGACCAAGGATAACCTGGCGTTCTTCGATACTTGGACCTCCTTCGCGCCCGCCTCAGCCACCGATTCGCGCACTGCCTCTCCCCGTAACGACGTTGCGATTACCGACTTTATGATTGGGGCATCGGTGCAGCCCCCAATCGAGCTCCAGGCGTCGGCGGAGGTGAAACTCCACGCCCACAAGGGCGGACAGCGAACCCTCCTATTCGAATTGTCTCGCTATCTGAAGGTTGATACCGTCGAGATGGATGGTCACCCGCTCGACTTCCTTCAGAATCCAGCGATTGAGGGGACACAGCTCGACCGAAGGGGGAACGACCTCGTCGCCGTTGTTTTTCCATCGGAACTTACCAACGGCCAGGATGTAAAACTGCGCTTCCGCTATGCCGGAGACGTGCTGTCGGACGCCGGCAACGGGCTGTTGTACGTCGGTGCCCGTGGCGCTTGGTATCCGAGTCTTGGATTGAGTCCAGCCTCGTTCGATATGAAGTTTCACTACCCCTCGGAGTGGACGCTGCTCGCGACCGGGAAGCGTATCTCCGAACTGACCGGCGGATTGCCAGCGGAGAATTCCGATGGATCCCAGAAAACATCGCATTGGGTTTCCGAGCGTCCCATCCCGCTCGCTGGTTTCAATCTGGGGAAATACGTGCGCGCGGAGGCGAAGGCTGGCAAGGTTGCAGTGGAAGCATACAGTTCCAAAGGGGTAGAAAAGACCTTTCCGAAGGCTCCGCCGGAGGTAGTGACTGTCCCTCAACTTCCGCCTTCGCGCTCCAGGCGTGATCCGATTGCTCCCGTCCTTGTTACCCCGCCACCGCCATCCCTTGTTCGCGACCTGCAAGCGGTTGCCGATAAGGCGGCGAAATCGGTCACAACTTTTTCTCAATGGTTTGGGCCCTATCCGTACGGTTCGCTCGCCCTCACGCAGATGCCGGGCGATCTGAGCCAGGGATTTCCCAGCCTCGTGTTCTTGTCGAGCCTCGCGTTCCTCGATACGCAACAACAGGTGGAACTGAACCTCAATCCCACGACCCGGATCTTGAACAGCCAGGTACTCGTTCACGAGACCGCGCATCAATGGTGGGGCGACCTCGTGCTCTGGAAGACCTACCACGATCAGTGGATCGCCGAGGGCCTTGCGAACTACTCTTCGTTGCTTGCCCTGGAACAAGAGAATCCTGCCCAATTTCGCGAAGTGATGAATAAGTACCGCGATGACCTTCTCAGCAAGAATAAAGACGGGGAGTGGCTGCGCGATGCCGGGCCGGTCACGCTCGGTCAACGACTCGTCTCATCCCATTTTCCCAACGGGTACGAGGCCATCAGTTATGAGCGGGGAACCTGGCTTTTCCACATGCTGCGCATCATGCTGCTCGATTCTGAAGCGGCGTCCCGTCGTCGGGGCGACAAACCGAACCCGGAGGAGCCTTTCTTCCGTGCTCTTCGCAAGGCACGAGAGCGCTATGCCGGCAAGGCAATCAGCACTCGCGAGCTGATCGAGGTTTTCGAAGAGGAACTGCCGCGCCCACTTTGGTACGACAATCGTCGCAAACTGGACTGGTTTGTCGACAGCTGGATCAATGGAACGGCAATTCCAAAACTCGAAGCCCGCAATATTCGGATCAGCCAAAATGGGGAGAGAGCCACCGTTTCCGGGGTTATCGTGCAAAAGGACGCGCCCGAAAATCTCATTACTGCCATCCCCATTTTCGGCGAGGGTACTTCCAACACATTGGTTTTTCTAGGTGAAGTTCTCGCCGACGGTCCCGAAACTTCCTTCCGCCTCTCTGCGCCCGCTGGTATCCACAAGGTTCTGATCGACCCCAATCAGACGATTCTCTCCGCGCCGAAGTAGTCGCCCGCCGCGGTTCCGACTGTCGTGCTGACTTTGCCGGGTTTTCGGAGGCATGCGAGGCTGTTCGATTGCTCCTCTCACTGCGGCATTTTCAGCGTAATCCAGAGGACTCCATGCAAACAGTTTCTTGCTCCACCGGTCACTCTAGCCCGAGTACGATCCTCCTTGTTGAAGACGAGCCATTTGTGCGCGAAGCCACGTGCAGCATTCTCAAGAGCGCTGGCTTTTCCGTCCTGCCGGCTGCGGACGCGGTTGAGGCTGTAAAGCTTTACGCAGAGTGCTGCCAGCCTGTTGACCTCGTCATTACAGACATGGTTCTTCCAGGGCGCACTGGTCAACAACTCGGCGAGGATCTTCGGCAACGTGAGCCGCAATTGAAGATTCTTGTTACGTCTGGCTACAGCGCGGCGGAATACGATATCGAGGATCCCGTAACGCGCTTCTACTTCTTGGCTAAGCCGTACTCGCGCCGCAGTCTTATAGAAAAGGTCGAGAAGATCCTGGCACCAAGCCACACCTCGATCCAGGCTAGCTAACCAGGAAGCCAAAACCCGTGTTTGGGCAGGATTCGGAAATCTGTTCAGAGTCCCAGATCGCCGTTCGCTGCTCTTCTGCATCTCCAACTCTCCTTTGCCGTTTATAATTCCCCGTTTCCAAGGAGCTTCAAATGAAACTTGAAGGACGCGTCGCGCTGGTCACGGGGGCCTCGCAGGGAATCGGTCGCGCCTGCGCTCTGCATCTTGCGCGCGAGGGAGCCGCCGTAGCGGTGGCGGCTCGCAACCAGCAGAAGCTAGAAGAGCTGGTTGCCGCTATCATCGCGCAGGGTGGCAAAGGTGCCGCCTTCCCGATCGAACGTAGCCGAAGAAGAACAGGTTAAGTCCGCTATCAAATCCGCGCTAGCTCACTTTGGCAAAATCGACATTCTCGTCAACAACGCCGGTATCACTCGAGACCAGCTCGTCATGCGAATGAAGCGCGCCGACTGGGATACCGTCCTCAACACGAACCTGACTTCCGCCTATCTCACCATCCAGCAAGTCATCCCTTCGATGCTGAAGCAGCGCTGGGGACGCATCATCAACATCACGAGCGTATTCGGCCAGATGGGTCAAGCTGGCCAAGCCAACTACGCTGCCTCCAAGGCAGGACTCATCGGCCTCACTATGGCGATTGCGCGCGAGGTCGCTTCCCGCAATATCACCTCCAACGCCATTGCTCCGGGATTCATCGAGACCAGCATGACGGCTGCTCTGAGCGAAGAGTTCAAGCAAAATGCGGTGAAACAGATTCCTCTAGGCCGGGTTGGCATTCCCGAAGATGTAGCCAATGCCGTAACGTTTCTGGCGTCCGATGAAGCGTCCTACATCACCGGCCACGTGCTCAATGTGAACGGCGGCATGTTGATGGGATGAAATGTGGTGTCGTGTGCGATGTGCGGCGGTTCTCGCCCGCGATCCGCAGGATTCGCAAGCCTTGCAGTCAAGTCGCACGCGCACGCGGCGCCTCAATCGACGCAGAGCCCAGTCAATAAATTCGAGAGTGTACTGGCGCGGGCTTAACCCGCAAAGGAGAGAAAATATGCTGCGTAACACTTCGCTGATTTCATTCCTGGTCCTGCTCGCCGTGGGCTGTTCCAACACTCCGGCGCCAGTTGCCGCGCCGCCGGACACGCGCGCCGCCGATGTGCAGGCCATCAAAGATCTTGAAGCGGCGTGGGTTAAAGATGCGGCCACCAAGGATGCCGCCAAATGGGCGAGCTACTACACCGACGACGCGGCAGGACTTTTTCCCGGCGCGCCAACCGTAACGGGCGAGGACGCGATTAAAGCCGGGATTGCACCCATGCTCGCCGATCCCAACTTCGCGCTGACCTTCGCAGCCACGCGCACGGAAGCCTCCAAGGGCGGGGACATGGTCTATTCCTACGGCACCTACACCATGACCATGACTAATCCAAAGACGAAGAAGTCTGCCACAGACCATGGAAAATTTCTGACGGTTTATACCAAGCAGGCGGATGGAAGCTGGAAGGCTGTTGCCGATACCTTCAATTCCGATTCAACAATGTAGGTTCATCGGAGAAGCGGTGTCCCACGATTCGAATCTCGAAAAGTGCGACACCGCTTAGGACTCTAGCGGCTCATTTCCGCGACCAGCACCACGAACGAATCCGGCTCGATTTTCCTGTCTTCCCTCGTTCCAGATACGTTTGCCGTGACCGTGAAAAGCTGATGCGTCCTTTCATCGAGCGTCATGGTTCGCGCGGCCTTTTGTGTCGAGATGGTTTGTATCACGGTGAATTTGTCGGGGCTCTCCTCGCGAACAACGGTAATTGTGCCATCCCCGGCCGACGCGAACGCCAAGCCTAACTCCGGATCGAAAGAAGTCGCATCGCAACCCTCTCCAATAGCTGGCGTTGCGAGCGTCTTTCCGCTGTCTGCGTCGACAATGGCCATCTTCTTGTTCCCGCCGCAGCCGGCAAATAGACGACGGTTCTTACGGTCAATGGAGAGGCCGGTCGGCTCTTCGCAATCGGTGAGTTTCCAGCGCGTCTTT
The DNA here is from genome assembly GCA_963804075.1 of uncultured Acidobacteriaceae bacterium. Lineage (GTDB taxonomy): Bacteria > Acidobacteriota > Terriglobia > Terriglobales > Acidobacteriaceae > Acidiflorens. The sequence goes on along the minus strand of CAWDPB010000017.1, from coordinate 2,839 downwards.
ACCGTCAGTTTCTCGGGATCGAAGGCAACGATTTCGGACTTATCCTCGAGGTTCACGAATACGGTGCCCTTTTCGTCCGTTACGGCAAATTCTGGCTTGCCGCCGAGTTCGACCTTTCCCACCACTTCGCCTTTCGACGCATCCACAGCCGTCGCGGTCATCTCATTCCCTTTTCCGTTGAAGGTAAACACGCGCTTCGAGAACGGATCGTAGAGAATGGCGTCGGGACCGCTGCCGACTTTGATCTTCTTTTCGACCGCGAGCGTCTTCAGATCAAAAATGCTCACGGTGTCTTCGCGGCCATTGCTGGTGAATCCGCGGCCGAGTCCCGGAGCAAGCGCAACACCATGAACTCCGGCGTATCGGGGATCTCGCCGATCTGTTTGCCGGTTGCTGTATCGACGACCATGACGCGCGTGGCGCGCGCGATGAACAGGCGGTGTGCTTCGCTATCGGCCGTCAGGTAGTCCCAGCCGCCGTCGCCGCCCAGCTTCCAGGTCTTGACGACTCGGTACTCCCCGCTGGGCCCGCTTGCCGCTGCGGCTGCAAGGGTGACCATGATAAAGAAGATGCAAAGTGCCTTGCCCATAAGTCTCCTAGATTCCAAGCACGGATTTTACATCATGGCACAGCATGAATTTCGCTTCTCTCGCCACTTCATAAATGTGCAAAGAGTTGCTCACCCGTCGGTAGCAGCATGTGGAATCTGTAACTTAGCTGCCATAAATGTGGTATGGGGCTTGCTTCTGTACAGGGTGGAAGAGATCACATCCATGACGGGTTGGCGATGCACCCGACTCTTCCGTTTGGAGGCACTGCGATGAAAACTACAATTCTCATCTTCTGTTTCTGTTTGCTCTTAGCTACCGCCGCTTTCGGCCAGTATGGCGGCACGATCAACTCGCAGCCTCAGTTCTACCAGCCTCCCGATCATCCCGCGCACGCTTCATATTCGCCGATGGCAACGGAGCGGAGCGTTGTTGGCGGTACAGGCTATGCAATGGGTCAGGGCGACCGGTTGCCCTCGGATTTCCCACAGAAGCCGCAAGCCTCATTGGGGGATGTTGCGCGCGAACTCAGGAAGCAGCACGAACAAGTGAAGAAAGCCCGCGTTGTTTGGAGTAATTAGTGGTCGCTGAAGCGGCCAGTCGTGGGCACGAAGAAGACTCGTGCTTCGAATGCTGACGGGTCACAGCATACACCCCGCCATTCCACTGCAGTTCCACTCGCAACCGCTCATCGAGTTTCGCTCACCTCTATTTCGCGCTTCTGCATTCTGCTTGGCTGACTGATCGAGCGGTGTTTTCCCGCTTGCACGGAATCGCAAAGGTGGCTTGGCGCCGGGATGTTACCCTAAAAACTGAATGACCATTCTCACGTTTACGATCGCGGTGGCGATGGTTTCATTTCTAGCGGGACTGCTCGGATCGCTGACGGGATTGGGCGGCGGGGTGGTGCTCGTGCCACTGCTCACAATCTTCTTCCACGTGGACATCCGTTACGCCATTGGAGCCTCCCTGGTTTCCGTGATCGCGACCTCCTCCGGTGCTGCAGCGGCCTATGTTCGAGAGGGATTCTCGAACATACGAATCGGCATGTTCCTGGAGATCGCAACCACAATCGGCGCTTTTCCGGCGCATATCTTGCCGGGTGGATTCCGACGGAGCCCTAGCCATCATTTTCGGAATCGTGCTGCTCTACTCGGCGTACATCTCGCGGCGGGTACGTCCGCCGGAACTGCGCGATTTGCCGCCCGATCCCCTGGCGACGCGATTGCGCTTGAACGGCAGCTTCCCCGACCAGGGGGCAACCGCAGTTATAACGTGCAGCATGTGCCGACCGGATTCGGTTTGATGTTCGGAGCTGGAGCGCTCTCGGGATTGCTGGGCATCGGTTCGGGCGCGGTGAAGGTGCTTGCCATGGACCAGGCCATGCGGATTCCGTTCAAGGTCTCGACTACGACGAGCAACTTCATGATTGGCGTCACCGCCGCCGCCAGCGCGGGTGTTTACCTCAGCCGTGGCTACGTCGATCCTGGCCTTTCCATGCCTGTGATGCTCGGGGTTCTGGCGGGATCGCTGTTCGGCAGCCGTATTCTAGTGAAGGCGGAGACGAAATCCCTGCGCTTGGTGTTCAGTCTGGTGATTCTTGTGCTTGGACTCCAAATGCTCTACAAAGGCCTCTCGGGGCATATTTAATGAGCTACCACGCTTCGGCTCCAAAACTCGATTCTTCGCAGCCCGGCCGAAACAAAATCTGGGACGACCGCCGCATTGAAGTAATTGTTGGCCACCTGCTTCGTTACTCGGAGTCATGGTTCGGGGACGATTGTGTTTGTGGGGAGCGTGCGTTTACCTTTTCCGTCATGCTCGCGAGCCCGCCGATTACCAGTATTTTTCGTGGCGAACCTTCGGACTTCCGAACCATCCCCGGAATTATAGACAGCGTGCTGAATGGCCGCGGGCGCGGCTGGATCCAACTCGGATTGCTTTTTTTGATTGCAACTCCGATTGCGCGCGTGGTGTTCTGCGTCGTTGGGTTCGCCCTTGAACGCGACCGCCTTTACATCGTCTTCACCGCGATTGTCCTAGCGGTACTGCTCTATAGTTTGCTCGGGTCGGGGCTCGCGTGGTGACACCGTGAGGATCTAACCGTCTTCGCGTCCAAAAGCGATGTACCGGTCTGCGCCCAAGCGGTAACAGACGATTCTTCAGTCCAATTCGGTCTAAGAGAACGCTTATGGAATTGAACACATCCGACGCAAGAGCGACCGTAGGTTCAGATCTCAAGCGCTTCGTTCTACACACGACTTTCGCGACACTCGGGGCACAGCTCGTGT
>CAWDPB010000016.1:0-7693 GCA_963804075.1 uncultured Acidobacteriaceae bacterium | reverse complement strand
TCCCCAAGGGCTTGTATTCAGGATATTTTGAATGATCGGGTTGACTACGCCGCCGTTATCCGCAATTGCCCCAGCGATGTCAGCTTGCGAAGGAACAATCGCGGGTGAGGGGAATCCCACAGTCTCTCGCTGGCCTTCATAGGCCAGGAAAAAGAAAGTTCCGTCTTTAATTATTGGTCCGCCTAAAGATCCGCCGAACTGATTATTGTGAAATGCATTTTGGGGCGCGGGATCGGCGTTGAAGTAGTTGCGGGCGTCGAGCGCGTTGTTGCGGAAGTATTCGAACGCGGTGCCATGGAGTTTGTTAGTTCCGGACTTGGTGACCATGTTGACGATGGCGCCGGAGTTGCGGCCGTATTCGGCTTCGGTGTTGTTAAGGATGGCCATTTCCTGAATGGCGTCGATGGGCAAAAGCGTGGCGGGGATGCCTAAGACGCCGCCTTCATTGATGGCGTTGTCGTTGCGGAAGCCGTCGTTCATGTCGGTGCCATCGAGGAGGAAGTTGTTGGAACGTCCGCGATTGCCGTTGACTGAGAACACGCCGAAGGAGCCGGGGGAATCGGATGCGCCAGCGGCATCGGCGTTGGCGCCGGGGACGAGGGTGAGCATCTTCATGTAGTCGCGGCCGTTGACGGGGAGATCCTGGATGTCATCGGCCTGGAGGGTGCCGCCGAGCGTGTTGCTGGTGGTCTCGACGAGAGGAACATCGGCCTGGACTTCAATCTGCTCTTCGACGCGGCCGGGCGTGAGCGTTATATTGGCGCGCTGCGGGCCTTCGACGGCAACCTGAATATTGGCCGCTGTTTCGGTGCGGAAGCCTTGTTTGACGACTGTAACGGAGTAATTTCCAAGAGGCAATTCCGTGAAGGTGTAGTTGCCATTGCCATCGGTTGTGGACTGGCGCGCAAGGCCGGTGCCGGTGTTGGTGGCTGTGACTTGCGCTCCGGCAACGGAGGATCCAGTGGCATCGGTGACGAGGCCTACTATTCCACCGCGAAAGGTTTGGGCTACGAGCACGGACGAAACGAACAAAGCAAAGACAACCGCAAGGCGCAGTTTCATATCCCAGTTTTCTCCTTCTGCCGCGCTAAGTAGCCGGCAGCGCGAGCAGGAACCACAACCGATTTTTGAAGTTGCGGAATTATAAGACGAAGGACGGGGAAATCGAGTACTAAGTTTGCGATGGGATCAATTTGAAAACTCCGCCCGCGAGGATGCCATGCTCGTAGATGTGTGCGAATTACGAATTACGGAATCCCGAGTCTAGAAATTGAAGGCGAGGCCGCCGCGGACGCTGCGGGCGGATTGGACGAGATAGACAGTGTGGCCATCCTGGCCGATGACGGGAACATAGCCCTGCGCGAGGAGGTTGCGGAGATCGATGAGGAGCTCGAGGTGTCCGGCGAGGAAGCTGGAGGGAATGGGCTGGCGGACGAAGAGATTGAAGTAAGGGTCAGACTGGCCGGCCGACGTATTGAAGAGATCGACGGGCGTCAGCGAGCGGTTGGCATAACGATACGAGGCGATCCAGCGAGTCTTGGATTTGGGTACAGTTCCGCGGAGTTTGGCGGCGACGGCGCGCCGGTTTTCCGTGCGCATGAAGCTGCGAGCGTCGTCGAGCTGAATATCGGGGCGCGAAAGATCGAGGACACCGCCGTAAGAGTAGTCGAGGGTTGTGGTCACGTCGGACAAAAACTTGCGTTCGAGAACCACGCGCATGCCGCGGGTGGAAAAGTTGTTTCCCTGATAGCTGAAGGTGGCGGAAAAAATGTCGGGCAGCACATCGCCCGAGTCGGCGGAGACGCCGCCAATGCCGGTGAGGACGGGATCGACGATGCTATCGGAAAAGAACGCAAGCTGGATGTTGTTCTTGCCGACGCGTTGCGAAAGCGAGACTTCCTGGTGACGAGCTCGCTCCACGGCCGGAGCGAAATTGGTCATGCTCATGCGTGGTCCGGTGGGATTCTCTGACGAAGCGGGATCGGACGGATCGCCGGAGAGATCTTCAAGCGTCAAGCGAGGAACGGAACTGCGGTATTGATATTCCAAGACAGTGTTGGGCGAGAGGTGAAGATCGGCCGAGCCGAAGGGCTTAAAGGCGCGAACGTGGCCGAGAAACTGGATGGTCTGTAGTTCACTGCCCAGACGCATCTCAAGGCTATTCCCAAGGACAACGCGGTCCGCACTGGTGAGCGAGACCGCCTGCAAAGCAGCGCCGGGCAGGGTATTGGTGGGGTCGGTGGAATTCAGCCGGAGCGCGGTCAGCGAGAACGAGGGCTCGGAGACGTCATTGAAGTGGCCGGTATAAGACGTGCGCAGGAGAGTGGAAGGGATGGTGACGCCGTCCGATGAATAGCCGAGGTCGCCGTTGAGGCGAATCGTTCCGGTCGATAACAGAGAGCGTTCGACCGAGAAGGCGGTGCTCATGTCGGAGGCGCTGCCAAAACCTTCGCCTGGGGAACCCGCCAGGAAAGCGAGTGATCCCTTAAGGCTGTCGTTGCTGCCATTTTCGACAACTGCCGTGGTGCCATCGTCGAGGACGCGCAGAATGGGCCGGTTGGAGATGGCGCGCAAGGTCCACTTCCAATCGTCCTGGTCGGATTGCGTGGGAACGGTGACGAGCTGGATCGCCTCGAAGAGATTGGTCATGGTGACATTGACCATGAGCCGTGCGCCGGCGCGGACGCCGATTTTTTCGCGCAGAGTAGGAAGGTAAGAAGGTTCGCTGACTTTGAGGCTGTAATTTCCGGGGAGGAGCTTGGCGATGGAGTAGAAGCCGCGATCGTTGGTGAAGGCCTTGAGGGTCTCGACTGGATGGGCAAGTTCGGAGCCGATGAGAGGCAGGAGTTCAACCGCTGCACCCATTTGTGGAACGCCGCTGGAATCGCGAACGTAGCCGGAGATGGTCCCGGAGCCGGCCGCAGACCAAGCCGGGATCGCCAGACAGATGACGGTCACAAACATCCGGAGGTTATTGAACATCGTGCCCACTAAGTTATACGCGGCGGTAAATCCCGTCGCTCCTCCATCAGTAGTCACTTAGGACCGGCAAGACGCCCGGCCGTTTGACAAGCCGTTTACTCCACGGCGAAGGTCGCGGTGGGATCAACCGACTGCTTGGAAAGCTTGTCGTTCACCTTGATCTCGATCTTGTAAATCCCCGGCTGCAGGTTCGCGGCGGAAAGCGTCTTCTGTAGTGTCACCTGATCGCCAATATTGCCCATGGTATCGGTCGATTCGATGGTATGAATGACAGCTTTGTTGTTGGCGTCGGTGACGTTGTATTCGACAGTGGCGGAAGGCTTGTGGGTCTTCTCATCCACGCTGAGATTGTAGACCTGCATCCAGAAATTGAGCTTCTGATTGCGCTTAAAGGAGATTGGCTTGCCGTTGGCCGGAGCGACGCGCGGGCGCACTTTTGTTTGCCCGATGACGAAACTGCCGGTGCCAACGTTCTTCGCCGCCACGGGCTCCATCTGGTCGGCGATGATCAGAGTCGAGTTGCTGAGGTGATCCTCGCTGAAATCGGGGATGACGATGCCACGGCTCCAGGAACCCGTACGGTCGCCGTTGACGTCTTTCACCACGACGTCGAGGCGATAGCGATTCTGGCTGATGCGCAATGGCACAGCCTTCCAGTAGACGGAGGAATTTTCCGCAGTCTTGGCTAGCAACTCGGGCGGCACATCGACCTGAACCGGATCCTCGAAGGTCTGGACAATCTTGCCGGTCAAAGTTGTAAAGCGACCGAAGATATTGACCGTGCCACGCTGGATGCCATCCTTGTTCTGGAAAGTCACGTCGCGATTCTTGATCTGAATAGTTACCGGTACCAGAACGGTGTCACCGGTGACTCTGACGAAATCCACGCGCACATCGAACGGCATGAGATTGACGCTGATTTTGTGGGTGACAACTTCTTCCAGATCCTTGAACTTTACGGGAGGGGCCGCTTGCAGTTTGGCAAATTGCTCTAGGCGGTCGAATTCCTTGGTCTGAATATCCTTGTTGAAGGGAGACTGGCCGAGTTGTTCGATGCCATTGCCGGTGAACCGGCTAGCCTTATTGGACATGCCCATGGATTCGTAGAGAGTGAGCCCGGCGTTCGGCGTGTACTTCAGGGCATCCTTTTCGGAGCGATCCATGGTCATGTGATAGTCGCCGCACATGCAGGAGTCGACGAACTCGATCATGACTTCCTGGCCGATGCCTTCGATGTAGCGATAGCGCCAGGTTTCAAACGGGAAGGTGGAAGTTTCCCCGCCGCCTTCTTCCATCGGACGCTCGTAGGAACCGCCAGAAGGATGCGCATCGATTTCATCCGGCGGTCCAAAGACGATGTAAGTACGGCCGCGGTCCGTTTTCCAGCCGGGGATTCCGGCGGGATAGTGCTCGTTGGCGTAGGCGATGCGGCGGTAGTGCTCTTCCTTGAATTCGTTCTCTTCGGTATCCGGGGTGGGATCGCGGCGCTGCCAGAAGGCCTCGATAAACTGGTCTCGTTCCTCGTCGTTGGAAAGCTGCATGAATGCGGATTTCTCTTCGTCCGTGATAATCCACCGGACGTCTTCATCGAGCCATTTGCGGTAGGTCTTGCTCAACTCGATCTTGAGCGCCCGGGCGTTGGCTTTTTTCTGCTTTTCCGGAAGCGGGCGCTTTAGAGGGTCGCTCGTATTTCCCTCGGAGGTCTTCGGCTTTGCGGCCTTAGATCCCGCGTCTGGTGCAGTTGGTTTGTCCTGGCTCTGGTTCTTGTCTGGAGATGGGGCTGGGGCCGAAGATTGGTCCTGTGCAATGGGAGTATCTTTGCCGTCCTGCGCTAAACACATGGCGGAACAGCCCAGAGCAACCGCTGTCACCAAAACACCGAACCGGCATCTTTCCTGGAATCCAGAGGAAAACATAAATAGAAGAACCTGCCTTGAGACCTGCGATGCGGTCAATTCTATGTTGATTAGATACAACAAGGCAAGGAAAAGAGGCCTGCCGCGGGGAGATTTTCTGAAGTGTGGATCTTTGCTATCGTCTTGAGAAAACGGGCCTTGGCCGTTCAGAGGGGTGTAATCGCCATCGCCCAGGTCTAAGCACACTGCAACTTGGCAGGCACGATATAATAGCAGGGGCCTTTGGGACTTCTAGACCCGTACGGAAATCGGTGTCGAGGAGCTGTGAATATTCCAAGACTTCTCTGGGAACTTTGCCCCTTGGCGAAGCGTATTTGAAGCTTGGGGCTGTGTGTGACGTGGAATCGTGACGCGAAATGAAGACCTGGAAGAAAGTGCTAATCGGGGTGGGTGCTGTGGCCGTGCTCGGGACCATTGTCGCCGTCACGGTCTATCAGAGCCGCAAGAATTTGGTTACGGTGCAAACCGGCAAAGCGCAAAAGCAGAAGCTGAGCTCGGTGGTGAGCGCATCGGGGGAGATCAAGCCCACGACATACGTCAACATCGGCGCGAACGCGTTCGGCAAGATTGTCCGGCTACACGTCAAAGAGGGCGATCATGTGAAGAAGGGCCAGTTGCTGGCGCAACTGGAGAATGTGCAATCCTCGGCGGATGTGAATGCGATGAGGGCATCGCTGCAAGCGGCGGAGACGGATTTCCTGGCTGCGGAAGCTGGTTTGCAGACTTCGCGGGCGGACCTGAATCGGGCGCAATCGGACGCCGATCATGCGCGGCTGGATTGGGAGCGGGCCCAGGGATTATATAAAGACGCCCTGATCGCCAAGCAGGATTTCGACACCAAGAAAGCGGCATGGGAATCGGCCGAGGCCGGACTGGCACAAGCGCAGGCGCGGGTTGAGCAGGCGAAGGCGCAGAAGGATTCCGCGCAAAAGCACATTTCTCAGAATCAGGCGAACCTGACGCGAGTTTCCGACGTACTACAGAAGACGACGTATGAAGCTCCGTTTGACGGCGTGATCACGAATCTGCCGGTGCGCGAGGGCGAGACAGTGGTGATGGGGATTCAGAACGCGCCGGGCAGCACGCTGATGACTCTGGCCGACATGTCTGTGATCACGGCTGAGGTAAAAGTCGACGAAACCGATATCGTCAACGTCAAGATGGGGCAGCAGGCGGAAGTGACGATTGATGCCATCCCGCACAAGACGTTTCATGGGACGGTAACCGAAATCGGCGACAATGCCATCGTGCGTTCGACCGGAGTATCGACCTCGCAGGCCACTTCGACCAGCGAGGAAGCAAAGGATTTCAAGGTGGTAGTGACGCTGGACGATCCGCCGGCGGATTTGCGGCCCGGGCTTTCGACGACCGCCAAGATAACAACCGCGACACGGGACAACGTGGTGAGCGTTCCGATTCAGGCGCTTACCGTGCGCACCCAGGCGGACCTTGCTCCGAAGGACGCGAAAGGATCGGTGCAGGCTGCGGCTCCCGTGGATGCTGCCAAGCAGAAGGAAGAAATTCAGGGGGTTTTCGTAGTTCGTAACAAAAAGGCGGAGTTTGTTCCGGTAGAGACCGGCATCAGCGGGACGACCGACATCGAAGTTATCAAGGGTGTGCAAGAGGGCAGCGAAGTAATAACGGGCAGCTATAAGGTTCTGCGTACGCTCAAACCGGGAACGAGTGTAAAAATCGATAATACGACGCCAAAAAAAGAAGACGAGAGCAGCTAAAGCCAGCCAATAATTAGCGAATGGCGTCTTACCAACGGGACGCTGAAACGTCAAAGGAAGAAGCGGCCAGAGGAGTGCGCGTGCCCGAGCCGAAGGAGAAAGACATGGCGACTGCGGAGATACTCGACAAGCCGACGAACATCAGCCCAACGGGCGACCAGCCTGCGAATTGGTCTGCGCCGGACTCCTGCATGATCGCCACCGAGGACCTGTGGAAGACCTACGACATGGGTTCGGAGCAGCAGGTGCATGCGCTGCGCGGGATCAATCTGCGCATACGGCGCAACGAATATGTTGCCATCATGGGGCCCTCGGGATCGGGTAAATCGACGCTGATGAATCTGATTGGCTGTCTCGATTCGCCATCGAAGGGGCAATACTGGCTGAACGGGCAACTGGTGAGCGAGCTCGACGACGACGAATTGGCGCGCATCCGAAATAAAGAGATCGGATTCGTTTTTCAGACGTTCAATCTGCTGGCGCGGGCGACGTCATTGCATAATGTGGAGCTGCCGCTGATCTATGCCGGCGTTCCGGCCGCGGAACGGGCGGAGCGCGCGAAAGCGGCGCTGGCGTCAGTAGGCATGGAAAGCCGCATGACCCACAAGCCGAACGAGCTCTCGGGCGGACAAAGGCAGAGAGTCGCAGTGGCGCGCGCGCTAGTCAATAAGCCGGCGATCATCCTGGCCGATGAGCCGACCGGCAACCTGGACTCGCAGACGGGCAACGAGATCATGGCGCTGTTCGATCGCCTGCACGCGGAAGGAAATACCATCGTGCTGGTAACGCACGAGCACGATATTGCCGAATACGCGCACCGGATCATCTACATCAAAGACGGAATTGTGGCGCGGGACGAGGTTAAGGAGGGCCGGTAAGGTTCGTCGTTGGCTGTTCGTCGTTCGCTTTTCTGCAATGCCAGTTGCTGTAGTCTTCCAGCCACATGTTTTGGAATCCGCGCTCACCCGGCAGCATGCCTTGTAATCCCGATCGCATACAGTCGCGCTCAATCACGCGACATCAGGTGAAATCGTCATTCGGCAGTTACTGAGCTGTAGTGCA
>CAWDPB010000015.1:0-14139 GCA_963804075.1 uncultured Acidobacteriaceae bacterium | reverse complement strand
CCCCCCACTATCGAAATTGTTTCTAAAAGCCTATGATTCCACAAAACCGCATCCAGGGGGATACTTGCCACGCGGCGATCAGTGACGCATCCAAAGCAGGATTCATTGATTCACCCCACCAAACCACGCTAGTAATTGCAAGTTGGAGATGAAGAAGGAAACGTCAGCGCCGGATCAGCCACATCAGCCAGCCTGCTACGAACACTCCTCCGACGAACATGGCGAAGCAGTAGAAGAAATAGCTGAACTGCTCCTTGGGCGTGTTTTTTTGCGTGATGCCGAAGACGATGGACGTGAACAGGGCGAAGACGACTGCGGCCGAAAAGTGGGATAAGGTGAAGGTCACAGAGTCTTCTCCAGTCGGCCCTCAGCGGCTAAAGCCGCATGTGGAGCACAAGCCTTTACCGCAGCGCTAAAGCGCTGCGTCGCCCAAAGCCGGTTCATGCGGACGGGTTGAAGCCGGTCCCTTTCAAAGCAGATTCCTCGCTCCTTCTCGGCCGCTTACGCGGCTACGAAGGGCTCGGAATGACAATCCATTGGGGAATCTCTGAACAAGTGCCTTCTTGCCACCGGCAGACTTCCCAGTACCGGCTTTTGCGCGGACAAGAGTGTCCGCGCCACAGTAGTAGGAGACCCGTCGTTCATAATGATGCTGGGATCGTCACGGCTTTTTCCCCGGGCGATGTGATGGGCGTCGGCGGCGGCGATGAAGTTGAGCAGGGCCGCTTCGGTCAGGAAAGTTTTGCCGTAATCGGCGGAGGCGTTGGCAGCCATGGCTCTTCCCCAATCCATGATGCGGGCAAGGAAATAGAGCGCGCCGGTGCCGACATCGCCGATGAAGCCGAGGATATCGAGGATGTCTCCGCCATTGGGCTGATAGATGCGGCCGTTCATGCCCAGGCCGATGAGGAACATGCCGAGCACCGAGACCAGCAGCAGCAGGCCGCGGACGTAGCGCTTGAGCAGGAAGTGGCCTCCGCCGGGGAGAGCCAGCCGACGATAGGTGCGACGACCGACATGGTCGTGACCGGATACTCGGGCGCCGTTGTTTTTTCGTTGTTGCTTTCGCCATTTAGATTTCTCTTTTCTGGTTAACAGTTCTCTTGACCGTGTACTGAATGCCCTCAGCGGCTGGAGCCGCCTCTAGACGTGCAGCCCTTATCGCAGCGGTGAACCTTCCCGCGGCACTCCCGAAAATCAATCCTGAGCGCTATGGACTCTTACCGCAACCTGCAATACATTATGATACAGCGCATTCAGATGGTGACGATCTCTTGTTGAATTCTACCAGTGACTTCGGCGGTTGTGGCGCGGACCAGCACATCCACTTCAAGGCGCACGCCGAACTCGGGCAGGTAGATGCCGGGTTCGATGGAAAAACAGGAGTTGGGGAGGATGCGGCGTTCGTCGTGGATTTCGAGGTCGTCCATATTGGCGCCGTTGGAGTGGACCTCGGTGGCGATGGAGTGTCCGGTACGGTGAATGAAATATTGTCCGTATCGGCCTTCTTGATGTGGCCGCGCATGGCTTGGTCGACTTGCCAGCCGGCGATGGGCTTGCCCGCGGAGATGGCGTCCTGCACCGTTTTTACGCCGGTGTCACGGGCGTCGCGCACGATTTCGAACATTTCCTGCTGGCGGGCAGAGGCGCCTTGCCGACGACGCCCACCCACGTAATGTCGTAGTAGACCGCGCCGGCTTGTTCTTCTTAGCCCACACATCGAGCAGAACGAGATCGCCCTCTCGATCGGCACCGGATGGCTGGCGTGCGGTTCGTAGTGCGGGTTGCCCGCTTTGGCGTTGACGGCGACGATGGGGATCGTCGGTGAGGAGATTTTCGCGGGCGAAGGCTTCCATGAACCAGTTTTGGATTTCGTGTTCCTTGGTGCCGCCGTTGCGGACGCGCCGTCCGATCTCCTTAAATGACTCGGCGATGATGGAGTCGACGCTGTCGCGAGCTGCGAAGTGCGACTGGATCTGCTCGTCGGTCCAGGTGGATTCGAACTGGGCAACAGATCGGCGGAACTGACAATGTTTTTGCCGAGTCCGCGGAGCAGGTCGGCGGTGCCGGCATCGACCAGAGAAATGGTGAATACAATGTTGTTGGGCGAATACTGCATGGCGACGTCGACATGCGCGGCCAGCATCTGCTTGAGATTGTCGAAAAGCTCCTGCCATCCGGCGTATTGTTTCTTGGCGCCGGGAAGGGAGTCGAGGTGGCCAGCTTCGATCTTGTGCACCAGTTTGGTCGGCTCGCCCTTGGCGGGGATGAGATAGTACCAGCGGCGCGTGACCATCAGGCTTTCAGGAAGGCCGAGCACGCGGTAGGCGATCGGGTCGCGATGGTGATGATCGTAGAAGAGCCAGGCATCGATGTTGCGCTCGGCAAGAGCGTGCTGAATGGCGGAGATATCCATAGATAATGGGATATTTTACACGAGTGAGCGGGCTGCGAGCTGCGAGCGAACCGTGAACTTTGAACCCGCAATTTACTTCCGAGCTAGTTTTTGAACGGATTGAAGGTGCGGACGTCGAGTTGCTTGAAATCTCGTTCGTTTCTGGTGGCGACAATCAGGCGGTGAACGCGCGCGGTTGCGGCGATCACCGCGTCTTGCAGAAGTTCAGGGGATCTCTTATCCATAATGCGGCCCCATTCCCGAAAGCAGGCTGTATCCATCGGGAGCACCCGGTAGACTTCCGGCACGCGATCGACCCAGTGCTCCAGTTCGCTCGCCTTCGAGGGATCTTGCCGTCTTGTGCGCTCGATCCCTACCTGGAGTTCTCCTAATGTTACGGCGGAAACGAACAGACTCGCCTCTTCGGCGGCGTTGAGCCAAGCCAGTACCGCGCCGTGAGGGCGCGCTTTTCGCAGCTCAGAAACTACGTTGGTATCGAGCAGGTATTGATTCACTCAAACTCCACCACGGGCCGGCTGCGCAGCTTGCCTCTTTCATAGGTGAGGTTGTCACAGCGAGGCTCGGGAGCGAGCAACCATTCTTTCAGGCTGGGCCGGGCGGCTTTTTGCAGGCGCTCCCATTCTTCGATTGGGACCATGACGGCGGTTTTGATGCCGCGGCGGGTGACGACCTGCGGGCCTCTCTTGATGGTGGCGTCGAGGAATTCGCTGAAACGGGCCTTCGCGTCTTGAACCTGCCATGAAGCCAAGGTTTCACCTCCTGCTCATGCGCTTATTGTACTGACTAGTCAGATGACTAGTCAAGGCGAAGGCTGCCCGCTGCGAGCGCCGGCTACTAACGCCAGGACAATGCTTTACTGCCACACTGGCTTTAGAGCGTGCGTGAGAACTAAATCTGGCGAGACGTGGTGTAACTAGGTAGCCCTTGGATGGGACTCGCTGCCATCCCGGCGGGTCCCGCCCCGGAGGGCCGGCGACAATGGCGCGGCGCTTCAGCGCCGGGAAAGGGGTGTCATCCCGAATGCATCGTCGTTAGCTGCGTCTTGTCCTCGGCAGGTAACACCTTGACATATACTGAATACTCTTTATCCGCCTGTTCAAAGTGCGCGACGAGCCAACTCCTCACTAAGTCTAGCAACGCGAATCCGTTGTCCTTCTCCCTTGGTTGGAAGCGTTCCTTCAACTTGGCCAGGCGCGCTGCGACGATTGCATGCTCCTCGGAATGCTTGGCCAACCCTGGATACTTCGCTTTCCTCATTAGCTCCTCTTCTGTTGTGAAATGGTATCGCGCGAACTCTATGAGCTCATTGAGAACCATCTCCACGACAGACTCTGACTTTTCCTCCCCGATGGCATCCTGCAGGATATTCAGCAAACAGAAGAAGTACTGGTGATGTTCATCAAGTTCTGCAACGCCAACACTATAAGACTCCTGCCAGTGAACCGATTTCAATCCGTTTTCGCTGTCACATGAATCCCTCAACACGCCGTCCCCCGGGCTGCCGGCCATGTTCTTGCCGCTCACATTCTCTTCTATAACGTGCTTGAGCCTCATAATTGCCGCTAATACTGCGGCCGACGCTTTGCCAAACTCGGTATCCGCTCCCAATAATGTTTCCGCCCGCACCGATAGCCCGACCCGCACGCCACGGAGTAAACTTCCAACGGCCCGATGAAACCTGGTGTGATGTTGTTTAAGAGCCGCGTATTCGGGATAACTCGAGTATTGTTCTCGCTCCTCATGGATCCACCGTCCCAGTTCGCATTGGTCGTCTGCCGCGAGTTGGCGTGCATCCAGACTCATGTCGGGCTCGCGCAGATACCGCAAAAGTTTTTCTTTCCACTCGATGTGCGAGATCGCAGCTTGATCAAAGTCCATTGGCAGCTCCACGTCGGTTGTCTATCGGCAATGCACAGCCATAGCGCGACCTCCTTCGCGGCCAGACGCTGGCACCCAGGTAACACACTGCATGTACCCAAAGTAAAGGTAATCGATACCGCACGTAAGGATGGTTGGCGAAAACCCCAATTCCAGCGCCTACGGGGCTTCCCCCGTCAATCCACAGATCGTTCGTTTGAAATAGATAAGCGGTCGGGTTCCCAACCAATCATCTCGAAGACAGCATGATTGGCAGCACTGCGTGCGATCCGCGTTTGTGGTAAAAAGTAATGTAATGCCAGCGAACGTCTTTGGCAGTAAGAGTCCGTCACCGTGCAGCAAGAGTCCGTCACATTGCGGTAACAATCCTTTACAACCAGGTGCATCATGTTGAGAGCGTTATTCATCGCGCTGTCCGAGAGCCGCTCGCTGCGCGGAATCGCGGAGCGGTCGAGCTTCGGGCAGCGGACTTCGGCGCGTTTTGTCGCGGGAACGCAGGTGGCTGATGCGATTCGGGTGGCGACGGCCGTGAACGAGTTCGGAGCAGGCGTTTCCATCGACAATCTCGGCGAGAACGTCACCAACGCCGAAGAAGCGCGGGCGAGCGCCAAGCTTTATCACGACCTGCTCGACGAAATTGCCGCCGCCAGGCTGAACGCGAACATCAGTTTGAAGCTCACGCACATGGGTCTCGACGTAGACGAGAAGATGGCCTACGACATTGTGCGTGGGCTGGTGGCGAAGGCGGCCAGCATGACTCCGAAGAACTTTGTGCGCGTGGATATGGAGGGCTCGGCCTATACGAAACGGACGCTCGATTTCGTGCATGAGTTGCACCGCGTGCCGGGGAATGCCAACAATGTGGGCACGGTGATCCAGTCGTATATGCGGAGCGCCGATGCGGACGTGGAAAAGCTGTTGGCAGACCGCATTCGCATACGGCTCTGCAAGGGCGCTTATAAGGAGCCGGCGGAGATTGCGTTCCAGAAAAAGTCGGAAGTGGACGCCAGCTACGTGAAGCTGATGAAAGTCCTGATGAAGAGTGGGGTCTTTCACGGGCTGGCGACGCACGACGAGAACATTATTAATGAGGCGAAGGCGTTTGCCATCCGGGAGAAGATTCCTCGCGAGGCGTTTGAATTCCAGATGCTGCACGGCATTCGGCGCGATCTGCAACAGTCTCTGGTGAAAGACGGCTGGGGAGTGCGCGTATATGTACCGTTTGGGACGGAGTGGTATCCATACTTTATGCGGCGGCTGGCGGAACGGCCGGCGAATGTGCTGTTTATTGCGCGGAACTGGCTGCGGGGGTGAGCTGGCGGTTCGGCTGAGTGTTGGGCTTGTTGTTGTGCGAGCAGAGAGCGGATTCCGCTCTTCGGTCGGAATGACAAGCCTAGTTTTGTGATGGCGTTACGGGCGCCCTTGCGGGCGCCATTTTTTTGCGATTCGCCGAAAGGAATTTGCCGGCCAATTTCGTATTAAGGGGTGGAAGCCTAGCCTGGATTGGGTTCAAGCTTGCCCCCCTCGGCGATTGACTGGATCCCATTAGGCGGGAAGGGTCCGTTGTTTGCAAAGTTCTGGACATCGAGACTCGATTTCCAAACTAATCCTCTGCGCTGTCTCGGGGAAGGGCGGCGCGGGGGATTTTTGTGCGTGGGAAGATCGGTCGGCGCAGCTTACAGGCCGCCTGGGGCGAGCGGGAGTTGAGACGCGCCATTCAGGATGCTGCGTTCGTTCGGCGAGTAATCTCTGCGGTATTGGTCGGAATTGATGAGGCGGTCGCGCTGCTCGGGGTGAGGGCGCGCATCTCGCGAATGGCGCGGTTCACCGCCTGGCGGCGGTCGGGAGGCAATTGGCGGAACTGCTGAAACATCTGTCGCGCCTGCTGTTTTTGGGCGGGCGTCAGGTGTTCCCAGGTTTCCATGCGGCTCAGCATGCGCTCCTGCTCCTGAGGAGGCCGGTTGGGAAAGTGCTGCAGGCGGTTTTGCAACTGCCTTTGCTGTTGCGGCGGAAGCCTGCGGAACTGAGGATCACTTTCGAGAGCGCGGCGCTGCTGCTCGGGGGACAGGTTTTTATAGTTGCGCAGCCAGGCTCCAGCATGGCCGGGCTGATTGCGGGGCGGCCGGGGGGCGGGCATGGGATGGGACGGCCCGTTGTTATGCGGCGCCCGCGGGGCGGCCTGCGGCTGGGAAGAATATCGTGGCTGGGAACGCTGAGACAGCGCGGGCACGGCCAGCAACAGAGCCAGCACGCAGCCTGCGAGTTTTGCGTTCCTTAACATGGCAAGTTCATTTGCCTCAGCGGCTAAAGCCGCCGTGAATTGTCCAGCGCTTACCGCAGCGCTAAAGCGCTGCGCCACCCAAAAGCTGCTCTAGCGCTAAAGCGCCGCGCCACCTAAAACTTACTCCACCCAAAAATCGCCCAACCTCACCTGAAATCAAATCATCTGAAACTGGCGCTAGCCAAAATCGCAGTTCTTACGGATTCGCGGTTACGTCATCCTGCACTTGCAGTTCGTCGAGCACATCGAAATCGGCATAGAGTTCGTCGTTTTTCTCGAGCGCCTGGAGATCGCCAACCGCTGTTCCGGGCTGCACAGGCAGGCCCACTACGGGAGGCTTGGTCGCGATGGTGTCGGTCTCCGTTATATAGGAGCGGTTGCCAGCGACAATAGCGACCGTAAACAGGACTGCGGCCAGCGACATGGTCGCGACCGGACGCATGAGGATGGTCTGAGTCCAGCGGCGAAGCGTTGCTCCGCTAAATAACGATGCGGGTGGGCGCGCCATCTCTTCACGCAGGCGGGCCTGGAGGCGCGTATCGAAATAGGGCGACGGCTCGGGAGCCTGCCACTCGTCGAGCAGCGCCATGGTCTGACGAAAGTCGTGCAACCTGGCGGCGCAGGTTTTACACGATGCGATGTGTTTTTCAGCCTCCGGCGAAACTGCGAAGCCAGCGGCCAGGTCCGGCAACAGTTCGTGAATTTCCTTGCATTCCATACAGCGTCCCTCTTACTTCCCCGAAACGAATTCCTTCAACTGTTCGCGCAACGTTTCGTAGGCGCGGAACAGCAACGACTTTGTTGCCGACTCACTTAGTTTCATCACGGCGGCAATCTGTCGATAGTCCATCTGTTGGTACTTGTGCATCATGACGGCCATGCGCTGCCGCTCGGGCAGCGCGTTGACCTTACTGCGAATCGCGGCCAGCCGCTCCCGCCTGAGGAGCCGCTCTTCCGCGGTCATCGATTCGTCGGCCAGATCGGGAGTGGTGCCGGTCTCCTGATCGGGTTCGTCGAGGCGCACGGTATTTTCCGGGCGCTCGTGGCGAGTGTCGCGCGCGTGATTCACCGCGAGATTGGTCGCGATCCGATAGAGCCATGTGCTGAACTTGGCGCTCGGCTCGTATGTGAGGCGCGACCGGTACACGCGGAGGAAAACTTCCTGCGCCAGTTCCTCGGCGGTCGCCGGATTGTGGCACAGGCGATACATGAAGCCGACCAGCGGCCGGCGATACTTCTGAACCAGATAACTGAAGGCGGATTCGTCGCCTGCCTTGACCCGGAGCATCACATCCGCATCGGTGGCTGGCTCTCCGGTGGAAGCGGCCCGGTTTATGGCCGCTTGGGCTGCCCCGCCCAGGTTCAGCAGACCGGGTTCCATGGCGAGCGAAATGTCGGCCGTGCTGCTCACATTGGTAGGAACCCCGCCGGTCGGCGAAAGTTGCGCCTCGCCGGAGTCGGAATCCGGCACGGAAGCGCTTTCCCGTGAATTAGTTACGGGACGTGCGCCGGGTGTGTCGGGAGCGGCCATGAGGAGATAAGGAAAAGGCTATCGGCTGGGGGAGAAGCGGTCAAGAGGCGAGGAGTAAGAGTTGTGGGAGCAGGTGCTTGCCGCGTTCTGCCGGGGCAGAGTCCTGCCGTAGCATTTTGAAGACTGGCCAGCGATGGCCAGGACTATCGGGGGTCGGCGTTCCAGTGTAAGAAGCGAACACTTAGGGCACGATGTGGCACTGTGGCAGTGCGCGACGAGGAACTCTGACGATTATTTACAAATTAATCACAGACTCGATCCCAAGCTTAGTTTATTTTGATCCCGAGGGGGGACTGTCGGGTGCCCTACCGTCCGCGTATCGCGGATGGCAGCGCGGGTGTGTATTTCCTGTTAGCGCCTGTCTGCGGCCCGGGCCATCAGTCTGCCTTCAGAACCCTGGGGAGGTGTGATCCAGATGTCACCCGAATGGGAAAACCTATACGACAAAGCAATGCATGAGCAGGACGCAGGACAACTGGCGGAAGCCTGCGAACACGCTCGGCACGCGATCAACGACCGGGTTACGGCGCTGGCCGGGCAAGGCTTGGCCTTGGAGGAGGAACGTGAGCGGCTTTACGAAGCGCTCCGCGCGCTTCTTATCCATGAGCACAACCTTCAGCCTCCGAGTTGAGCAGCGGTTTGCTCGCCGGTACGGCAAGCGGGTCCACGGTACAATGACATGTATTCCATTCAGAGGCGGGGCCTTTTTGTCTCCGGGAATGGATTTGACATGAAAAATTCCTTCTTAGCGGTCGTGGTTGCAATCGCCCTCATATCAGCCTCGCTCGGGGGGAGCGTCTCGTTGGCCGAGAACGCTCGGGATCAAAAGGCACCGGATCAAAATGCATTGGACCGAGGCAAATGGGCGGGCGAACTGGAATCGTGGAGAGCCAAACGTGCGGAAGGCCTGCAAGCGCCTGAGGGTTGGCTCTCGTTAATTGGCTTGGACTGGCTGCGCGACGGCGACAACAGTTTTGGATCGGCGACCGATAACCGCATTCAGGTCGGTGCCAAAGTGCCGGAGCATGTCGGTGTGGTGCGCCTGGAGAAAGATAGTGTGCGGCTATTGGCACCGGCGGGGGGATTTCCCAGAGATTTTTTTGTAGATGGCCACGCCGCGCAGGAGCAGCCGCTCTACGCCGACAATGCCGAGAAGCCCTCGAAGCTGACGATCGGCACGACCACCATCATATTGATCAATCGGGATGGCCGGGTTGCACTGCGCATCAAAGACCCGCAAGCCCCGAGTCGCGTTGGTTTCCATGGATTGCGCTGGTATCCGCCGGACGCTACGTATCGTGTGCACGCGCGCTGGATTCCATATAACCCGCCCAAGGTGCTGGACATTCCGACGGTTCTCGGAACCACGACTCATCTGCCAGCGCCAGGTGTGGTCGAATTCACAATTGATGGGCAGACGGTGCGGCTGGAGCCAGTGCTGGAAGATCCGAAATCGACCGAGCTGTTTTTTATTATGCGCGATGCGACCAGCAAAACGACCACGTATGGTGCGGGGCGTTTTTTGTATACCGAATTCCCCGATCACGGGGTGGGACAGCCGGGTGAGTTGTGGCTCGATTTCAACCGGCTGATTAATCCGCCGTGCGCGTTTACTCCGTATGCGACTTGTCCGCTGCCGCCGATGCAAAACCGGCTGAGCGTGGGGATTCCTGCGGGCGAGAGAAGGTATCACGACTAGATCGTTCGCCTAAGAACTGCTGTGTAAGAGCGTTGCCCTCAGCGGCTGAAGCCGCCAGTAAAATACAACGCTCATCGCAGCGCTGAAGCGCTGCGCCACCCAAAATCAGAGTGGTTCCGCAAACTGTTCGGCGGTACGGCCTAAAACCATGCCCTTTCCAATCTATCCCGAGCACAATTAACTTGAGGTTATTCCTGCTGCGAATAGAGCGCCCACGCGCTGGCCAGGTCTTGAACGATATGGCCTAGCGATTTGTAGACCGTGATCTCTTCGTCTGAGCGGCGGCCTTCGATTTCTCCCGCTAGCACCTGACCAATTTCGGCGACGATGTGGTCATCGCCGATCAGGCCAGCTTGTTTCGCGCGCAGGAATTCCGCTCCTTGTTGCAGAACGCCTTCACGGTTGTCGGCAATGAAACGCGAGCGCACGACGAGGTCGTTATCGACCTCGGCGGGACCCGCGTAGCCGGAACCGACCACATTCACGTGCGTACCGGGACGAACCCATGCGCCTTTGAGGATCGGCTCGCTGGCAGATGTAACCGTGCAGATGATGTCGGCTTCGGCGACTGCTTGCTGGACGGTTGCGGCTGGAGTGACGGGAGCTCGCAGCTCTTCTTTTATGCGATCAGTATTCATGCGATCTGCGAAGGCGCGGGCGCGGTCGGCCGAGCGTCCCCAGACGACGATGGATTCGAGGTTGCGGACCTTGCCGATCGCGCGGGCGTGAGTCTCGGCTTGTTCGCCGTAGCCGAGCAGCGCGAGACGGCAGGCGTCCTTGCGGGCAAGTGCGTCGGTGGCGACCGCGCTGGCGGCGGCGGTGCGGATGGCTGTGATCTCTCCGGCATGGAGAACGCAAACGGGCGCGCCGGATTCGGGATCGAAGAGAAGGACGAGGCCCTGGTGCGACTGGATGCCGCGGGCGAAATTGTCCTGGAAAACGCTGATCAGCTTCGCGCCAAATGGAGCGTTCGTGCCCAGCGCGCCGGGCATGACGCCGAAGATGCGGCCCTCGGACAAGGGAAGAATGGAGCGCAGAAGCTGCTTCGTTTTGCCCTTGGAGAATGCGATCATCGCATCGCGCACGATGGGGATGCAGACTTCATAGGTGAGGCGTCGGGAGACTTCTTCGCGGTCGATGAAGCGCATGGCGACTCCTTAGCCTTCTAATCTACTCTGCCTTTTTTCACCACTGAGGTGCGGAGGCGCGGAGAAAACCTTGAACCGCTCGAGGAGTGGGGCCCATCGGCGGGTGAGAATTCAGAAATGTGTGGGGGGCCCCGCCCCTACCCAAAATGAGTTAAAGTATTGATAGTACGGCAGTTAACGGCAAAGTCTTCAAAAGATTCGACTTAGCCTCGAATTCTTTCGTTTGGCGTGCACTTGCGAAGGTGCGACCGTGGCATATTTTGTCAAAGAGCGTTGAAAAGTTTGCGACCGGAAATGCGTTCGTCTCTGGAGACTGGAGCAGTCCTCGATGGTGTACTGTCGAGATATCTTCGCAGCGATTGAGGTGCAAGTCAGTGATGAGCGAACAAGAAAAATGTGATGAAAAAAGTTGGGAAGAACGCAAGTGGTTGGGACGTCGGAGCGGTGGCGCGGCACACGACCCGATGGTAACGAACGAGGAAAGCCCATCGGTGACCGTCAGCGATCTGCCAGGCCCACTTCTCGAAAAGCGCGAGAAGTGGGCCACCCTCTATAACCGTGTCGGCGTTGTCAAGAGACACTTCGACCGGCGAAAGGTTTTGACTTTTCCTTTCGTGGAAGGTTTTGGTGTTGTTCTTGCTCTTGGTGTTGTTCTTGCTTTGCTCATGCGACCAAGGCCCGCTTTCAGAATCCTGCGGTGGACATTTGGTTCCACCAACCATCTATCCGGTCACGCGACTTCCGACCATGATTCGTTGTTCGAACTCCCCGACTTGTTCAGGGAGGCAAGGCGCCCAATCAGGCCAACGATGTCTTACTGGCCCACCAGGGTGCCCCTCGGGCTGCCTTGCATGCGAACCAACTGCGCATAACTGGCCGGGCCGCGCAGCATCCAGTACATCCGTACCGCCAGTTTCCTGGCGATTGCGACCTTGGCCACGCCACTGCCCCGACGCAACTTCAGTCGCTGATAGTCTTGCCGTAACTCGCCGTCCAATCGCGCCGCCGTGTGTCCGGCCTCCACCAACAGCGAACGCATCATCGGATTGCCTTGCTTGGAGATCGCACCTAACCTCTGCTTCCCACCCGAAGAATGCTCGCGCGGATTCAGCCCCAGGTAACTCGCCACCTGCTTACTCCGCTCGAACCGTTCTACTGGTCCCAGCGTCAACACAAACGCCAACGAAGTTACCGGCCCGACTCCCGGATGCGTCATCAACAGGACCGCCGCGGCATTCTGTTCCGCTTGCTCCGCCACCGCGTGATCCATCGCGTGCAGCGATGCGTCGAGTTGATCGAGCATCGTTAGCAACTCCTGCCGGCGATAGCTCGCCCACACTCCCAGCCCCAGACCTTCTAATTCGACGCGGCCTTTCCTGGTGAACAGCTTCTTCTTCCGACACACGCCTTCGCCCATCGCCAGTGCGTGCAACTGATTGCCCACCGCGTTGCGCATCCACACCAGTTTCTGCCGATGCCACACTAACTGCCGCAGATCGCGCTCCGCCATCGTCGGCCGCCAGATGCGAGGAAAACGCTCGCTCAGCAGTAACTCCAGCAAGTGGGCAGCGTCGCGCGCATCCGTTTTCTGCTTGCGCACCACTGACGCCCGGATCTGCGCCGCATCTCCGATCCACAACTCGTGTCCCAGTTCGGCCAGCATGCGTTCGAACCAGCGCGTGTGCCCAGTGGCTTCGATCCCGATTCGCACCGCACCCGACAGAGCTGCGTAAAACGCTCGTGCTTCGCCGCTCTCGTGCTCCAGGCGGCGCTCGATCAGTTCGCCGGTCTCCGTATCCAGCATCGCAATCTGCTGGTAGCGCGTATGTAAATCACAACCTACAATCTTCATGTGCTCGGCTCCTTTCCTCCGAGCCTTGGGTGCTTGAGCGCACCAAGTTTACTCGGCGGACTGGGAGCCGACACGGTTATCTAATCAGGCCCTAAACCGCAAAATCCAATGTTGGCAATCTTTGCCAAGAGTGCTAGCATGTTACTCAGCCCGAAAAAGACGGACACCAATGCCGACACGTAACGTCAATTTGACCCGCGAACTGGACCGCTTTGTGGCCACCAAGGTGAAAAGTGGACGCTACGAAAACGCGAGCGAAGTTGTGCGCGCGGGGCTGCGAACCTTGGAGCGCGAGGAGCGGGAGTACGAAGCCAAGCTCGCGGCGCTTCGGGCGGCGATTGACGAGGGGGATTCTAGCGGCGTCGCCGATGGGGATGTGTTTGGGCGCGTTCCAAAAAGGAACATCAGTAATCCACAGAAATAAACTGCAAACGGTTGACATCGTTCATTTCGGCGTTATTATTACGCTGAAAGCGTAGACCGAAGAAAAAGAGAAGACAAAGACATGGCTGACAGAAAACCGTTCCTGGGAAATATAAAAAGAGATCCGGATCTCGAAGAGTTGCTGGAAAAATCAAAACACAAACGTCCTACAGAAGCTGAATTGCAGGAACAAAGGATCAGTTTCGCCTATGGCAATGCCCCTGCGAGTGCGAAAAACATCACCAAAGATAGCGTGCGCAAGGCATCCCAACATATCCTTTTGAATGCTTGAGAAGGCGTTCGGCCACGATTCATAAAATCGGTAGGCCGCGTTACTTTACTCTCGTGTCAGTTCGCGAAAAAGACAACCCCGCTCTCTACGACAGGATTCAAGAGCAAAACCTGTTGCGGCAGTATGATCTCCTCACAAACTGCATTGAAATAGGTCTTGCAAAGGGCATTGAGGCGTTCGACAAGTACACTCTTTGGGCATTGAACTATGCCGCGGTTGCGAATATTGCTCAATTTGGCGGCCGTTATCGAGAAGAACCAATTTACGTAAGCGATCACGTGCCGCCGCGCTACCAGGAAGTTCCGCACCAGATGGATTTGTTCTTCTCGTTTATTCATGAGAACTGGACGGTTGAAGGAGTGGGGGACCACCCAACCGGGCTCGCGGCGTAAGCGTTATGGAGACTCAATTGGATTCATCCTTTTGTCGAGGGTAACGGCAGAACAGCGAGAGCAGCCTGTTACTACTTGATCTGTCTAAAGCAGGGCATGGTGCTTCCCGGTAATAAAATTGTTCCCGAACGAATACGAGAGAACCGCGATCCCTATTATGCCGCGCTAAGGGCGGCCGACAGACGGTGGGATGAGGGACATCTAGATGTATCCGTTATGGCCGTGTA
>CAWDPB010000014.1:0-10983 GCA_963804075.1 uncultured Acidobacteriaceae bacterium | reverse complement strand
GTTATTGGCTAACCGATGAGCCAGTTCCGTGTCCCGGTTGTGGGCCAATTGATCCGCATATCCTGTGATATTCGCGAGCGAACTGCGCACCTTCAGCGCCTTTTCGGCGGAAGCCTCACGCTCGGCCAGCCTGCCGTCACGCTCGCGCGCAAGCTCGGTCTTGTCGTTCAGAATCAAAGTTGCGCCCATCAGACTGGCGTCGGCGGCAATTACGGGAGACGCCGTTACCTCAAGCACCCGGGGTTCACGGTTTGGCGTGATGTAATCGCACAGCAATCCACGGACCGTACTCTTCCCGGACAAGGCCGCGCCGAGCGCAGGCCCGATGCTGATTTTCGCTGACGATCCTTCGTTGGGCAGGCGCACGGTGGCATCGCGAAATAGATCGCTTACCTGCATCCCGACAGGCGATGAAAATCCGAGCAACGTACGCGCCGCCGAATTCGCCTGCCGCACCAACCCAGCTCCGTTGAGGAACAAGACGCCGCTCGATATCTCACTCAGCACAGCCGAACTCAGCGAGTCGGAAGCCTTCGCTTTTCTGCGCTCCGAAAGCTGTTGCGACTCGAGCTGGTGTTTTTGCTGTTTCAATTGCTGAATGACCGCGTTGAAAGCGTGCACCGGCAATGCCTCTGCCGGAATCGGCACAAGATCGACTCCCGCACGGTCGCCGGTGAGGATCTTCCGGACCCGCCGGATCAAAATCAATCCCAGCCCAAAAGCGGCGGTGGCAACGGCCAGAAGTGCGGCCGCGCGTTCAAACGTGGGATTCGGCAGCATGGTCATAGCGCTCTCCAATACCAGTGCAGGAGCCGGTTTCCGAACAGAAACGACAAGATGGCCATCGCACCCAAGAAAACGCCGAACGGCATCTGGTAATAGCGGAGCACAAGGCATGCAGATTGCCATGCGCGCCGGCGTGCATCCGCAGCCGACGCTCCCCGGGCCGCGATGCGCTGACGCCGCCTAAACCAAACCGCGAGCATCGTGCCCAGCCCAAACACAGAGCCGGCGAGGGATGCGGTAAAGATCGTGAGCACGGTAAGTTTCGTTCCGAGAAACGCGCCGATCATCGCCATGAGCTTGACGTCGCCAAAACCCATGCCTTCGACACCGCGTGCGCGCAGATAGATAGCCGCCGCGCCATAAAGGAACGATGCTCCCACCGCAGCTCCCAGCAGGGAATCGGCGAGCGACCATATCCTCCAGGGGATCTCGCTGCGCACCGCCGCGGAAACCAGCCCAGGGACGATCCGCGATGCCAAATCGTGGACGGGAACGAGCAGGCTGAATCCAATTCCGATCACAACTCCCGGCAAAGTGAGCGCGTCTGGCAGCAGTTTGGTCTCGGCGTCGGTGAAGATCAGGCCGAGCAGCAAGAAGCCGAAGACTGCGAACTTCAGCGCCGCGAACGTCAATCCGAAGTGCAGGTAGCACACGAAAAACAGAAAGCCCGTAAGCAGTTCCACCAACAAGTAACGCGGGGAAATCGGTTGCTTGCATGACCGGCATTTCCCGCCTAGGATCAGCCAGCTCAGCACGGGGATGTTGTGATACAGCGGAATCAAGCTTCCACAATGCGGACACGCGGACCGCGGCGCCACCACCGACTTGCCCAGAGGCAAGCGATGAATGCACACGTTCAGGAAACTGCCAAAAGCCAGCCCCAAACCGAAGATCGCGACTTCAAGAATCGTTTCCAAGTAGGCTAAGTGCCCGTAGTAGCTGAGTTTGCATGATTATAAAGCGGCGGAGAGGCTGGCTCTAAGCACGAAGGTCACTGTCCGGGTGGCCACGGCCAAGTGCTTGGCAGGAAGGGAGAATCGGGTGCTTTGGATGAGAGCGTCCGACAATACGACATCGGACGCCCTACGATTGCCTCCGCCCGGCAAAATGAGCCACGGGCGGTGTCAAAGGACTGCTGGACTCCAGCGCCTACTTGGTCTGCAATGACTCGATGTATTTGTTCAGGTTAGCCACCCGTTGCTGAACTTCGGCTTCGTGTCCGCCGCTCATCGTCCAGAACAAATTGCCCCAAACCGGCATGTCTTTGCTGCCGTGCGCGGCAAGCACTTCTTCTCCGCGAATAATCGCCGAAACCTTCATCGCCGGGTATTGTCCACCGTTCTTCTTTGCGAGTACGGCCAAATCGGACGGTGGCACCTTCAGTGCTTCCGCCGCGGGGCCATTTCCTTTTCCGTTGATTCCGTGACACGCGGCGCAATATGCCTTGTACATTTCCGATCCCGAGGCTGCCGACGTCTGCTTGATCGGAACGTGCTTAATTTCAGGTTTCGCCTGATCTTGAGCCGCTGTCAGCGTCAACACGGCGAGAACCATAGCCGCCACAGTCAGGGCATGATGAAAAGTACGCATGAAATTCCTCCTCGGCGGACCAGACTGTCCGCGGTGATCGACTGCGCATATCGAGGTCAGTCTATTGCACAGCTGTACAGGCGACGGTGAGAGCCGTCACAGAGTAAAGTGATTCAAAACGCAACAAAAACGCGCAGCCACACAACCCGCAAAATTATGTAAAACACAGGTTTGGGCGGCGGTCACCGCCCGCCACGGAAGATGGCAGGCCGCCCGTTGGGGCCTTGTACAGAGTGCTGTTCAGGACGTTGGAGCCTGCTTCCGTCACAGGCCGTGGTGACTGGCCTTCGCGGCCCATAGCCCTTCCGAGGAGATCATTTCCGGTCGCGAAGAAACTTGTAATCGAGAATTGTGGCTGCCAGCCCGAACGCATCCTCGGTGTTTTCAACCGCATCCTTGCCCCGCACCATTCTGCCCTGACACAGGACAGTCCTGTCCTGCTGGCCGGAAATCTCTTCCGGCATTTCAAAAATAAATTCGATCAGTGCGTTCACCGGCAGCTGCTGCGGCCCATGAAACATGACACCGGACTGGCTTATATTCTGCGTGATGCCCTCGTACCATGTGCTCAGGTTCTTTCCACGGTAGCGGATCGGCACGTTCAGTTTGACGCGCCGTGCGCGCGGAGTCCACGTAGGCTGCCGCTGCCCGGTACGGCGACGTACGATGGTCGTTTCCTCCACCGGTTCGTCCACCCGCTCTCCACGCCGCATCGTTTTCCAGTCGTATTGGTAGGCGTTGGCGCACAGCATACATACCTGGTAGTACTCTCCATTCGCGGCGCGCCGGGGCCACGAAAACTCGTGCGAGCATCGTCCCAGCATGAGAACATCAATGAGCGTTTGTGGCATGGTGTGACTTGTATCTCAAGGAGCCGACCAACATTCCATCTTCTGCCGGAGAACCCCGTGTGGGTAGGTTACTTTCGTATGTCTCCGTTGTGACCATGGTCAACGGCAGGCATTCCTTCCGCGTTGTGGCATTGGAAGGCGCGGTAGTTTCCTGGCAACTGGTGCAAGCATGAGCCACCACCCCGAATTCTCTCGCGCCGGTTTTCTGCTCGCGGGCGGCAAAAGCTCCCGCATGGGCGCGAACAAAGCCTTCCTCGATTTCGCCGGCCAGCCCTTGCTCGAACGGGCGCTCCGCGTGCTGAAAGCTACTTGCGGCAATGTGTCCATCGTGGGCGAGCCTGCCACCTTCGCAGACTTTGGCGCCGTTGTCCCTGACGTGTTTCCGGGCTGCGGACCTCTTGGGGGTATCCACGCCGCGCTCCTCAGTTCACGGGCGGAACTGAATGCGGTACTGGCCGTGGATATGCCCTTTGTCTCCGCCGACTTGCTGAACTTCCTGTTCGCCGCAGCCGCAAATAGTCCGGCGATGGTCGCCGTTCCCCGTACCGGCAGAGGGCTTCAGCCGCTATGCGCCATTTATCGCCGTGAATTCGCGGCTGTCGCCGAGCGCGCTCTGCTCGCCGGGGAATACAAAGTCGATGCCGCGTTTGCAGCGGTTCCGCTGCTCGTGGTCGAAGAGTCTGAGTTGGCCGCGGCTGGCTTCTCCGAAAAGAATTTTCTCAACCTCAACACGCCTGAAGATCGCCGCGCCGCGGAAGAGCTGGCCCAGCAGTGGTAGCGCAGAAGGTGTGACAAGGGCTTGCTTTTCTCTGTGTCTCCGTGACTCCGTGGTGGAAGTTAAGTCGGGACGTTACCAGAAACCATCCGGCCTTGAGCCGGACCCGCCTCTCGTGCCATGCTGTTGCCCATGGGCGTGGCGCAAACGGGGCCTGCGAATGGCATTGCTCCCTACATCGAATTCAACGACGTCTCCAAGGCATTCGGCGAGCGCCAAGTGCTGAAGAACGTCACGTTCAACGTGATGCCTGGGGAGATGGTCTGCATCCTGGGCCGCAGCGGCGTGGGAAAATCGGTGGCGCTGCATGAAATCATGGGCTTCCTCAAACCCGACTCGGGCCGCGTGATCGTTGCCGGCCAGGACATCACCGGCTACAACGAGGACCAGCTCGAAGAGATTCACAAGAAAGTCACGATGGTTTTTCAGAACGGCGCGCTCTTCGATTCGCTGACCGTGGGCGAAAACGTCGCCTTTCCGCTGCGCGAAAAAGGAGAGCTGTCGGAGGACCAGATTTACCAGGTCGTCGATGGCCTGCTCGAAATGGTTGGCGTGAAGGAAATGCGAGAGATGCTGCCAAGCGACCTTTCCACAGGCATGAAGCGTTCGGTCGCGATTGCGCGCGCGTTATCGGCCCAGCCCGAGTGCATCCTCTACGATGAACCGACCACCATGGTCGATCCGCTGATGGGCAATCTGCTCGGCGACCTGATTGCGCGCCTGAAGTTGCAGTTGCACCTGACATCGGTGGTGGTCACGCACGATATGCGTCTGGCCAAGAAACTGGCCGACCGCATCGTCTTCCTCTACGAAGCGCAAGCGATCTTCTTCGGTCCTTACAAAGAGATGGAGAAATCCGATCACCCGATAATCAAGGAATTCCTGGAGTTAGATGAGCTGAAGCTGGAAGCTTAGAAGCAGTGGTCGGTGGGCAGTGGCTAGTGGTCAGTTGTTTAAGGGAGTTGCGTCGTGAAGAAATGGACGGTGCGCATTTTGCGCCCAATAGTAATCGTGCCCATAACACTCATACTCTTTCGTTGGTTCTTGCGGCCATCGGGCGAACTCTGTGCCATCGCCATTCGTCGCCGATGGCCAGATGCGTGGTTTTCTAGCTTCATTATTTGGGACGCCGATTTTCTCGCGCTCGCAGTCTCGATTGTGATAGCGGTTGCTATCATCCAATACGCATCGAACCGTTACTTAAATTAAATACTGAGGCACCACCCACCGACCAGATCGCCCCTACCACTGATCACTGCCCACCGACCACTTCTCCTCTAAAACCCCTGTTCTATCAATTCCGCGACCGACAGCGAATTCTGCGACGGCTCGCCTTTCATCATTTTCTCGACATACTTGGCAATCACATCGGCTTCTAGATTGACCGGATCGCCGGGCTTCAGCGATCCCAGATTCGTAAGATCGACGGTATGGGGAATGATGGCGATCGTGCAACGATTCTTCTCCAGCTTGGCAACGGTCAGGCTGATGCCTTCAATTGAAATCGAGCCTTTGAACACGGTGTATTTCTCAACATCGGATGGAATCTCGATGTGCAGCCACCAGTTCTCCGAATCGGCGATGCGATCGAACGCGATCAGCTTGCCGACGCCGTCAACGTGTCCCTGCACGATATGCCCGCCGAATCGGCCGTCGGCCTTCATTGGAAGCTCAAGGTTGATGAGCGCGCCTTCGTGGATGCGGGAGAACGAAGTCCGCTCCCAGGTTTCGGGCGCGAGGTCGGCGCAAAACGAGCCGAGCTTGATGTCGAGCGCGGTCAGGCAGACTCCGCTGACCGAGACGCTTTGACCCGTGCCAAGTTCCTTCGGGGTGTTCTTTGCCTCGATTGTGATGCGGCGATTCTCTCCCCGCTGCTCAATCTTCGCGACCTTCCCAACTTCTTCAACGATTCCAGTAAACATGATGGCCTCCAATTAAGAACGATTAGGATAAAGGACAACGATACATCTTATGAGCTGTCATTCCGAAGGTAACGAGGGATATCTATCTCGTCCCAGGATATCGGTAGGTCAAAATAATCAGTCTTTATACGGATCCCGCAAATACCCCTCGACCGCGAAGTCCTCTCCGAACTGATGCAGCTGAATATGGCGCGCCTGGATCGCTCGATGTGGGGAGGCGTGATGGCGCGCCGTGCTCTCCCGTGGAACGGCTGGCCATGAACGGCACCGAGCCCTCGCCCAGAATCTTTGGCGCGTAGTAAAGAAACAGCTTGTCCACCACTCCCGAGGAAAGCGCGGTCCAGTTCACCGTCGCTCCGCCCTCAATCAGGACGCTGGTGATCTCAAGTTCGCCGAGACGCCGCATGACTTCGGCCAAATCGGGCCGCGCCAGATCGGGCTGCGGAGTAGGGCCAGTCGCGCTAACTGCTGCGGGAGCGACATGCTCCGCGCGGATGCCAAGCTTTTCGAGTTCGCGCTTGCGGCGGTCGATTTCCGGCAGATCGGCCTGCGAATAGAACACCAGCACATCGTTCTGCGCGGTCTCGACCAGACGCGAAATTTCCGGCAGGCGAAGGAAGGAATCGAGAATCACGCGCAGCAACGGCCGTCGGCGCGGCAAGCCGCTGCGGTCGGTGAGCAACGGATCGTCGGCTATTACAGTGCCCACTCCCGCCATGATGGCATCGTGCTGATGCCTTAGCTGATGAACATGCTGGCGCGCAATCTCACCGGTGATCCAGCCGCCGGTCGAGCCACCTGCCGCGACCTCGGTTGGATGCAGCGTTCCCGATGGAGGCGGCGCAATCTTGCCGTCGAGCGTCATCGCGCCCTTCAGCGTGACCAGCGGGACGCCATGGCGAATGTAGCGGGCGAAACCTTCGTTCAACTTCTTGGCTTCCGCCTCCAACATCCCGATCTCAACGCGAATACCCCCGGCGCGCAGCTTTGCAAATCCCTGGCCTGCCACCTGTGGATTCGGGATCTTGCATCGAGCACACAACGCGAGAGATTCTTGCGGCAATCACGGCATCGGCACACGGGCCAGTTCGTCCCTGATGCGAGCAAGGCTCAAGATTGAGATAAAGAGTTCCGCCACGCGCGCTAGCGCCAGCTTGCTCCAGCGCGAGTATTTCGGCATGCTTGACGCCATCGTAAGTGTGAGTTCCCGCTCCGGCTTCTTTCCCAGAGGAATCGACAACGACCGCGCCGACTGCGGGATTTGGCGAGACGAGTCCGATTCCGGCCCGCGCCAGATCGAGCGCACGCCGCGTGAATTGTTCGTCGGTTGTCATGGGACCTTTTAGATTAACTCACCGCGAAGAGGCAGGGGAAGCCAAGGGAGAGAAGCTGGGAGCGGGGCATTCTGGTTTTCAGAGGGCACAGTGACGCTCAGCGTGCGAGGCGACGATAGACCAGCGGTGCATAGCGAAAGACGGCGAGAAGGAAAACGGGGAACAGGAAGGCGGTGGACCAATTGAAACGATGAAGACGAACAGCCTCGTAGAGCGCCATGCTAGCAAGCATTCCGAGCATGAACATATCCAGTAATAAAATCACGAATACCGATCGCAGGGACTGAGTTTCAAGTATGCGAATGTCCCAGCCTCGGTTTAGAAATTCAAACGACTCTAGCGGACTGCTCATTCGTGCAAACTATAGCGCTAATCGACATTTTCCCCGAGTGTTTTAAGACGAACCCCTTATCAATCCGCCTAGTGGCGGATGCAGAGAGGCGAGAAACCGATTGCTGGGTAGAGTTCAGGCGAACAGCGACTCCACAAACTCCTTCGCGTCGAACGGGAGCAGATCGGTTGCTTTCTCGCCGACGCCTACGAAGCGCACTGGCAGCCCCAGTTCGCGCGAGATCGCCACGACCACTCCGCCTTTGGCGGTGCCGTCGAGTTTGGTTAGGACAATGCCCGTCACTCCGGCAGACTGCGTGAACTGACGCGCCTGCTGAAGGCCGTTCTGGCCGGTGGTCGCGTCCATGACGAGCAAAGTCTCATGCGGAGCGCCGGGGATGATGCGCTGCGCTGTGCGCTGCATCTTTTCGAGTTCCTGCATCAGGTTCTGCTTGGTGTGCAGACGGCCGGCCGTGTCTACGATCACGTAATCGGTTTTGTGCGCGGCCGCTTTTTGCAGAGCATCGAAGAGCACGGCCGAAGGATCGCCCCCGGCCTTGGTCTTGACGACTTCCGTCCCGGTGCGCTGGCCCCAGATTTCCAGTTGCTCAATGGCGGCCGCGCGGAAGGTATCGGCGGCGCACAATAGCACCGTCTTGCCCTGTCCGCGAAACACCTGCGACAGCTTGCCGATGGTTGTAGTTTTGCCCGTCCCATTCACACCCACAACCAGGATGACCTCGGGCGTGCCATCCACGCGAGCGACTGGGCGTTCGGGCGTCGAGGTCAGAATTGCGAGCAGCTCTTCCTTCAGCAGGCGTTTCAGCTCGTCTACATCTTTGATCTGCTTGCGGTCGGCTTTGTCGCGGAGTTTGTCCAGCACTTCCTGGGTGGTGGTCGTGCCGAGATCGGCTCCGATGAGGGTCGCTTCGAGGTCGTCGAGCATGGAGCGGTCGATTTCCTTGCCGATCGAAACCACACTTTCGATGCGCTCGGCCAGGTTCTCGCGCGTGCGCGAGACGGCCTGCTTCATTCGGTCCAGAAAGTTAGGTTTCTTCTCTTCCTTCTGCTCGTCCAAGCTGCCAAAAAGGGTTTGGATCATGATGTGTCCGAATCCCGATTATATAGGCGGGGAGAGACAAGGCGGCGGTCGAGCGCGGCCTGAGGCGATATGGAATAGGCATCGAGGATGTGGGGCCGGATTGAGAACGGACGACTTAGGAGCGCGTAGTTTCGACCACGAGCGAGTCGCTGGATGATGCTTCGGCCGGTTCAGCTGTCGAAGAGGCCACGGTCGTCGCACAAGGCGCAGCAGCGGCACTGGCCATGGGTGCGGGAGCCTCGGCTTTGGCGGAGGCGTTCTCCGGCGCGGCGGCCGCTGTAGCGGTAGGTTCGGTGGGAGCGTCGGCTGAAGGCATTTTCTGTAGCACGATCTCTCCCCGATGAAATACGGCCAGCATGGCCGAGACCGCGCGGGGATCGAGGCGCTGTCCCGAGAGATTCTGAATGATGCGGAGTGTTTCGGAGATGTCGAATGCTTTTTGGTATGGGCGGTTCGTCGTTAGGGCGTCGAATGTGTCGGCGACGGCAATGACGCGGGCGAGGAGTGGTATCTCATCGCCTTTCAGGCCGTAGGGGTAGCCGCGTCCATTGAGCGCTTCGTGGTGGAGTTCGATTCCAGGCAGCATCTCACGCAACTGCGAAACGGGACGCAGAAGGTTTGCACCCTTGGTCGTGTGCGTCTTCATGATTTCGAATTCTTCCGGAGTGAGCGCACCGGGTTTCTTCAGGATGCGGTCCTCAATGCCAATCTTACCCACGTCGTGCAGTTGGGCTGAGACGCGCAGGACTTCCATAAAGCCGGGGTCGAGTCCCATTTCCTTGGCAACCAGCAGCGAGTAGCGCGTGACGCGGTCGGAGTGGCCGCGGGTGTAGGGATCCTTTTCGTTGACCGCGCCGGCGAGCATTTGGATCGAGCCCATGAACAGCGCACGATTTTCCTCAGCGGCGCGTTTCAGGTCTTCGACGAACTGCTCCAGTTCGTCCGACATGGTGTTGAAAGTCGTGGCGAGTTCGCCGATTTCGGTGCGCGTTTTGACGTGAGCGCGCTGCGAAAAATCGCCGCGTGCAATCGCGCGGCTGGATTGCGCCAGCACCTGAAGCGGGCTGGTGATGCGTCGGGCGGAGAAAATGCTTAAGCCAACACTCACAAACACGGCCAACCAGGCCAGCAATCGGCCCGTGTGCTGCATTTCATAAATGCCGCGATAGGCTTCGTCCCGCGGCTTCTGCACAACGACGGCCCACTCGAGCGTTGTGACCGGGCTGTAGGTTCCGAGCATCGCAACCGGCTTTTGCTTTTCGCCGTGGATGGTGAATTCGCGCGTCGCGGCAAGTTGAGCCCTGGAGCCTTCGTCGACAAAGTTCTTCACGATGTCGAATTGAGTCATCTCCTGGCCGGTGGCAAATTCGTTGCTGGCTGCCGCCACCAGTCGTCCCTGGCTGTCGACCACGTAAGGCACCAGTCCAGTCAGGCTGACTTGTTGCAATTGGCGGATCAGGTAATCGAGATCGACAACCGTTGCGATCATGCCGAGAAAACGCCCTGCATACATAATGGGCGAACTCACCAGCATGACCGTGCGCAGCGATTTGCCCCTTCCCACTGTCAGCGGCTGTCCGCTATAAGACCTTCCCTGGTTTGCGGCCTGGTAGCCGCGCTCAAGTTCGCGCTGCAAGAAAGCGTCCGGTTCGATTCGGCCGGCGGAGAGTCCTTTCGCATTGGCGTTCAGCAGCGTGACGTAGGCGATATCGTTGGATGACGAAACGAAGTCCTCGAGCAGCGCGCGCAGTTCCGGCGTCTGTATGTGCTGGTCGTCGATGTCGTTGCCGCTTTCCACCTGCACAGAGGAAGACAGGTTGGCCAACATCATCCGCAATGTTTGCTGATGCTGCGAAATGTCATCGGCCAGGGATCGCGTGACCGTGTTCTGCAAAAGCATTTCATTGGTTTTGAGGCGCTCGCGGTTCATCCCCTCGATCTGCGCCGAGTAAAAATACATGGGAAGCACACTAATAGTAAGGAGCACGCCAAGGATGACGTACAGCAGAGGGATTCTCGCGGGAATGGGCAGTTTGAAGGACAAAAGCCAGTCCGGTCGGGCCATGCGATGGGGGGGGCGCTGGTCCGCTCAGAACTATTTTAAGTTGGATGGATGGACACTCAGAGGTGCTTAAAGTACAACTCACCGTTACCGAAGTACGCTCGCCTGGGTTACCTCGGGGCTGCGCAAGATGGAGGGTCTCCCGGAATCCTGCCGAGGCATCCCGGGAGACGCAAACTAGCGGCTGGAGAGCGCGCCAGACCTATTTTCCAGGGATGTAGCTGTAGTGCA
>CAWDPB010000013.1:0-124457 GCA_963804075.1 uncultured Acidobacteriaceae bacterium | reverse complement strand
AAAGGTCGCCTGCAATCGGGCCTTCGTCGATTCGCAAAATGGAAGCCATGTGCTGGACAATTGGCACCCGTGAAACGCCGCCCCTTGATAAGGACCGTTCGTCATCGGCGAAGAAGTCGCGTGATGGTGATCGAGGAACTGGAACATGCCAAAAAGCGCGGGGCGAACATTTACGCCGAACTGATCGGCTACGGCTTGAGCGCGGATGCGCATCACCTCAGCGCCCCTTCACCGGACGGAGCGGTCCGTCGCGGGCGATGCTCATGGCCATGCGCCACGGCAAGGTGAATCCGGACCAGGTGCAGTATCTGAACGCCCACGCCACCAGCACGGGCTTGGGAGACGTCGCCGAAACGAGGGCCATCAAACTGGCTTTTGGCCATCACGCCGCCAACGGTCTGATGGTCAGTTCCACCAAGAGCATGACCGGTCACCTCCTCGGTGCTGCCGGCGGAGTCGAACTGGCTGCCAGCGTCATGGCCATCAAGGAGGGTATTGTGCCGCCCACCATCAATTTGGAGAATCAGGATCCCGATTGCGACCTCGACTGCGTCCCAAACGTAGCCCGCGAGGTGAAAGTGGACGTCGCCATGAGCAATAGTTTCGGCTTCGGCGGACATAACGCGTCCGTGTTGGTAAAGCGGTTTTCCTGAGGCCGCGGCAACGGGTTGTTTTCTAACACATCAACTGGAGTTGCCAACTCTGTCTAGAGTCCCCAGTGGACTTGGGCAGTTTTATGAATCTTGCTGAAAAGCCAGCGGAATAGCACTGGAATTATGGAGGATATTATGCATCCAAATTTTACTCAATTGATGAATTTTGCTGTAGCACTTGAATGGATTGGAATCGTTTGAGAAGTCCCAGTCTTGTTTTTACTCAAATTCTAAACTCAACTATTTCCGGTGTTCCAGATCATGAATTGGTCGCACGGGGGTTGAATTTGGACCCTTTTTGGATCCAATGCTCCCCATGTCCGACCTGGTCACCCACCGCATTCCCGCGAGCACTTCCAATATCGGTCCGGGATTCGATTGTCTGGGCATTGCGCTCGCCCTGTATAATACGGTGACAGTCGTCCGCGGTGGCGAAGCGCCATGCGGCGAACCCAAGCACCCGATGGCGGCAGAATGCGCCGGCTGTTCTTCGATCAGGCTGGCCAGAGGGTGTTCTCGTTTCGGGGTGGGAGCATTTCGGGTGAGGTGCCGGCCAGCCGGGGACTTGGGAGCAGTGTCACCCTTGGGAGGCTCGGCGTCCTTTCCGGGCTCAACGAACTCGCTGGTCGCCCTCTCAGTCGGGAGGGGGTTTTCGCTCTTTGCGCCCCGGATTGAGGGCAATCCGGACAATGCCGCCCCCTCTTCCTTCGGCGGGTTCGTGCTCACGGACGCCCGGGGGAAATCTTTCCGCTTTGAAGTCGGGACGGAATTGAAGTTCGTTCTCCTCATTCCCGAGCTGGAAGTCCTGACGACCAGTATCCGCCGTGTCCTGCCTGCGGCGATCCCGCACCGCGACGCCGTGGTCGACTCCGGAAATGCCTGTATGATCACCGCCGCATTTGCCACGAGGAGGTATGAAATGCTCACCGGATGTTTTGGCGACACCCTTCACCAACCATGGCGCGCGCCGCTGGTGCCGGGCCTGTTTGAAGTCATCGTTGCCGGAGAACGGGCAGGTGCCCTCGGTGAATTGCTGCGGGTGACGGTTCCTCGATCTGCTGCCTGGCCCTCACCCAGGGCCGCGAGCAAACCGTCGCCGACGCGATGCTCTCTGCATGGTTGATTGTCACCTATACGGTGCTGCCAGCTTCGCCGCTGCCTCAGGTTGATTTTCCGACCATCAACATACAGGCCTCGCTGCCCGGGGCCAGCGCGGAAATCATGGCGTCTTCTGTCGCCACGCCACTCGAGCGGCAACTTGGTCACATTGCCGCTATTACCGAAATGACATCGTCCAGTTCGCTGGGCAGTACCAACATCACCATTCAGTTCGATCTGAGCCGCAACATCGATGGCGCCGCGCGCGACGTGGAGGCGGCGATCAACGCCGCCCGTACATACTTGCCGGCCAACCTGCCCGCGAATCCAACGTATCGCAAGGTGAACCCGGCGGACTCGCCCATCATGATTCTGGCGCTCACCTCCGATGTCTACAGTAAAGGCCAAATGTACGATGCTGGGTCCACGGTGCTAGCGCAGCGCATCTCACAACTCGCCGGCGTGGGCCAGGTGAGCGTCGGGGGCGCGTCGTCACCGGCGGTCCGAGTGGAATTGAACCCGACGCAGATGAACAGCTACGGAATCTCGTTCGGTCAAGTTGAGAATGCTTTACGCCTAGCCAATGCCCATGTCGCGCTCGGGCAGATCGCTAATGGAAACAAGACCGCTGACATCGTCACCAACGACCAGATGGCGATTGCGGAAGATTACAAGCCGCTGATTGTTGGTGCGCACAACGGAACAGCGGTGCGGCTTTCCGACGTCGGCGACGTAATCGACTCCGTCCAGAATGTGCGCAACGCCGGCTATATGGACGGCAAGAAATCCGTCACGATTATCATCTTCAGGCAACCGGGCGCAAACATCATTGAGACCGTGGATCGAGTTAAAGCCTCGATCCCGTCGTTGAAAGCATCCATCCCGGCGGGAATCGACATTACGAATGTATTCGACCGAACCACTACGATCCGTGCCAGCCTGAGTGACGTAGAGCGGTCGCTGGTTCTCTCCGTGATCCTGGTGGTGCTGGTGGTATTTGTGTTCCTCCGGAACGTGCGGGCCACGATGATTCCAAGCGTCGCCGTTCCCGTATCGCTGGTCGGCACATTTGCCGTGATGTACTTGTGCGGCTACAGCCTCGACAATCTTTCCCTCATGGCGCTGACCATTTCCACCGGCTTTGTCGTCGATGACGCCATTGTGGTCATGGAGAACATCTCGCGGCACCTGGAAGCGGGCATGCAGCCAATGGCAGCGGCTCTGCAAGGGGCGCGGGAAATCGGCTTCACCGTATTTTCCATCAGCGTGTCTTTGATCGCCGTCTTCATCCCCATTCTGATGATGGGCGGAATCGTCGGTCGTTTGTTCCGCGAATTTGCGGTGGTGCTTTCCACCGCAATTTTGGTGTCGATGGTCATTTCGCTCACAACTACGCCTATGATGTGCGCGCACTTGCTGAGAACCGAAAGCAAGGAAAGCCATGGCCGCCTTTATCGGATCAACGAGCGGTTTTTCAACTGGATGCTCGACGGGTATCGCCGCTCGCTCCGTTGGGTGCTCGACAATCCCGGCCTGGTGCTGACCGTTCTCATCCTTGTGATCGCGCTCAATGTGGTTCTGATCATGCGCGTACCGAAGGGCTTCTTCCCGCAGCAGGACACGGGCGCCATCGTGGGCGGAGTGCAAGGGCCGCAGGACGCATCGTTTCCGCTGATGGACAACTCGGTTCTGCAGTTAGTGGATGTTATTAAGGCCGATCCTGCCGTCTATCATGTGAACGCCTACACGGGCGGCGGGAACGGGGGCTTCATCTACATCGCTCTGAAGCCTTTGAAAGAGCGCAAAATCAACGCTGCCGAAATTATCAACCGCCTGCGGCCAAAGCTGAACCGGTTGCCGGTCGCGCAAGCGTTCTTGCAAGCGTCGCAAGACATCCGCATTGGCGGTCGCGGCAGCAACGCGCTGTATCAATACACGATTCAGGCCGACAACGTGGACGACCTGAATAAGTGGGGGCCGATTCTGCTCGCCAACATGAAAAAGATTCATGGGTTGCAGGACGTGAATTCCGACCAGCAGAATGGCGGGCTGCAATCCTACGTTCACTACGACAGAACCGCCGCGGCTCAGCTCGGAATTACGCCCCAGACATTGGATTCCACTTTGTACAGCGCGTTCGGCCAGGAGGAAACGTCGGTCATCTTCAAACCATTGAATCAGTACTACGTGGTATTGGAGGTGGCCCCCCCTTACTGGCAATCGCCCGCCGGGCTGAAAGATATCTATCTTCCAAACGGCAAGGGGAATGTACCTCTCAATACGGTGGCGAGGTTCTCAACGAACACGACGCCGCTGTCGGTGGCCCACTCCGGGCTGTTCCCGTCGGTAACTGTGTCTTTTAATCTTGCGGAAGGCCTGGCACTCAGCGATGCGACCCGCATGATCCAGCAAATGCAGGATAAGCTGGGAACGCCATCCACCATTCACGGCCAATTCTCCGGGACCCTGCAGGCGTATCAGAGTTCGCTGAGTACGCAGAAGTTCCTGATCATCACCGCGCTGGCGGCGGTCTACATCGTGCTCGGAATTCTCTACGAAAGCCTCGTGCATCCGCTGACCATCATTTCCACGCTGCCTTCGGCCAGTGTGGGCGCGATGCTCGCGCTGTTGATCTTCCACAATGATCTCAACGTGATTTCCATTATCGGTATCGTGCTGCTGATCGGCATCGTCAAGAAGAACGCGATCATGATGATTGACTTTGCCCTGGTAGCCGAGCGCGAGCAGGGAATGACGACTTACGACGCCATCTTTACGGCCTGCCTGCTGCGGTTCCGCCCCATCCTGATGACCACGATGTCGGCGCTGTTTGGAGCGCTGCCGCTAGCCTTCGGCACGGGTACGGGTTCCGAGTTGCGGCGGCCGCTCGGGATTTCCATTGTCGGGGGCCTCGTTGTCAGTCAGTTACTGACACTTTATACGACCCCGGTCGTCTACTTGTTCATGGACAAGCTGCGTCTCCGCGTGCTGGGGAAAGAGCGAGATACATTCACTCCGCTGTCGGAAGAGGGCACGGCATGAAACAGAGTATTCAACGGTCGAAGTCGCGGAAGGGCATGGCGCTTATGCCGCATGTATCCGTCGTCAAGTCTTTGATCAAGATGTCTGCGGCAAAGGCGGTCGCTTGCAGAATGGCATCCGCAATCGTGATTTGCATCGGCTTGACCTCATGTACCGTCGGCCCCAGATATCACAAGCCTTCGGCGTCCACGCCTGCCGCTCCCAACTACAAAGAATCGCCAATCAATTTTCAGGATGCGGAAGGCTGGAAAGTCGCATCTCCGCAAGACCAGATGCTGCACGGCAACTGGTGGGAAGTCTTCCAGCAGCCGGAACTCAACGATCTGGAAAAACAGCTGAATATCAACAACCAGACCATCAAACAGTATTTCGAGAATTATCTTGCGGCGCGGGCGGTGATTCGCGAAACGCGGGCACAGTACTATCCCACCGCGACCATTGGCGCGGGGTTCACTCGCACGCGTACTTCCGGAAATTTGTCGTCAGGCGCGAGCAAAACGGGTGGCTCCTCGGGTGTGACGGCTTCGGAATTCTCGCTGCCGCTGGATGTGTCCTGGGCGCCCGATTTGTTTGGCCGGGTGCGTAATGCGGTGCGAAGTGCCCAGGCTACTGCACAGGTAAGCGCCGCCGATCTTGAAAACGAACGCTTATTGGAGCAGGCTACACTCGCAGAGACATTCTTTGAGATACGCGGGCAAGACGAACTCCAGAGGATTCTCGACGAAACGGTCAAAGCGGACGAGGAAGTGCTGAACTCCGTGCAGGCGCAGTATGACGTTGGCACTGGCGATCAAGTATCGGTGGAGCAAGCGCGGCAAACGCTGGAAAGCGCACGCGCCTCTGCCACCAACGTCAAGATTGCCCGTGCACAGTACGAGCATGCGATTGCCACGCTGCTGGGTAAGGCTGCGACCGACTTTTCAATGCCCGTAAAACCCCTTACCGCCGAGCCGCCGCCGATTCCGACTGGAACACCGTCGCAGCTCTTAGAACGCCGCCCGGACATAGCAGCCGCTGAACGCCAGATGGCCGCCGCCAACTCCACGATCGGCATCGGCTACGCCGCCTACTATCCTTCGCTGACATTGAGCGCCAGCGGAGGACTTGCATCTTCTGCGATCAGCAAGCTCTTCAATGCTGCCAGCCGCGAGTGGTCGGTGGGGCCGTCAGTTTCGGAGACCATCTTCGACGCAGGATTGCGGCGCGCCACAATCGACCAATACATAGCGACCTACAACGCCGACGTCGCAAGCTACCGGGAAACCGTGCTCACGGCGTTTCAGCAGGTGGAGGATTATCTGGCGGCGACGCGCCTGCTCTGGGAAGAAATTCGCGACGCAGAGGCTGCGGTCGATGCCGCACAAAAAGCGTACGACCTTGAAAAGGGACGCTATGACACTGGCATCGATCCCTATATCACTTTGCTGGATACACAAACGGCGTTGTTTGCGACGCAGCAAACCCTGCTTAACCTGCAGGTGCAGCAGATGACGAGTGCGGTCGAGTTGGTTCAGGCTCTTGGCGGCGGTTGGGATGTTTCTCAACTGCCCTCGACGCAGCAAGTGACGCAAAAGCCTCCGCAAGATCAACGCGCCATCCAGCAGTGAGCGTGTTTCGCGGTGCCTGAGTGAGCAGCCCGCGAGACAACGCTCCGCCACTGACGACTCACTCCCACTGAGAGTTATGCCGCGCCAGCCACCAGCACGGAACCCTCCATTGCTGCAAGGCATATTGGGGAAACAGCGTCCGAGAGCAGGGTTGGTCCGCCGTTCCCATGTAGTCATACTCGGCCTTTCCGCCCTTCAGCGGCGTTTGCAGATATTGGTCCACTGCAACACTGCCCATCGCGGTCCCGCGTGTTCGCCGCAGAGCGAACACTCCCCAATCGAGAAGGTAAAGAAGCGCCGCCACAATCAGCAGATACTTCGCAGTTTGCCCGAGGGTTTCAATTGGCTCGATTCGCATGGTCGACATCGCCCAGCATACCGCTCCGCCCAGTCATGGCGCGAATCTTACGTGGGTGGCGCGCATCAGTCAACGAAGTGAGACGTGCTTTCGGACCTGACGATCCGGTGAAGATGGCGCCACATTCTTAATGAAGCGCAGCGTGAATCGTTCTTAGAAGTGTGCTTC
Source organism: uncultured Acidobacteriaceae bacterium (assembly GCA_963804075.1). Taxonomy (GTDB): domain Bacteria; phylum Acidobacteriota; class Terriglobia; order Terriglobales; family Acidobacteriaceae; genus Acidiflorens. Next base: position 117,531 of record CAWDPB010000013.1, on the reverse strand, counting down.
GGGTGAATGGCTTGTCTAGCATGGCAATGCCATGCATCCCATCGCCGTTCTGCGTAAGGAGTTCTCCCGTGTACCCGGACATATAGACGACCTTTAGGGCTGGATGCCGGCCGACGAGTTCCCGAGCCAGCTCTGGCCCACTCATGCCGCGCATGACGACGTCGGTCAAGACGACATCGATTGGCATGCCGCTCGATTCCAATTTCTCTAGTGCGGCAACTCCATCTTCGGCTTCTAGGACCTTGTAGCCGTGCTCCTGCAACATCTGGCGGGTGAGTTGACGCATCAGCGTGTCGTCTTCGACCAGCAGAACGGTCTTGCCATGTACTTTGGGAGGTAAAGCCTCGGCTGAGGCCTCGGGTGCCATTCCCAGCTTATGGTCAGCGGCCGGCAAATAGATCTTGAAGGTCGTGCCTCGCCCCACCTCGCTGTAGACCCTGACATGGCCGCCGTTTTGCTGCACGATTCCGTACACCGTTGCCAGTCCCAGCCCCGTGCCTTTCCCGGTTTCTTTGGTTGTGAAGAAGGGCTCGAAGATTTGAGAGAGAGTTTTGGCCTCCATGCCGATACCGTTGTCGCTGATTGCCAGCAAAACGTATCGCCCAGCTTTCATGGGCGGATGCTGCCCGGCAAATGCCGCGTCGAATTCCTGCGCCGAGGTCTCGAGAATCAGCTTCCCGCCCTTCGGCATGGCGTCCCGGGCATTGACTGCAATGTTCAGGACGATTTGATCGATCTGTGCGGGGTCGGACTCAACGACCGCAACCTCAGCTCCATGCCGGACGATCAACTGAACGTCCTCACCCATGAGCGGACGCAACAGCTTGACTACCTCCTTCACCGCATCGTTCAGGTCGAGCAGGCGCGGCTGAGTGCCAACTTGTCGTCGGCTGAAAGAAAGCAACTGCCGAGTGAGGGAGGCGCCGCGTTTGGATGCTTCCTGGATATTGTCGATGTATTGCGTTGCGTCGTTTGGCTCCACATGGCTGCGCAGCAATTCGCAGCACGCCGTAACAATGCCCAGCACATTGTTGAAGTCATGAGCGACACCGCCTGCCAGTCGCCCTATAGCTTCCATTTTTTGCGCCTGCCGCAGCAATTCTTCCGATCGCTTTTGGCCGGTAACGTCGCGCGCAATCACGGACGCCCCCACGATTTGTCCAGTCGCGTCCCGGATCGGAGAAACAGAAATTGACACATTCAGGTGCTTGCCGTCTTTTCGCACTCGAGTCGTTTCAAAATGCTCGACCCGGCTGCCTTGGCGAATCTTCGCCAATATTCCCATTGTCTCGTCGCGGCGTTCATCCGGCGCAAGCACGGAAATCGGCTTGCCAATCACTTCTTCCGCTGTGTAGCCGTAAATGTGTTCCGCGCCCTTGTTCCAGTGTGTGATGGTGCCCTCGAGATTTTTCGCAATGATCGCGTCCTGTGACGAATCCACAATGAGAGCAAGCCGGTTCTGCGACTCCCGCAACTCGCGGTCTTTGCTGGCGGCTAGCTCTTCGTGAACTTTGCGCAGTTCTTCTTCGATGCGCTTGCGGTCCGTAATGTCTCGGATGGCGCTCAGCACCAGCATGCCGGCTTCCGTGGGCACCGGCGACAGACTGATTTCCACGGGAAATTCCGAACCATTCTTGCGGCGGCCGCGGAGATCGAGCTGCGCGCCCATGCGCCGCATCTCCGGATGGTGCCGGAATCGCTCGCGATGGTGATGGTGAGACTCGCGCTGCCCCATGGGCACCAGCATCTCAACACTCTGGCCGACCAGTTCGGCCTGTGTGTATCCAAACAGACGTTCGGTTTGAGAATTAACCTGAACGATCACACCCTGGTGGTCGACTGCCACCATCGCGTCGGGCACGGCTTCAAAAAACACTGGAGATAGGAGTTGGTCGGTCACATTCTTACCAAGAGTGGGCCGCCTCTTTTCGGAATGCGGATCGAGAGCTTGCGAAGGCATACTACCCCACGGTTGACCTTACTATACGTCCCCGCGGGCGCGAGAAACAAGCGATAACCACAATTTGCGCGGCTTGCAAAGAGCTGTTCAGGGAGCTTGCTTCGCCACAGAATGCGCTAGCGGCGGCAGGCAGAACAGTATCCGCCGACCTCTAGTCTGGACACGACGATATGAAAGCGGCAATCGCGCTCTAGTTGACTCTTCAGCGAATCGAAGGTCTCGCTCACAAACTCTGTAATTTTCCCGCATCGCAGGCAGGCCATATGGATGTGATCGCGGCCCAGTTTCCGCTCGTAGTAGTGTCCCTCTCCGTTCAGATGCATCAAGTCAAGCTCATCGATCAGCCCTTGCCGCTTGAGCAGGTCCAGGGTGCGGTAAACGGTACTACGGTCCACCGAGGAGTCCAATGCGCTCGCCTTGCGGAGGATCTGGGTGGCATCCAGATGTTTGGACGCCGTCTCAATGACGCTGAGAATTGCGCGGCGCTGTGCGGTCATGCGAATTCCACGGCCCGCGAGCTGCGTTTGAAGATGGCCTGGAATTTGAGTATGCGGCAATGGCATTCACTGTCTCCAATCAAAGTCGCAACTGATCGCAAGAAACCTGCAACGGAATCGTCGGGCGATCATTGACAGTCTGCTTACGACTCTCCTAGTCTGAAATGGTAATCCGTATTGCGACTTCGTCGCAACTAAGATTGCACCAATATTATGTCAAAAAAACACATGTCTCTTGGCTTTTTTGTTTCGGCGTTTCGGCGGTTAGGCCGATTCAGTTTCAGCGGCTTCCTCACGTTGATTTTCTTGCTGGTCTGCTACGGGTCATCCTCGGCGCAGGAGAGCCCTTACATCGTGACCTATGACCACTATCTGGAAGAGCCCGGCAGTCTCGAAGTGGAGTATTTCTCGACCTTTGGAACGCAACACGGCGGCAACGATTTCCACGCCTTCTGGACTGAGTTCGAGTACGGCACCACGGCGTGGTGGACGACCGAGCTTTATTTCGACGGGCAGACGACGTTCTCCGACAGTACAATTTTCACCGGCTTTCGCGTGGAAAATCGCATCCGGCCTCTGCAACGCGAACACTTCGTCAACCCGGTGGTTTACATCGAATATGAACAAACCAGCGGCGCGGATAAAATTCTGAAGGAAGTCGAAGGCCACGACGTAGAGTCCGATTTCTTGGAATCGAATGCCGCACTCCGCCAGGAGCACGATCACGAACTCGAACTCAAGCTGCTACTTTCCAGCAGCTCGAAAGGCTGGAATGTTGCCCTAAATCCGATCTTCACTAAAAACCTGTTGCCTAGCGAGCCCTGGGAATTTGCCTACGCTGTGGGCGCCAGCCGTCCGCTTGCGCTGAAGGCTCTGCCGAAACGCTGTAGTCTCTGCGGAGAAAATTTTATTTCCGGCATCGAAATGTACGGAGGCCTTGGTGACACGCATCATCTTGGCCTGCCCGGTACCTCTCACTACCTTGCGCCCGCGATCGCCTGGAATCTGCCCTCCGATTGGACGTTTCGCCTATCGAGCGGGTTCGGTCTCAACGACAACAGCCACCGGCTGCTTTTGCGTTGGGGGGTCTCGCGCGAATTTTCAGGCTTCGGAGCCTTAGTCAGACAACTAGTCGGAGGCCGCTCATGAAGATGACGCGCAGAATCATCATGACCGCCCTGTTTGTTGCTTGCAGCCTGTCACTCTTGCCTGCGCAAATGCAAACGAAAGACAGAGCCAAGTGTAAGCATGGGCAGGCAAATTACGCCGCTCTGGCGCAAGCACCCGTGTCGTGGCGGATGCGAACCAATCCGTTCGAAGGCAATGCCAGAGAAGCGACTGCTGGGGGCAAACTCTATGAGCAGCATTGTGCGGAATGTCACGGCCCAAAGGCAGCCGGCACAAGACGAGGGCCCAGCCTGCTCCGCGAAGAAGTTCAGCAGGCCACACCCGGCACGCTCTTTTGGGTCCTTACAAACGGAGTCGTCCGCCGTGGCATGCCTGTCTGGTCGAAACTACCGGATCCCGAGCGCTGGCAAATCGTGACCTTCTTGCAATCGATGAGCATAAACCGAAAGAGCCCGGCGGTCTCGGGGGAATAATGAGAACCGGGCATCGTGGCAGAACCCCTGGCCTGCCACGTGTGGATCGCCTTTTCTCACCTGTTTTCGGCTGCGCCATGAAAGGCCCCCAACGCAGCCTGACCCAGGCTGATGCCGCCGTCATTGGCGGGAACAGCCTGGTTCGTCCAAAGCTGCAATCCCGTTTTTCCAATCTCTGCCTTCAGATCTTCGATCAGCAGATCATTCTGAAAAACACCACCCGAGAGAACGATCACGTCCACGTGGTGAGTGGACGCCAACGTCCTGATCGCATTTGCGACGCCGTGAGCCACTCCACCTTGAAATGAGCGCGCAATTTCCGCGACGTTCCGCCCTTTCAATCTGTCCATCGCAACCGCCCGCAGCAGCGGCCGGAAGTCCAACTGTCCATCCAGAAACGGAAACGGATAACAATCGCCCATCCCAGCGGAACGAGCGAGATGCTCCACCCACATCGCCGCTTGCCCCTCGAATGTGATGTCGCGGGTAAACCCCAGCAATGCCCCCGCGGTATCGAACAGCCGGCCGGTCGAAGTGGTGGGGAATGTCCGTACATGTTTGTCAACCAACTGCAAAGCAGTTCGATAGCGCGACGGAAAAGAAAATGGCTGTATCGCTCAAACTCGGCAATCCCTCCACCTGCGAGAAAAAACCCGCGGCTGCCTGTACTGGATGTTGTGCCGCAGCGTCGCCTCCCGCTAAGACAGCAGGCCGCAGATGTGCGACTCGTTCGAATCCCTCACGCAGGCTTCCGGCAAAGAATTCTCCTCCCCAGATACTGCCATCGTCGCCGTAGCCAGTTCCGTCAAAACTGACGCCGAGCACTCGCTTTTCCCACGCACCGCGTTCCGCCAGCACCGACGCGATATGGGCGCGATGATGTTGCACCGCCAGCGCGTCTCGAAGCTGGCAGCCGCACGCGCATACACAGTCGACCGATACTCGGGATGCGTATCGTGAACGACCAGCAAAGTCCTCCCATCGGATCTCATACATCGTCATCAGGTCGCGAATCGTTTCTTCAAAGGCGCGGAACGCCTCGTAATGATCGAGATCGCCGATGTGCTGGCTGACAAAAGCCTGTCCCTCGACCACCAGAGTCACTGTATTTTTCAGATCGGCCCCAAGGGCCAGAATCGGCCGCACATGGTGTGTCTCAAGTGGAAAACTCGTTACCGCGCCTGGCGCATAGCCGCGCGATCGGCGTAAAATTGCCGGGCCCAACGCGCCAACCCGCGCCACCGAATCGTCGACGCGCCGCGCAATTGGGCGCTCGCCGACGAGAAATGCATCCGCAATGCCCGACAACCGGTCGAACGCATCCTGATCCTCGTAAGCAATCGGTTCGCTCGATCGATTTGCGCTTGTCATCACCAAAACCGATGGCGCGCCAGCCGCAAACAGCATATGTTGCAGCGGAGTATAAGGTAGCATGATGCCCAGTTCGCGATTGTCCGGAGCGATCTCCGTCAGCTCCACCTTAGCGGGCGCAAGCACAATAGGCCGCGCAATCGAGGTCAGCAACTCAACCGCGTCGGCAGAAAGTTCCGCCAGTCCCTGAGCATCCGCGATGCTTTCCACCATGACGGCGAACGGCTTCTCCTTGCGAAATTTGCGTTCGCGCATGGCGGCCACGGCGCCGCTATTTCGCGCATCGCAAGCCAGGTGATATCCGCCCAGGCCTTTTATCGCGACAATCTTGCCCACATGCAGCAAGGCCACCGTTTCACGAATCACGCGTTCATCGCCGCGTACAGTCTCCTCACCCACGCGCAGGTAGTAGTGTGGCCCGCACTCGGGGCAGGCCACCGGCTGGGCGTGGAACCGCCGATTCGCGGGGTCGTGATATTCCCGGTCACAGTATTCGTCAAACGGCCAGTCCTTCATCGTTGTATTCGGACGGTCGTATGGCAGCGCCAGAATCACCGTGTAACGCGGCCCACAATTGGTGCAGTTGATGTAGGGATACTCATACCGGCGATTGGTGGATTCGGCTAGTTCATGCAGACACTCGTCGCAAACCGGCAGATCCGGCGAGATGCGCACGGTGGGCCGCCGATTGCGCTCGCTTTCCTTAATGACGAATTGTTCGAATCCAACCGCGGCCACTGGTTCAACGTCGATGGCAACAATTTGCGCCGCTGGAGGCGCTTCGTTTTTCAGCCGGTCAAGAAAACTCTGCAAGAGCGATGCGTCACCTTCCAGATGAATAGCCACGCCCTCTTCGCCGTTCAGCACCCACCCTGTTAAGCGCAACTCACAAGCAATGCAATAGACAAAGGGGCGAAATCCGACTCCCTGTACCACTCCGCGAACTTTGATCAAGCAAGCGCTCGCCATAACGTTAAGCAAACATAATCAAATATCGCCCCACCCTGTTAAGCTCGTTCCTGCGTGGATCAAGCATACAACGCCATCATTCTGGGAGCCGGTGCGGCCGGTCTGATGTGCGCCATCGAAGCAGGCAAGCGCGGTCGGCGCGTTATGGTCATCGAGCACGCGGACCGCATTGGCAAGAAGATTCTCATTTCTGGCGGCGGCCGCTGTAATTTCACCAATCTCCACGCCGGCGCGGACAGTTTCATCTCCCGAAATCCGCACTTTGCCAAATCAGCCCTTGCTCGTTACGGACCCGATGTTTTCTTGAAGTTGGTCGAAAAGCACGGCATTCCGTACCACGAGAAGAAGCTTGGACAGCTATTCTGCGATCGCTCGGCGAATGACATCGTCAATATGCTTGAGGAAGAATGCCGTGCGGTGCACGTCGAAATCCTGCTTAATACGAAGGTCACTGAGGTAGCGAAGACGGATCTATTCACCCTGCGCTCAGCAAATACAAGCTTCACAACTCCCCAGCTCGTTGTTGCGACGGGAGGCCTGTCAATTCAAAAAATCGGCGCAACATCCTTTGGCTACGATCTTGCCCGGCAATTTGGCCTCAAGATTCAGCCGCCCCGCGCGGCCCTGGTACCGCTTGTGTTCAGCGAACGGGATCGTCGAAGGTGGTGCGATCTTGCCGGTGTCTCAACCGAAACCGTCGCCGCCACGCCCAGCTCTAAGCAACGCTTTCGCGAAAAAATGCTCTTCACGCATCGCGGCCTTAGTGGACCGGCAATTCTCCAAATATCCTCTTACTGGAATGGTCAGGAACCCATTTTGATCGACCTCGCGCCCGGCTTCGATCTGAATTTTCAGTTGCGGCAGAGCGCCGTGCGTGATCAGTGCGCCTGGAAATCGCTGCTGCGTGAAGTTCTGCCCCGCCGTCTGGCGGATCGATGGCTGGAAACGCACCCACTCGCGGGCAACTCCGCCAGCGCTTTTGCCGATGCAGAGCGCGATCTCCACAACTGGAAAGTGGAACCGGAAGAGACCGAGGGTTACGGAAAAGCCGAGGTTACCGCTGGCGGAGTCGACACCGATGAACTGCATGCCCGCACCATGGAATCCCGCAAAGTCCCGGGCCTATTCTTCATCGGGGAAGTCGTTGACGTCACCGGTCAGCTCGGCGGCTTCAACTTCCAATGGGCATGGGCTTCAGGATTCTGCGCCGGCCAGGCAATTTGAAGAGTCTCTTCAAGAATGAGCGTGAAGCGATCTCGCTGGCTTGATGGAGAGTGCGAAAAGGGCACGCCCGCACAGTCCTATGAGCCAGATGATGATTTTTACCAGCGGTGTGTATGGTCCTTAAGGCTCGTGCTGTAAAATATAGCTTTCCAGTTGGCTGCAAACACCGTGGCGGTGTAGCTCAGGTGGTTAGAGCGACGGTCTCATAATCCGTAGGTCGTAGGTTCGAGTCCTACCGCCGCCACCAGTCTTTTTCAATAACTTCCATCAGAATTTGGCTCGATTCCTCTCTCCTGAATAGGTTTGAGGCTGCTTGCCCGTTCGGGGCGAAGCTCTTAAAGTACTGATCTTTGCCCCCCAGTCCCCACCCTCCCGAAAATCTCCAAATTGAGGATGGAAATCCTGGCCCCGCCTCCCGGTCTTTGTCGCGTTACATGGTGAAGGGCTGAAACGGCCCAATATTCCAAATCTTCAATGCGGCAGGTCCTCAGGAGGACATTATGAATACCCCAAAGATGATTTCCGCGATGATGGCGCTTATGCTTTCCACGCTGTCCATTCCAGCTGCACAAGCAGATGTCTACGCGCCGCAAGCGCCCGCGTCGGCTTATGTTGAGCTGAACGCGGTGCAACTCGATCAATTGGTCGCCCCGATCGCGCTCGATCCCGACTCTCTGGTCGCTCAAATCCTAACTGCTTCCACGTACCCGGACCAGGTTTCCGACGCCGACAACTGGCTGAACCAGAACATGAACCTGCCCCCCGATCAGCGCGCGGCGGGCGCCAACAATATGTCTTGGGATCCCGCGGTAAAAGGCCTTATCGAGTTTCCGGCAGTTCTCGACAATCTCGCGAAAAACAGCGCGTGGGCGTCGCAGCTCGGGAATGCCTACTACAACCAGCCCGGCGATGTCATGAACGCGGTTCAGGCCATGCGCCTGCAAGCGCAGCAGTCGAACGTGCTGGTGACGACGACGCAGCAGCGCATAGTGGTCGAAGCCGGCCTGATTGAGATTGTGCCCATCAACCCTGCTGTGATCTACGTCCCCTATTACAACCCCTGGACCGTTTGGGGCACGCTGTTTGTCGCCTACCCGGGCTTCGTCGTACTGCCCCCCCCGACGGGCGTCATCTACGGTGTCGGACTCGCATTCGATCCGGGAATTTCGATTGGTGTTTATGCTGGCTTCGGTTGGGGCTTCGGCGCGTGGGCGCCGGCGTGGGATGGCGGGACCGTGCTCTTCGGCGGCAACACTTACATCTCGAACAGCATGACCGTCTCGAATCACGGGTACTTCGGTGGACACGACCGTGGTGCATTCGATCATGGTGGACGCGGCGTGCCGAACGGCTATCATGCCGCCGCTCAGAAGGGTGCCGCTCGCTCCCGTGCTGGACGAGCCAACGCTGGTAAACCGAGCGCTGGTCACTCGTACGGTAGCAAGTCGACTGGTGGAAGTCATTCTGCATTTGGTGGCCATTCGGGTTTCGGCAGTCATTCGAATTCCCCGAGACATTCGGCATCCGCCGGACACTCCGGTTTCGGTGGCCATTCGGCCTCTGCTGGACGGTCGGCCTCGTCTGGTCACTCGGCCTCAGGTGGACGCTCCGCTTCTGCCAGCCGTTCGGCTTCTGGCAATCGTTCCGCATCCGCGAGCCGGTCTGCTTCTTCGAGCCGTCCGGCCTCGGCGGGTCGCTCAGCTTCTGGCAATCGTTCTGCATCCGCCAGCCGCTCGGCATCCGCTGGACGGTCGTCCGCAGCTAACCGTTCCGCTTCGGCTGGGCACACGGCTTCGGCTAATCGTTCAGCATCCGCTGGCCGTTCGGCCTCTGCTAACCGCTCGGCGTCCGCTGGACGCACAGCATCCGCTAGCCATTCAGCTTCTGCAAACCGCAGTTCCGGAACGGCGAATCGCGGCGGCGCATCGGGCAACCGTGGATCTGCGACGGCGAACCGTGGCGCGTCTGGCAGCCGTGGAGGATCTGCAATGGCAAGCCGCGGCGGGTCGTCGGCTGGTCATTCCGGTGGCGGCGGTCACACGTCGTCTGGTGGCGGCCACGGCCACGGCCGGTAACTCAAACTCATCTCACAACCAATCCCGCGCCAGCTCGATCAGTCTGATCGGGTTGGCGCGGCGAAAGTCAAAAACAATCGATAACAAATCAAGTTAGAACGCAAACTATAGACGATCAAATCCGATAAAGGAGAACGGCCATGAACAGCAAATTAATCCTCGTATTCATGATTGGAGTAGGAGTGGTTGCGGCGGCTCTGGTGTTCGATGGCGTTTCGCGACGCCACGCTGTGAACAGTAACCAGGCAATCGCGCAAAATTCAACGACGTCCGCAGTGCAAGCGGCGAACTCAAGCACAGACGCCAACGCGCAGCCGGATCCTAATCAGACCGATGCCACGCAACAGACAGACGGAACACAACAGACGGCTGATGGCCAAGACGCGCAGACAGACGATTCTCAGGCGCAAAGCGATGCAGGCGCGGTCGCGGATGCATCACAAACTGCGGATGGAGCGCAACCTGACGACGCAGCTTCGGCCGATGCAGCTCAAGCCATGGTTGTTCCCGCAGGAACCATGCTTACGGTTCGCCTCAGCGAGGAACTTGGCTCTCGGATCAGCGAAGTGGGTCAACGCTTCTCGGCTACACTGGGCAGGGATATTGTCGTCGGAGGCCAAACGGCGATTCCCGTGGGCGCCGTCGTCAGGGGCAAAGTCATTGCCGCCAGGCCGGCCGGTTCCCTCACGGGCGAAGCCAATCTGCAACTTAAACTCACGTCGGTGAATGTCAACGACAAGTATTTGACCCTGTCGACTTCAACCCGCAGTTTTGGACCGCAGATCAAGGGCAAGAACAAGGTGGGGAAATTCATGAAGGGTCTGGTGAAGAGGGCGTCGGGCAACGAAAGGGAAGTGCTCCTCGCCGAACAATCCGCTTACAGCTTCACCTTGCGGCAAAGCCTTGAAATTCAGTAGGGAAAGGCAAGGGGAGAGAATCGACTTTTCAAACAGCGCGATTTCACCATAACAAAAGGTCTGGGCCGTCATTCTCCGAATGGCGGCTATTTTTTTGCTGCGGCCGGAGATTTTCCCGACACTCGTGCAGCTTTGTACTCAATTAAACGATACCCTCTCTCCTGTGCTCCTCTTCGCACGCCCGCAAGCAAGTTCATCCCAGCGGAAACATTGCCCGATGTTGTCTCTACTTCCCCCAAAGCCAACTCCGCTTCCAGTTGATATCCCACATATCCCGACTTCCTCGCGCTCGCAATCGTCGTCTGGAGAATCCGAAGCGCATCCTTTGTCTTTCCGGCAGCCGCGTCGAGCTGAGCTTCCGCGATCGAAGCTCTCAGGCGAACCGAAAAATCCTGGCTCTTGGCGAGCAGGTCGTGAACAGCGGAAGTCTCTTTCTGAGCATCCTCCAGCTTTCCCTGCGAGAGCAAAATGCGCGCCAGAGCGATGTCGGCGAGAATCTCATCGTCCCCGATCCCCTCTTTCCGAAATTCCTCCCGCGCCTGCCGCAGCGTATTCTCCGCTTCAATCTCGTCGCCTTCCTCCACGAGGAGAGCGGCCAGCCCCATCTGTGATTCAGCCACGTTCCCCTTTTCTCCCATCTGCGTACGCAGCGTAATTGATTCGTTGTATGCGCTGAGCGCGGCGCTTAACCCGCCCTCCTCGGTTGAGACCTCGCCCAGGCTGAAGAGCGCGTACGCGACTCCGCTTTGGTCTCCGAGTTGTTTTGAGAGCTCTTCGGACTGCTCGTACATCTTGCGGGATCCCTTCAAGTCGCCTTGCCAGCGCAGAACTTCCCCAAGGTTGTAGAGCGCCGTGCTGGTCCGCTCCTGATCGCCAATTTGGCGCGACGCGGCGAGTCCTTCCTCCAGCATCTTCTTGCCTTGTTTCAAATCGCCCTGCTGAAGAGTGCGCGCTGCAATACTGCCCAGAACCGCCGCTGCGCTGTGGCTGTCGCCAACCTCCCGAAAAACTGCCAGGGATTCGTTCAGAATCTTGATTGAGCCCGCGAGATCTCCCTGTTCACCCAACGCATTCGCAAGATTGTTAAGGGTGGTTGCTGTGGCCCGCTTGTCGCCAGTTTCGCGCTGGATGCCAAGGGCACGGTCATAGGCTTGGGCTGCGTCGGAGAAATTGCCCTGATCAAAGCGGACAATCCCGGTAATCGTGAGTGCTCTTGCGACCTCGGCACGCTCGCCGGCTGCCTCGGAGATGCGCTCCGCTTCTTGAGCACAGCGAATCGCGTCGTCCAGCTTGCCTTGCTTTTCGAAAGCTCGTGCCTCCTGGATGAGCGCGCGTGCGAGCAGCAGTGTTGCACCCAGATCGCGCGCGCGGCTGGCAGCGGCTTCCGCGGCTGCTTGTTGTTCCTTGTACGCTCCCTTGATATCGAAAACATCGGCCTGCTGCAGGTCGATACGCGGATCCTCGCGCTCGGGGGCCGGGAGCTTACGCAGCGCCGCGAGCGTGGCCAGAGCCTCATCCACCGTATGGCCTTGCTTCTGCGCGTTTGCCAGCCGCAAACCGTATTCGATGTTGTCGGGGTAAAATTCGACGAGCGTGCGGTAGATTTCCACCGCCTTGTCCCATTTGTGATTCAGTTCCCAATCCCTGCCTTCAATCCACAAGCGCTCTTCGTGGGAAAGTCCGGACGAAAGGTCGAGAGCTTTCTTCGACTCCTCTTGCGCTTTCCCGTCATCGCCCATCGCTTCCCATGCGTCCGCCAGAGCCGAGTGCCCGAGAGCATAGTCAGGATCTGCTGCGACCGCGCGCTCCAGCAGGGCCCGTGCCGCCAGCGCATCCACAAGACGCAGTTTTGCCAGGCCTTCCGAATACAATCGCGCTGCCTCCGGATTCGACGGCAGGGAAGCGCGCACCAGAGCCGCCTCACTGGCGGTGCTTTCGCTAATCCCAAGTCCTCGTCGAATATCTGCGCCAACCCGAGTAGCAAGATCGTCCAGACCGCTCTCGCTTCCTTTTTCCGAGATGGTCGCGGCAATCTCGCCGGTTCTCGCATCCTGCAACCAAAGATCGATTCGTACGTCCGACGCGCTTCCCTGGTCCAAGTAAGATCCCAGCACCACGTAATCGCTGCCCAAATACTTCCGCAGATGTTTGAGTGTGTCTTGCGCCAGAGTTTGCCTGCCCGTCAGTCGAAGGTCCGCGCTCGCACGTGCAATGTTTTCTCCGGGGAAGGTGCGAAGCTTTCCTCCGCCGCCAACTCCGCAGTCAGCATCTCCGGCAACGCCGTCGAAACCCATTCCGTATCCTTTCGTCCCGAAAGATTCTGGAACGGCAACACCGCAACCGATGGTCGCGCAGTCACGGATCCCACCGCCGCGGGCGTATTACTACTAGTAAGGATGGGAATGTTGTTGCGCAGTCTGGTAACGAAGAACGCCGCAGCCGCAATCAGGAGCACTACCGCAACCATGAACCCCACCCGCCGGTCAATGCTCCATCGGCCCAGTTGTGTGGTCTCATCGCGCAGCGCATGGGCTACCTCGTCGCCACTTTGAAAACGGTTCTTTGGCTCGCGTGCGAGGCATTTCAGAATCAGCAACTCCCAGCGCCGGTCGAGATCGGGGACAATCATGCGCGGCGGCACCGGGTCTTCCTTGATTCGACGGACCGCCATCGACAGCGGCGTTGCGTCTTCAAACGCCCGCGTGCCCGTGACCATCTGGTATAGGACCAAGCCGAGAGAGTAAACGTCGGAGGCTGGCGTGAGCTCTTTTCCTTCCACCTGCTCGGGTGACATGTAGGCTGGCGTGCCCAGCACTTCTCCTGAACCTGTAACTGGCGCGCCCGCACTTACATCTTGATTCGATCGCAATGCCAGGCCGAAATCCGTGATGACCGCGCGGAGGCCTTTCCGGGCCCGCGTCAGCACCACGTTGCCGGGCTTGAAATCCCTGTGCAGAATCCCTTCTGCGTGCGCGGCTCCCAGGCCCGAGGCCATCTGAAGAGCAATTGGTTTTGCATCGTGTGTGCTCAGGCGCGGCTGCCGCCGGAGGAACTCCGCCAGCGTCTCGCCTTGCAGCAATTCCATCGCAACAAATGCGACCGACCCCCGATTCTCGCCACCGGCCGCATTGGGCGCCTGTCGAAACAGATCGAAAATCCGGCAAACGTTGGGATGCGTGACTTTGCGCGCAAGATAAACTTCTCGCTTGAAGCGCTCTAGAGCCTTCGCATCGTGCAGCAGTTCGCCGCGAATCGACTTGAGAGCCACCGACTCGTGCAGTTCGATATCTTCGGCTTCGTAAACTTCGCCCATGCCGCCGCGCGCCAGAAAGCGCGTGATTCGAAATCGCTCGGCGACGAAATCGCCGGGAAGGAAGGCGTGATTCTGCGCGGGTACGCTGGAGGAAGCGTTCGCCGATATTGCTGGATTGGAAAGGAACCCGCCTGATTCGACGTGGTGGGCCAGCAGCCGCTCCACCTCACAACGCACCAACGAATCCTCCGCGGCCTCGGCCACAAACGCGGTCCGCTCGCCAGGAGTTTTTTCGAGCGCACTCTCAAACAGCGTTTTGACGTTCTCCCATTGCTCCGGCGTCAATTCCATAGCGCTCTTTCAAATCGGCATAGAGCCAGGCCTTCGCAACGCTCCAGTCGCGCTTGACCGTCTTTGGCGAGATCCCAAGCACCTCGGCCGACTCCTCTACGCTCATGCCGCCAAAGAAACGTAATTCAACAACGCGCGCCTGCCGGGGGTCGATCTTTGCCAATTGATTCAGCGAGTCGTCCACCGCTAATAGTTCGTCCGCCTGCTGTTCGGCGAAGATGAATGCCTCGTCCAGCGATACTTTTTTCTGCTCCCCGCCGCGTTTTTCCCGTGAATGCCCCCGCGCGTAGTCAATCAGGATTCGTCGCATCAACTGCGCAGCGACCCCAAAAAAATGAGCCCGGCTCTGCCAGTTCACCGACCTCTGCTCAACCAGCTTCAAATATGCTTCATGTACCAGAGCCGTCGCCTGCAGCGTGTGGTCGCCCCGCTCCCGCCGCATATAACTGCCTGCCAGCCTGCGTAATTCGTCATATACCACCGGGATGAGCTTCCCGGCGGCGCCATCGTCCCCTCGCGTCAGGGCTGACAATAAGAGCGTCACATCCTGGCTCTCGGTCATAGCGGGGACATTCTACCCCTGATTGCTCTTCTTAGCCCAACAAAACTTAATGCCCTTTTTGGCGAACCGCAAGTCTCTTAGGGCACAACCACGGCCGCCCCATCGATTGAATCGCTTTTCACCGCTGCCAGAGCTTCGTTCGCTTCATCCAAGGTGAAAGTTGTGACGCGCGGCTTCATGCCAATCTCCGCCGCCACTTTGAGAAAGTCGCGCGCATCCGTCCGCGTCATATTGGCAACGCTTCGAATCTGCCGCTCGCCCCAAAGCAGCCGGTCGTAATCGAACTCGGGCATGCGATCCAGGTGGATCGCGTTGATCGCCACCACTCCGCCCTTGCGCAGACTCGAGAGCGCCGCGATTACCACGTCGCCACTGGGCGCGAACGTGATCGCCCGGTCCAGTTCGGCCGGCGGCTTCTCCGCTTCCGTCCCCACCCACTTTGCACCCAACGAATCCGCAAACTTGCGATGCGACAATCCGCGCGTGGAAACGTAAACGTCGCATCCCCACGCGTGCAGCATTTCGATTGCGAGGTGCGCCGATGCGCCAAATCCGAAGAGCCCGACTTTTTCTCCCGGTTGAACACCGGCTACGCGCAAGCTTCGAAAACCGATGATTCCCGCGCAAAGTAGCGGCGCAGCATGCATCGAATCGAGCGCCTGCGGCAGAGGAAACACAAAATCCGAACGCGCTACAGCATACTCGGCGTAGCCGCCATTCACGCTATAGCCGGTGAAGGTCGGCGCGTCACAGAGATTTTCGAGATTGTTGCGGCAGTACCAGCACTTGCCCTCCGTGCCGCCAATCCACGAAACGCCCACTCGCGTTCCCACTGGCAACTCCGATGTTCCCGCGCCGGTAATCTCGCCGACAATCTGATGGCCGGGAATCAGCCGCGCACGCAGCGGAGGCAGTTCGCCCTCGACTATGTGAAGATCGGTCCGGCAAACACCGCAGGCGAGCACGCGCAATAGAACTTGCCCCGCGCCCGGCTCAGGCCGTTGCACGTCCTCAATTCGTAGCGGCCGGTCCGCAATCTTGCCGGGAGAAACTACCACCGCTGCCTTCATGTGAGTCCTCGCAGCAAAACACCAGCGTTGCAGACGGTCGGCCCTGCCTGGTCCGCGACCCGGTCGTTACATGAGCTTTCCATCCGCGCTCATCAGGTGGAACTCGCCAAGGTTCAGTTCTTTCACGCCGCTTTCAACTTTCGCGCGATCGCCAACTACGATCCAAATCATCTGATCGGGCCGCACAACCGCTTTCGCCGCTGCGTTCACATCGCCGGTCTTAAGCGCATTTACCTTTGCCCCGTACGTCTGGAAATAATCGTCTGGCAATCCAAACTGCACGATATCGACAATCGACTGTCCAAGCGCATCCAGCGTTTCGCGCGAACCTGGGAGCTTCAACGTTTCGTTGGCTTGAATCTTCTCCAGTTCCGCATCTCCAACCGGATGATCGCCCACAATTCCGTGGAGCTCCTTATTCATCTCAACCAGCGACTCCTTTGTCTTGTCTGTTTGCACGGGCGCGATCGCGAAAAAAGGACGCTGGCCATGGGCGTCACGCAAGATCGTGCGCGCCCCATACGACCAGTGTTTGTCCTCGCGCAGGTTCATATTGATGCGCGCGCCAAATGTCCCGCCCAGAGCGTCGTGCATCGCCTCAATGGCAATTTCGTCCGGATTCGCCCGCGGCGGCGCAACCACTCCCGCCACGATCACCGATTGAATTGCGCCCGGCTTGTCGATCAAATACACCGCGGATTTCGACGCCACCGCAACGCTGCTTACATTCTTTCGCGGGACTTCGCCGCTCTTCCATCCCGCAAATAGCTTTTCGAGCTTCGGAGTAATCTCCTTTAGATTTGTGTCTCCCACCACGATCAGCGTTGAATTATTCGGGCGGAACCACGTTTCGTGAAACTTCACCAAATCCGCCCGCGTGAGTTTCGAAACGCTCTCGATCGTCCCGGTTCCGGTCAGCGGATTGCCATAAGGATGGCCGGCTCCATACAGCAACGCCGGCAACACGCGCTGCGCAATCGTTGCGGGAGTATTTTCTTCGCGCTCAATTCCGGCCAGCGCCAGCTTTCGCTCGCGCGTCACTTCCGCTTCCGGAAACGACGGATTTAGCGCCACGTCCGCAAACAGATCAAGCGAACGGTCGAGTCTCGCAGCAAGAGCCGAAAGCGAAATAAACGACATATCGAGATTGGAATATCCCCGCAGCTGCGCTCCCAGCGATTCCAGTTCATCGCTGATCTGCAGCGCATTGCGGCTGCGTGTTCCGTCCGTTAACACCTGCATCGCGAAGCTCGCGGTCCCGGGTGCGCTCAATGAATCCGAGGCATAGCCCGCATCGGCCGCCAGCGTCAAATTCACCAGCGGAACCTCATGCCGTTCTGCCAGCACAATCTTCAATCCATTCGATAACGTCGCGCGCTGCAGCTTTGGCAGTTTTAGTTCCGGAGGATTGCCCGGAGTCGGCGCCTTGCTCCGGTCCGCGCCCGTGGCGGCGGTCTTGTAGTCGGGGAACGGACTTACTTCCAGAATGTAGACGCCATCCGAAAGCCAGCGATTGGCTGCCGCCTTCAAGTCCTCCGCGGTTGCCTCGCGCACGCGCTTGAGCGAAACCTTGTAAGCGTCGGGGCTGCCGCGAAACACCTGGCTCATCGCCAGCCGGTCCGATTTTCCTCCGAACCCGCCTATGCGTTCGATGCCGCGAATAAAATTCGCTTCATGCTGTGCCTTTACGCGCTCTAACTCTTCTGGCGTGGGGCCTTCCTTCAGGAAGCGCGCCAATTCCTCGTCCAGCTCTTTTTCCACTTGTGCAAGACCCTGACCAGGCCGCGCCGTTGCCTGCACGCGGAACTGCCCGCCGATTTCCCGCAGGTCGGTGAACGCGCCGGCATCGGTCGCAATTTGATCTTCATAGACCAGCCGCTTGTAGAAACGCGACGACTTACCTAAGCTGAGGCAATCACTTACTAAGTCGAGATAGTCCGCATCCGCGCTGCCGTATTCCGGAATGTTCCATACCTTGTAAATACGCGCCTGTGGCACCCGGTCCTGCACCACTCCGCGGTGCGTGCCCGCCATCTTTGCAATCCACACTTCCTGATGCGCCACTGGCGGCCCCGCCGGGATATCGCCGAAATATTTCTCCGCTTTCTCGCGCGCCGTCTTCGCGTCGATGTCGCCCGCAATCACCATCACCACATTCGACGGTCCGTAATAAGTCTTGAACCACTCCTGCACGTCCTTCATCGAGGCCGCATCCAGATCCGCCATGTCTCCAATCGTCGTCCAGGAATAAGGATGCTTCGCTGGATACGTGTTTTCCGTGATCAACTGGCGCGTCACGCCATAGGGCTGGTTCTCGCCCTGCCGCTTTTCGTTCTGCACCACCCCCCGTTGCAGGTCGAGCGTTTTCTGGTCGAGCGCTCCCAGCAGATGCCCCATCCGGTCCGATTCCATCCACAGCGCAAGGTCGACCGCCGATGTCGGAACATCCTCGAAATAATTGGTCCGATCGGTGTTCGTGGTTCCGTTCAGGTCCGTGGCGCCGATTCTCTCCATCGTGTCGATGTAGCGGCCCTGAGAATGCTCGCTCCCGCCGAACATCAAATGTTCGAAGAGGTGCGCGAACCCGGTCTTTCCCGGCTTCTCGTTTTTCGATCCCACGTGATACCACATGTTGATCGCAACAATCGGCGCCTTGTGGTCCTCATGCACAATGACGGTGAGCCCGTTGTCCAAGACAAAACGCTGATACGGAATGTTCGATCTCTTTCATCTGCCCATAACTCCCAATCGCAGCCGCTGCGGCAATAAGTAAAAGAACTGCCAGTTTCGTTCCCACGGTGGTCCTCCTGGATGCTCGTTGCGTTCCACTCGTTCTGGGCGAGTGGATCGTCCAATCTGTTTGACTTTGGAATCGATCAATAGTCTACATCCGCGGCCGTCGCTGCCGACAAATCGCGATCATCGGTGCCAACGCTTGCGGTCAAACGAGGCCCTGCTGGCGAACCACACCCGCATCGCGCCGCCAATTCTGCCATTGCGCTGGCATTCTACGGTGGTATCCTTAAGGTCGCTCTAGTTCAGACACTCGAACCGTAGACACCTGAAACCTTTCCATGCCTGACCCAACAGACCTGCATACAGACGCCCAAGAAACCACGCCAGCCGTAGAGTCCACCCCTTCCTTCCAGGAAGCTTTCTCCGAATACGAGAAATCCCACCCTCGCAAGCCCGAACCGGGCTCCCAGGGCCGCGACGCAACGGTCATTGCGATTACCGCCGACTCCGTTATTCTGGACATCGGTTTCAAGAGCGAGGGCATTCTCCCTCTTACCGCTTTCCCCGCGAACGCGCCTCCAAAGCCCGGCGACAAACTTCGGGTGACTGTCAAAGGCCGCGACCCCGAGGGCTATTACGAATTGACTCGCGGCAAGATCGAGCAACCCACCGATTGGGCTGCGCTCGAAAAAGCATTTGCCGAAAAAGCCACCATCGCCGGAACTGTCACCGGCGCGGTAAAAGGAGGCCTCAGCGTCGACGTCGGCGTGCGCGCCTTTATGCCCGCTTCCCGCACCGGCACACGCGATGCGGCCGAGATGGAGAAGCTGGTCGGTCAGGAAATCCGCTGCCGCATTACCAAGCTCGATGTTGACGACGAAGATGTTGTCGTCGATCGGCGCGTTATTTCCGAAGATGAAGCGGCGGCAGCCAAGCAGCAGCGTTTTTCCGAATTGAAAGAAGGCGATACCGTGCGCGGCGAAATCCGCACTCTCACCGATTACGGCGCCTTCGTCGATATTGGGGATGCTGACGCGTTGCTCCATGTCGGCGAGATTTCCTGGCATCGCGTCAACAAGCCGTCCGACGTGCTTTCCGTTGGCCAGCAGATCGATGCCCGGATCATAAGAATTGATCCCGAAAAGCGGCGCATTGCTATCAGCATGAAGCAACTTCAACCGCATCCTTGGGATTCCGTCGCGGAAAAATACAAAGCCGGAGATCGTGTGCGCGGCTCCATCACCCGTCTCGCCGACTTCGGTGCGTTTGTCGAGGTCGAACCCGGCGTTGAAGGCCTCATCCACATCAGCGAAATGTCCTGGGGGAAAAAGGTTAAAAAGTCCGCCGACGTGGTGAAAATAGGCGAGACCGTCGAGGCGGTAATCCTTGGCGTCAACCTCGCCGAACGCCGCATGTCTCTTGGCCTGAAGCAGGCGCTCGGCGATCCATGGACGGGCGCAGAGCAAAAATTTGCCCCCGGCACGGTGATCGAAGGGCCGGTCACGAGCATCACTAAGTTCGGCGCGTTTGTGCAACTCTCGGAAGGTGTGGAAGGCATGATTCACGTCAGCGAAATCAGCGCCGAGAAACGAATTAATCATCCGCAGGATGTGCTGAAATCCGGCCAGGTTGTGAAGGCCCAGATTCTCGCGCTCGATACCGAGAAGCGAATCATCCGCCTCAGCATGAAGCAACTCGTCCCCACCTTTCTCGACGAGTATCTCGCCGAACACAAGGAAGGCGACGTGGTCACCGGACGGCTCATTGAAATCTCCGGCGGAAATGCGCGGGTGGAATTGGGTCAATGCGTACAAGCGTCATGCCGGATTCCAGATGAATCGGAGAAAAAGCAGTCTGCGAACGAAGCGGCGCCTACGAAATCGGTTTCATCGCCTGCCAAAGCCGATCTTTCGTCGCTAGGCTCCATGCTGCAGGCGCGCTGGAAAAGTGGACCGCCCCTTGTCTCCAACAATGCGGATACGCTGCGGCCCGGACAGATTCGCAGCTTCCGCATTGCAAGGCTCGACTCCGCCGCGAAAAAACTTGAATTGGAGTTGGAGTAAGTCTCGCAGCAGTGATCGCAGTGCTGGCATCCCGCCGACTGTGCTGCTTGCCGATGGTGGCGAGTGCCTTCTATCTGCCCGCGTTCACCATCATCAGCGCGAACAGCGCGGGTAGATAGAGAATCGTAGCCCGAAGCAGCCGCCGGGCGGGTGCTTTCGATGCAGCCGCCGTAGCAGGCAATTGCGGCATGGCCATCCCCATCGACACTCGAAACAGCATTGCTCCCATTAGGACCGCGCCCACCATGTAGAAACGGCCCGCCATCCCGATTGCCACTGGCAAGACACTGACCGGAATCAACGCAGCCGAATAAGCCAAAATCCGCCATACTGTCGATTTTCCATTCGACTCCACCACCGGCAGCATTCGGATTTGTCCCTGCTCATAGTCCTCGCGATAGAGCCATGCGATCGAACAAGAAGTGCGGGAATTGCCAGATGAACATGATCGCAAACAGGATCAGAGTTTCCGTTTCGATGCGTCCGCGGACCGCAGTCCATCCCAATACCACTGGCATAGCTCCCGGAAATGCGCCCACAAACGTGCACACCGGCGAAACTTTCTTTAGCGGCGTATAGGCCGCGAGGTAAACGAGCGCGGTCAGAAACACCAGCAGACCCGGTCAGTAGATTCGCGTAAATCGCAAGATAGATCGATCCGCCCAGGGTTAGCCCAAGTCCAACGGCCAAGGCGTGCGCCCGCGACATTCGCCCTGAGGGCAGCGGCCGCGACGCAGTACGCCGCATGCGGCTGTCTACGCTCGCTTCCATTACTTCATTCAGGGCGGCAGTTCCGCTTGAGACAAGAGCGACGCCCAGCAGAGCATGAAAAAGGCCCAACGACCATGAGGCGACGCCAGCCCGGTGCGCTCCAAAAAAGTACCCGCACCACGCCGTGAGCACAATCAGAGTGGTAATGCGCGCCTTCGTTAGTTCAGCGTAATCGCGCAACAACGCGCCGGCCCGTCCTGCAAGAGATTCCTGAGACATGAAATGGACACCCAAGTTTGCCGCTTCCATCCGCCCTCACCCGGCGGTTCGGTTGCAACCGGCAATCGAAATTAACTTTCGATCAGACTTGCTAAAGGATAGCATTCCTACCGCGCCCTTACTCGAAAGTCAAGAAAAATTCCGAACTTACTCAATCTTGTTACCTCATAATGCTCGCATCGCTGCCCCGCTTCCTGGCAAACTAGCGGCTTCCTGCCGCACTCGATACCGCAAAGGTTTCCGGAGGATCAAAATAGCATTGATGCCACATGGCCGCATCGTTCAGCGTTCCAGCTTTCCATCTTTGAATAGTTGGCAGCGTCGCCGCGATCATCCCGCCATCCGCGGAATCGAAGATTAGGACGAGCCCAGAAAGGCTCGACTTCGCGATTTCCTCGTAGTCTCTATCCAGCAGCGATTTAGCAAATTCCAGTTTCGCGCTCGCTCCACCGCCCTGCACATTTTCGTGGATCTTCTGCACCGAAACGATCTTCACGTTTTTCCCGCGCAAAGGTCCCCAATCGCCCGGGAACTGCGCTGTCTCTTCGCGGCTCACCTCGAACATGTCGGCTGCGGTCAGCGCCCCCGCAACAGCCGGCTTCGGAACATCCGAAATACTCTCCGGCATTTCGAGGCTCGTTCGCCAGATCCATCCCCGCGACAGGCCCGAAATTCGTACGTGCACCCAGTCGCCATTGAAGTCAAGCATCTCAAACTCGTCGTGCGCGCTGGCCAGAAACAACGTCTTGCCGCTCAGGCTCGGTGATGCCACCACCGGAGTCCCCGACTTCTTTACCGCGACCAGATTCTTAGGCTGCGTCTGGTTCTTCAGTACATCCTCGAGCGCCGCGATTCCGCTCAGCACCTCGCTGGCTTCCTTTGCCGCCGGCTTCGTTCCCGGTGGATTCCGCGCAGGCAATTCCTGAACCGATAAACTCCCCCCGGCCGAAGTTGCGAACGAGCCGCTTTCCGATCTCGGGGCCGGCGCGGACGGAACCGCCTCCTCGTTCGCGCTTCGCTGCGGTAACGTTGCACTTCCGGCGATGGCACCCCTTCCGGAATCAGCGGCATCCACTGAGCCGCTGCCCAATTGATCGGAGAGCTGGTCGAGCAAGTCGGCTTCGAGTCGGCCATTAGAAGTGAGCAGTTCGTATCCCGAATGCGTCGACGCGGGGTCCGCATACCAGGCCGTGACCTTTGCGGTTATGCGGATGATCGAGCCCCCGGATGGCGTCGCCGTCACTTGAGCCGAGCATTGATAAAACGCCCGCTGATACCGAGTCAAAGGGTGTTCGCCAACCAGCGCAAATCCTTCCAGCGCGGGCAAACGGCCGCTCATCGCGGGCTGTAGTTGCTTCAACGCCTTCTCCACGGCTGTTTTCGGTTCGTGAAACGTCCGCTCCACCGGCGTGCTGCCTGCTTGCGCCGAGAGTCCGGCACAGAGCGCCGCTCCAAGAACTGCGTTCGCAAAGATAAAATAACGCCGTTTCATGGCAACGACTCCAGTTGCTCCCTCGGAATCCAGCCATGCTGCCCGTCATGAGTCTCCACCCCAAACCAATACGGCGTCACAATCACAATCAGCACATCCGTCCCCGCATCCAGCGACTTCAGTGTGCTCGCCGTGTGAAACGGAGCGGATTTCAGCGGAGCCCCCGGCTTCTTCACCAGGCGTTCCGCCTGACGCCGCAGCCTGGCCAGATGCTGCTCCGGGGTTTCGTTCGGGTCCGCGGCAATACGTATCTGGCGTCGTCGCCATTGTGGCCCTCTCATCCCCAGCTAAACTTGAGCTCTCCCCCGACTCCAACTTCGGCGTGCTCAGTAACTCCGTTTTTTCATCCAACCCGAAGTTCTGTTTTTCGACATGTTCGCGCTTCAATTCCTCCGCCTCGGCCGTTTCTTTCTTCATAAGCTCGATTTGGGCAATATGATCTTGAATGTCTTTGTATTCACTGCTTTCGACGGACCCGTTGGATGAATGGACGCTATGCCGATTGTCCTCGACGAACAGAGCGTCGATCCGCAATACCGTGTTCTTCTCCCCTTGCGGTTGCACCACATAGCGCACCGCCAAGGTTCCAACGTCGGCGCTGTTTTTGAAGTTCCAGGGATTAAGCGCCTGCTTTCGCACCTTGTAAAAAACCTTCCCCGAATCGGTCCAGGCGGGGAACACCGGCGTCGCGGTGGCCGCTTCCGCCCCTCGGATGTATTCGTCTTTTTGATATTCCTTTGTTCCGCGGATGATACCGTTCGCAGCCACTTCCTCCACGACCTTGGCCACCTCGTCCGTAGGCACGGGGATGTTAACGATGAGCCCTTCGCCATACTGTAGGGCATCCTTCTCGCGTGCCTGTACCGAAGTGGCGAGTCCCGCGAGGAAGAACACGACACAGAAATGAAACATGGAGATCGCGCTGTGCAGGGGCGCGCGACCCATCCTTTGCTCGCTAATCCGACTCGGTTTCATGAATCCCGATGCAGAGTCTGATACGTACCAAGCTGTCTGTCAACTCCTAACGACGCACCCGGATCGCCAAAGGCGAAAATTCGCAAAAATCAAGATGTAACGAATTTGTAAAAAATAATTTAGTTACCCTATTGCGTTAGCCTAGCGCTAGGTAGTAGTATGCCCCCCGCTAAGTAGTTCCAAATGTGAGGATGTATTTGGTTCCGCTGCGAACCGAGCGGAACGGCAACGCGTGGGGGCGCTGCTTGGGGCGGTTCGTTCTTGTTGAGACATAATTAGCTCGTCTGAGGAGTGCAGCATGCGTATGTGGGCGCAGTCTCGTCTCTGTCAGAAGCCGCGGCGTTTAGTTTCGTTCCTTGCCGCTGCATTCGCTTTCGCCGTCTTGATTCTTGGCACCAGCCGGCCGGCCAATGCTCTTCCGGCCTTTGCCAGGAAATATGGTTTGCGTTGTTCCGCCTGCCATGAGAGCTGGCCGATGCTCAATTTCTTCGGCCAAAAATTCAAGGACAACGGCTATCAGCTGATGAACGACCGGGATGCTCCGATTTGGCAAAACCCCGGTTATTGGCCGGTGACGTTTCGCATAACGCCGATCTGGCATCGCGTCAGCACCAACGAGGTTCCTACCGACCAGTCTCCGACAGGGGCGCAAAAGCTGACCGAAAGCGGTTTTGACCTCAGCGGTCTTGACTTTCACACCGGCGGCACTCTCGACAAGAACATTTCCTTCTACGTCCTGCCTTCGTCGGATGCGACTGCTTCCTTCCACTTCGAAACCGTCATGGCGCGGCTTGATAACATCGGCAACAGTCCTTGGCTCAACATCAAGCTGGGCAAGTTCGAGCTCGACAATCTGCTATCCGAAAAGCGCATCCTGACGCTTACTGGCAACGGCGGCATCTATCAGCTCTATCACTTCATCCCGGTGGGCGATGGCAATATCTTCGGCCAGATTGGTGACAACCAGCTCGGCTTGGAATACATGGGGCACTCTGCGAATGATCGCACGCGCGTCTCCGCAGCCTTGCTGAGCTCCAACGACGGCCTAGTTGGGCTGCCCTACGGAGCCGAATCCTATTCCGGATTCTTCACCGCGAGCCAAGCTTTCGACTTTGGCAGGTTGGGCGTTTCCAGATTCGGAGCATACGCCATGGTCGGCGAGGCCCCAACCATTTGGCTTACGAGTGGCGGGCCAACAAGCGTGATCCCCGGCTCAGGCACAGGCAACAAGAGCTTTTCGAGAGAGGGCTTCGTGGGCCAGATTTACTTTGGCGAACATGCTGATGTCACCGTCGTCACCCAGCATGGCGAGGACAGCGCCTGGTTCGGGCAGGGTTATGGAGACTACATCGACAACCCAACCGGATTTCAGAACGCTACCCCCACCACAACGCTTCCAGCCGGTTCGCGCAATCCGACCTGGAACGGCGTGCTGGTTGAGCCACACTACGTCATCAGCCCGCAGGCAATCCTGCTCGCGCGCTACGAGACCATCCGCATGTCGCAGCAGTCGACTCCGGGAACTGCGTCGAACCTTGGGAACGTCACCACATACACAGTTGGCGCACGTTACAACCCGTTTATGACCCCCCGCGCCGGCTTCGCCTACCACGGGGAATACAACTGGTTCCACCAGGACGGGACAGGTACTGCCCCGGCCACGAATTTGACTAGCAGCGAACTGTTGTTCGGAATTGACTTCGATTTCTAGAGAGGATAACGATGAACTCGCGATTGCTTAAACTCACGTATCTAGTGGTGATTGCTTGTTTCCTTGCGTTGCCCGCTCTGCTGCAAGCGCAGATCACCGAATACCAGGAAAAGCAGTGGCTTAACTCACCGGCGGCAAGCAGCCATATTGGCAACCTGAATGGAAATGCCCACGATGCCACCGAACCTTACCGCCGTTATTGCATGGTCTGTCACGGCGAACTCGGCGACGGCAACGGTGAGAGCGCGCAATGGCTCGACCCGAAACCCCGCGATTTCACACTCGGCGTTTTCAAGTGCCGCTCCACGCCAACAGGAACCTTGCCGACCGACGAGGATCTTTTCAATACGATCGCCCGCGGCCTTGATCGCTCGAATATGCCTCCGTGGAATACTTTCCCCGCGCAGATGCGTGCCGATCTGGTGGCATGGATCAAGCACTATTCTCCGCGCTGGCAAACCGAGAAAGCCGGCGCGCCCATCGTGGTTCCGTCTGAGCCTGAAGTTACCGCGGAGAGAATCAAGGCCGGCCAGGATGTTTTCAACCGCGTGCAATGCTGGAAGTGCCACGGTGTCGAAGGCAAGGCGAACGGCCCGTCGGCGTCAACGTTGCAAGACGATCAGGGCCACACGATTCTGCCGTACAACTTCTCCGAGGGCGGCCGGTTCAAGTGCGGTTCTACCGATAGCGATCTCTACAAGATCTTTATGACCGGTCTGGACGGCACTCCCATGCCCTCGTTCGCCGACAACATCAAGCCCGACGAGGCTTGGGATCTCGTCTTTTTCTTGCGCACTCTTCAGCCTTTTCACACCAAGGCTAGGGAGATTGCCAAGGGGCTTAATTTGAAGCCAATCAATCCCAATGCACCACCTCCTTCGCAATAGGAGAGGAACCAAAAAACGGAGTCAGGAGACTTTCAATGAAGAATTACCTCAAGCGTTCTTTTCAAATACTAGCGGCTCTAGTTGTCGCCTCCCTCGTGTGCGGAATTGTCGGCGAGAAGGTCAAAGCCGCCGGCGAAGGATCGATCACCGGCACCGTCAAGCTCAACGGGACCGCGCCCCACATGAAGGGCATCGACATGTCCAAGGATCCCTACTGCGCCCAGCAACACAAAGAGCCGGTGCAATTGGAGAACATCGTCGTCGGGTCCAGCGGCGGCATCAAGAACGTCGTCCTGTACATCTCCGAGGGCCTTCCCGCCGGTGCGGCTAACGCAGTCCCCTCGAACGAACCGGAGTTCGATCAGAAGGGCTGTATGTACTCGCCCCACGTCATGGCGGTGGACGTCAACCAGAAATTCAAGGTCGTCAATAGCGACCAGACCACGCACAATATTCACCCCTTGCCCGCCGCTGGCACCGGCAACATCGGGTGGAACAAGTCCCAGCCCCCCGGCGCTCCTCCGATCGATTCCGACTGGAAGGCGCAAGAGGTTGCCATCCCAGTGAAGTGCAACATCCACCCTTGGATGCACGGTTGGCACGTAGTTGTTAAAGGCCCCTATGCCATTACCGATGACAGCGGTAACTTCACCATCAAGAACGTACCTGCGGGCTCGTATACCGTAACCGCCTGGCAGGAGGAATACGGAACGCAGACCGCGAAAGTAACTGTCGCCGGAGGAGCGGCGGCGAAAGCGGACTTTGCTTTCAAGGCGAAGTAACAGGAGTTTGTCAGGTTAAGTGCTCCGGCGAGCCGCTATCTCGCTAAATCGCGGCTCCCGGAACAGATTCGAGAACCAATACGCTCGAGGCGAGGACCGCATGGCGAAATTTTTCGCAATAACCATCATCGTGATCGCAATCGCTTCCGCGGTCCCCATCGTCCGTCACACTTGGTGGCTCGCGCCCGATATCTCCACCCACGGCGCGCCAATCGACGATCAGACGTCGGAAACCATGGCGGAAGCTGGAATCTCCTTCCTCGCTTCGCAAATCATTCTTGCTCTGTTTATATGGCGATTCTCCGGCAACCGTCCGGGCGAGAAGGTCAAGAATCTGCCCGGTGGCGCAAAGGGTATGGTCTGGGCGGCGTTCCTGCTCGTCGGCACGGAGGTCCTGGCGCTCGGCGTTTTCGGCGTCAAGGCCTGGGCTACCATCTATCTCACCCCGCCCGCCGCCAATGCCATCCCCGTTCAGGTACAGGCCGGTCAGTTCGCTTTCTATTTTCGCTATCCCGGCCCCGATGGAACTTTCGGCACCATTCATCCCGACATGATCAGCGAAGGCAATCAGAATTTCTATGGCCTCGATGTCGATCATGACCCCGACGCCAAAGACGATATCGTCACCGCGGAAATGGCCATTCCTGTCAACCGGGAAGTCCATCTCCTCATGCGCTCCAAAGACGTCGGCCACTCGTTTTTTGTGCCCGAATTGCGCGTACAGCAGGACTTCGTTCCCGGTCTTGACCTGACCTTGCATTTCACCGCGACCCAGATCGGAAGATACGAGATTGTATGTACCCAGTTGTGTGGCCTGGGGCATTACAACATGAAGGCGTACTTGAGTGTTTTATCCCAGGCGGATTATGACGAATGGCTGAAGAAGCAAGCGGCCTTGCAGTAAGTGCAGTCTAAGTGCAGAGCCCTCGCCCGCTTTGGCGAGGATATCTCTTGAGGTGAACCGATGCACGATACGTCAGCGCACGCACATGTAGCGCACCACGCGCCCCCGACGGGCTTCATTCGGAAGCACATCTTCAGCCTCGACCACAAAGTCATCGGCAAGCAGTATTACGGGCTGGCCCTGGTCGCGTGTCCTGGTCGGAATGTTCCTCTCCTGGCTGATGCGCATCCACCTGGGGTGGACCAACTACGCTATCCCCGGCTTGCACTTCCTCTCCGCCAATGGCGCGCCGGGAAACGTCATGACGCCCGAGTATTACCTGCAGTTCATGACCATGCATGCGCACCATCATGGTCTTCTTCGTGCTCACCACCGCCCCGTTCGCCGCTTTCGGCAATTACTTTCTGCCCATCCAGGTTGGCGCGGAAGACATGCCCTTCCCGCATTTCAACATGATGTCGTTCTGGGTCACGTTCGCCGCCTTCCTGTTCCTGGTCTCATCGTTTTTCGTGAGCGACGGACCCACGCTCGGCGGCTGGACCGCAATATGCCCCGCTCAGCGCGGTAGGGGCTGTGGCAGGCCCGGGCGAAGGCCCGGGCGTTGTTCTCTGGGCGGTTTCGATCGGATTTCTGCGTCGGCCAGTTGCTCGGCTCGTTGAACTTCATTACCACCACGCTTGATATGCGTACGCAGCGGCATGAGCATGTGGCGCTTACCGCTCAGCGCTTGGGCATGGTTCATCACTTCCTGCATGGGCCTTACGGCTTTCGCTGTTCTCATGCCTGCCTGCATTCTGCTCATCCTCGATCACGTTGCCGGAACTAGTTTCTTCGTGCCTTCGAACTTAGTTATCAACGATCAGCTGCAGCCACACTCCGGTGGCTCCCTGCTCCTGTGGCAGCATCTGTTCTGGTTCTTCGGGCATCCCGAGGTCTACATCGCCATCGTCCCCGGTATGGGCATCGTCTCGCACGTGCTCATTACGAACATGCGCAAGCCCATGCTGAGCCATCGCGTCCTCATCTATTCCATGGGTGCCCTCGCCGTTCTCAGCTATGTCGTCTATGGCCATCACATGTTCGTCAGCGGCATGAATCCCGTTTCCTCGCTGGCATTCTCCTTCCCGACACTGGTCATCACGATTCCATCCTCGATTGTCGTGCTCATTTGGCTCGGCAGCCTCTACGGCGCCAAGCTGCGGATTAATTCCGCTTCGCTCTTCGGGCTTGGGTTTATTTCCATGTTCATCAGCGGAGGCATCAGCGGGTTTTTCCTCGCGCAGCCCTCGGTCGACATCATGCTCCACGCCACTTACTTCGTCGTGGGCCACTTCCACATGGTCATGGGTGTCGCGGCTATGTTCGGAATTTTCGCCGGAACGTATTTCTGGTTCCCCAAGATGTATGGCCGGATGATGAACGAGACCTTGGGCAAGATTCACTTCTGGCTCAGTTTTGTTGGAGCGTACGCCGTCTTTATGCCGTTCCACTATCTCGGACTGGCGGGCAATGTGCGCCGCTATCAGGCCTTTGTGGATGACTACACGATGCGTCTCATCCCCGTTCATCAGTTCATCACCGTCGCCGCGCTCTTTCTGGGGGCCGCGCAGCTGATCTTCCTGTACAACTTGTTTCACAGCCGTTTCTGGGGCGAGCCCGCTCCCGATAACCCGTGGCAGGCAACGTCCCTGGAGTGGAGCACGCCGACCACGCCTCCGCCCCATAACAATTTCGGCGATCACTTGCCTGTCGTTTACCACGATCCCTATCAGTATGGAGTTCAAGGTTCGGCCGGCGACTATGTCATGCAGACCTCGCCGGAAAAGGTAAACGGTCCCGACGGAGTCGTAAGCAAAGAACTGAAGCAACGATCGCGAAACAACGATCGAAGAGGGTAAAGAAGTAATCGGGAAAAACGTAATCAGGAAGAAGTGAGCATTATGGCAACCACGATTCAACCGCCGAGCATAGAGGAGCGCAAACCGACTGCCGGCAACGGAGGCGGTGGAATCAGCATCCCGCCCGCCAATCCACATGTCGCGGCACTCACAGACTTTTCTCCGCCGCCAACCTCAACTGGCATCTGGGTCTTGCTTTTCTCCATTACCATGACGTTCCTGGCGTTTACCAGCGCCCTGATTGTTCGCCAGGGCTCCGCGTTGGACTGGGAGCATCTGACCCTGCCACCCATTCTCTACTTCAATACCATTGTCATCCTTGCCAGCAGCGTCACGTTGGAACTCGGACGCCGCGAGGTTCGCGCCTTTATGGGCCACACCAAGCCCGTTGCGCATCCCAGTCGCTGGCTCTACATCACTCTGGCTCTTGGATTACTCTTTGTCGCCGGACAGTATGTTGCCTGGATGCAACTGCGTTCCCAGGGGTTTTACCTAGCCACCAATCCCAATAGTTCGTTCTTTTACGTGCTGACAGCCGCGCATGCGCTCCACGTTCTCGGTGGCCTGGGAGGGTTGGTCCGTGCCATTAGTCGCCTCAACCGCTCCATCCTGAGCAAGACCACCCTGGACGCGACCGCGCGCTACTGGCACTTCATGGATGTGCTTTGGATTTACCTGCTCTTTTTGTTGTGGACGAGAATTTAGCCATCTACTCAGGAGGCAATGTGAGCCAAGCCGAAATCACGCTGGGAGGACACTCCGCAGCCCTGACCGAGAGGCCGATGTTTTCGGTTCCCGCAAAGAAGATGGCGATGTGGCTATTCATCATCGCCGACAGCGCAACTTTTGCCGCATGTCTCGTAGCTTACGGTTTCACCCGCAATGCTACTCCGAATTGGCCGCGTCCCTTTCACAGCATCACCAACGTTGCGTTGATGACGTTCATCCTTGTCACCAGCAGCTTGACCATGCTGTTCGCGGTTCACTCCGCCAAGTCCAATGACAAGTCCGCCGCTCTGCGCTGGACGCTTATTACTGCCGCCTTGGGAATCGTGTTCGCTTTTCTTCATATCCGTGAGTGGTTCGCCTTGATCGACGAAGGTATGACTCTTTTCAAGAACCCATGGGGATCTCCATTATTTGGCGCATCCTTCTTCAGTATCACCGGGCTACACTTGACCCACGTCACTGGCGGTGTCATCGCTCTCTTCGCGGTCGGTTTCCGCTACAAAGGCGGACGCTATAACGCCGACGACATCGAAACCCTCGGTCTCTACTGGCACTTCGTAGATCTCGTGTGGATGTTCGTAGTCCCGTTAGTTTACCTGTTGAATCTGTCGCACTAAGCGCAACCATAGGAGCCATCGCATGACAACCGCCGACTCTAAGAATGGACTTGGAAGAGATATTGCCGTCTATGTTTGCATCCTGGTGCTGGCTGCCCTCCAGTTTGTGATCGCCTACCAGAATCTCGACGGTTTCACCATGTTCACCTGGATGATGATCGTCGCCTGCATCGAGGCTGCTCTTGGCCTTTTGTTTTTTATGCACCTTTTCGACAATCGCGGGCTTTTCTGGTTTGTCGTGATATTCGCCGTCTTCGCTATGCTGGCCATGCAATACGGATGGACCGACAGCTTCCGCCTCGCCCACGGCGCGCCCTGGGCCAGATAGATCGTGTTGAGTCGGTCTTGCTTTTGGGGTCGAGCTAAATGCAACGCCTTCCTGCAGGCTGGCAAGAAGTGAGGATTTCGACGCAACCGTGGAAGAGCGGCCCTTTAGGGCCGCGTAAGTCGGTTTGATTCGGTGCGGGCTTTAGCCCCGGTGGTTGTTTTGAGCAGGTCGCCGACTTTGTCCGCAGCCTGTTTCTAGTGGGAGTAATGACAAGGATCGGGAGAACGCCATGAGGAATTCGATCAGTTTAGCGGCGCGCCTATTTGCTCTCCTCGTTCTTCTGATTATTGCTCTGCCCGCGTTCTCACAAAGCTGCGCTCTGTGTTACACGCAGGCCGCATCCACGGGAGCAAGAATGATTCAGGCTTTGCGCAGCGGAATTCTCGTCCTCGTTCTGCCGCCCACGTTTGCCTCTGTCGGCATGCTTTTTATCGTCCATCGTAAGCGCAATCAGGTTCGGCACGGTAACGAGGAAGACTCACACTTGGGTTGGTAAACCACTTAAGAAACGCCTAAGGGTTGTCCGCACAGTTGCTTCGCGCCGGCCGATTGGCAAACCTCTCCTGAATCCAAGCGATTTGATCCCTCGCCGAGTCGCCGATCACTTTTCCGGGATCATATTCCGCATATCGATTGAAGAGAACCCGATCTCCTTGCTTGCAGAGCCGTGCCACAACCTTTACGGTGGCTGCGATCGACTGGTCACCCTTGCTGCCGATCACCAGCAGTGGACCTGTGGCTGGTTCCATACCCAGCCGGCCACGGTTGAGATAGTTCTGAACGAACTTGTTGCTCTCCCAGTGAGCTTTGAGCATACCTGCCACTGGAACTTTCTCTGCGTCTGGCACAGAGCACGCGTGCCCAACCTCCCGGTACAGGAGCAGCGCCTGATCGGTGAGCACGTCTTTCACATTAAATTGCGGGTAAGCCGTCTGCACACCAAACGCCAGAAGCAGCGGCAACTCGTGTGGCTCATTACTTGTTGGTTTGAGCATATCTTCAAGATCGGTTACGCCAGAAATTGCCACGGCTCCAAGATAATTCCGATCCCGAAGCTCGTGCTCCAGTTCCGCCACGCCTACGGCCGCCATTGCGCCCTCTTCGGTTCCCATTGCGATCCACCGCGCGCCGAGTCCTGGCACAGCAGTTCGTGCTGCGGGAATCGAGTAGATCACATCCAACGCGTTCGACCGCGAGTCTGCAAAGGCGTTGCGGAAATTCGTGCCCAATCCGGCATAGTCGGTAGCGACCACTGCATACCCAAGATTCACGTACATCGAGAGAAACGGTCCATGAAGCAGATTTCGGGCCAGCGAGGGAGCGCAAGTGCGCGCCGCACCGCTCAACTTGTGTGCCCATGCAATCACTGGCCAACCGCCGGCCGGCGCCTGGCCGTCAGGAATCAAAACTACCCCGGAGACGGCAACCGGATCGCCGGCGGCAGATCGCGAGTAATAGAGGATACGAACAGCCGATACTCCCATCGAGACCGCATATTGTTCGAATGGAGCCGACCGGATCAAATCTCCAGGCCTCCCGGAAGGCAACGGGACCGGCGAGTCGTAGAACTTTGTGAGCGGGAACTTGCGAAGAATGTCCGGATGCTGCATCGAAGCCGCCGGCTTGTCTTGCGGCGTTTCCTGCGCAAATCCTATCGCGCAAAGCCAGAGCAGGAATATGCCGAAGGAAGTGCATCTGCGAAGCGTTTTCCGACGGGTAGAGCTTGAATCTCTTAATGAAGCGTGCATTCGAAGCCCATAGTCCAGCATTCGCTATGACAGTATCCTTAACTATATCCCTCGGACAAGGACCGGTCTAAATGTCGCCCATAGCTCCGAAGTTGATCTCAGAGTGTTAAAATAAACCAATGGCAAAAACGTTAGTGAGCTCCGTTGTTTCCCAACTTCAGCAGGAACGCACCCGGTTAGAACAAGAGCTGCGGCGCGTTACCGCCGCCCTCAGCGCTTTCGGCAAAGCATTTCGTGCAGGATCTTCAGGTCGCTCGGCTGGCTCGTCTGCCACGAGTACCAGGACGCACAAGATCTCCGCGGAGGGCCGCAAGCGCATTGCTGCCGCTCAAAGGGCTCGCTGGGCCAAGGTGAGAGCCGCCAAGAAAAAGTAACCGCGGCGCCAGCACTCGGTCCCGCCAACCAGCTGCCGTGGTCAGGCTGTTACTATAAGTGTCGACTTGCAGTCCCTTGAAGGTGTCTTTCTGCTCGAAAGGGCGCTGAACTCATTGGGACTGTTTAGCCCCCCGGCTTAACTGCTGACCTTCTCCACCACCTCCCGCACATACTTCGCAAATTGCCGCACATCCTCCTCCGTAGTGTCGAACGAACACATCCACCTCACGACCGATTCCTCTTCACTCCACACATAGAAGAAGTAGCGCTGCTGAATTTTTTCGATAGCCTCGTGCGGGATCTGTGCAAACACCCCATTCGCTTCTACCGGATACACAACTCTCACTCCCACAATCCCGCGTATCTCCTGCTCCAGCAGTCGAGCCATGCTGTTTGCGTGTTCCGCATTTCGCTTCCATAGATCATGGGTCAGCAGCGCTTCCATCTGAGCTGCCATAAAACGCATCTTGGAAGCCAACTGCATCCCCTGCTTGCGCAGAAACAGAAAATCCTGCGCCAGTTCTGGGCGAAAAACACGACTGCCTCCACTCCCATCAGCCCGTTCTTCGTCCCGCCAAACGACAGCACATCCACGCCCAGGTCCCGCGTCGCCTGACGCAGCGTCAGCCCCTGCGCGGCAACCGCGTTCGCGATTCGCGCCCCATCCATATGCAAAAACATCTGCCTCTCATGCGCAAACCGTGCCAGTGCCTCAACCTCGCTTGGCTTATAGACCGTCCCCATTTCGGTCGACTGCGTGATCGAGATGACCCTCGGCTGCACATGGTGTTGATCCCCAACCCCGTGATAAGCCTGTGCCGCGGCCTCCGCCGTCAGCTTCCCATCCGGCGCGGCCAGCGGAATCAGCTTGCATCCCGTCATTTTCTCCGGCGCGCCGCATTCATCCGTATAAATGTGCGACAGTTCCGGACAAAGCACCGCGTGATATGGGCGTGCGAGAGCCTGCAAGCTCAGAACATTCGCGGCCGTGCCATTGAACACAAAAAACACAGCAACGTCGGAGCCGAAATGCTCTTGGAATTTCCCGATCGCCGCTTCCGTGTAACGATCGTCTCCGTATCCGACCGTATGTCCCTCGTTGGCGCGCGCAATCGCCGCAAGCGCCTCCGGA
Source organism: uncultured Acidobacteriaceae bacterium (assembly GCA_963804075.1). Taxonomy (GTDB): domain Bacteria; phylum Acidobacteriota; class Terriglobia; order Terriglobales; family Acidobacteriaceae; genus Acidiflorens. The sequence goes on along the minus strand of CAWDPB010000013.1, from coordinate 82,314 downwards.
TGAACCCCTGCATTGTTGTCGCTTGCAAAACTCCGAATCGGCTTCATAACCAAACAATCTAGCAGACCTTACTACAGGAATGTGTCGCAAGCCGTACTCAGTCCCCGTCAATCGTCCGACCGTAGCGCAAGCGCCACGCCAGCTGTTCCGGGCGCGCCCGCGCTCAACCCCATATCCCCCGTACGAGGACCTTTGCCTTGCCCAGCTCTCTCCCGGCCCCAAATTCTTAGGAACCCGCACCCGTTGCCATGAATCTATATGCGTGATCCAATAATCGGCAGGTGTTCTTCTATGAGTAGGAAGCCTTATTATTATCGTCGTCCGGGTGCTCTCGCGCGAATGCGGCTACTCCGGCCTGTGCAAGCCGGACTGCTTCTCGTCTGCGCCCTGTTTACCGCTTCCTGTGGCAACGGCAAAGCCGCGAACGCTTCTGCCACGCCGCAGGCTATGCCCGTGAAAGTCCACACCGCCACGCTCCAAAAAGTGGACGACACGACCGAATATGTCGCCACTCTAAAATCCCGCGACTCCGCCGTAGTCATGCCGCAGGTCGAAGGCATCATTACGCAAATCTTCGTTCATTCGGGCGACCGCGTCGCCAGTGGCGCTCCGCTCATGCAGATCGATCCCGCCAAGCAGCAGGCTACGGTCAAAAGTCAGGAAGACGCCCGCAACGCCCAGGTTGCCCAAGTCACTTGGGCCCAGCAAAACTTCGACCGCGTCAGCGGCCTGGCCAGCGCCGGCGTCGTCAGCAAGCAGGATCTCGACCAGGCGCGCGCCACGCTCGATGCCGCCAAGGCCCAGCTCCATTCTCTCGATGCCCAGGTCAACGAGCAGCAAGTGCAATTGCATTACTACCAGGTCGTCGCTCCGCGCGCCGGCATCGTGGGAGATGTACCCGTCCGCGTTGGCGACCGTGTCGTTACTACCACTCAGCTCACTACCGTGGATCGCCCTGGCAGCCTGGAAGCGTACATCTATGTACCCATCGAAAGATCCGCGGATCTGAAGATGAATCTCCCCGTACAGATCGTCGATGGCTCCGGCAACCTGCTCGCATCGAGTCGCATAACATTCATTTCGCCGCAGGTCGATAACTCAACGCAGACCGTGCTCGCGAAAGCCCAGATTCCAAACTCAAACGACGCTTTGCGCACCGCCCAATTCATTCGCGCTCGAGTCGTGTGGGGCACCGCCGAGAAGCCGGTGGTTCCGGTTGTTGCCGTGTCGCGCATTGGGAGCCTGTATTTTGCTTTTGTCGCCGAGCCCGACCAAAAAGGTGGATATGTGGTTCACCAAAAGCCGCTCCAGGTCGGCCAAATCGTCGCTAACGACTATGTCGTGCTCAATGGCCTCAAGCCGGGAGACAAAGTCGTCATCTCCGGGACCCAGTTTTTGATCGATGGCATTCCGGTCGTGCCACAAGAAACCAGCAGCAGCTAAATCAACGAAAACGCGGGTACAAGCAGCTCGTGCCAGTTCCAAGCTACAAGCGCGAGGGATCTAGAACTGAGAACCGAGAACTGAGAACTGTTTCGAATGGTCAACTTTTTTATCCATCGCCCAGTATTCTCCACCGTCTGCGCCTTGCTCATCATCCTTGCTGGCGCTGCCTGCATTCCCACGCTGCCCATTGCGCAGTTTCCCGATCTCGCCCCGCCGCAGGTCGGCGTCACTGCCGTCTACACCGGAGCCAGTTCCCAAACCGTCGAATCCGCTGTCACAACGCCCCTTGAGCAGCAGATCAACGGCGCCGAGGGCATGAAGTACATCACTTCATCCAGCACCAACGACGGCGTCAGCACCATTACTGCCACGTTCGATCTCAACCGCAATCCCGACCTCGCCACCGTCGACATCGAGAACCGCGTCAACACCGCTTCGGGGCGCCTTCCCGCAGCCGTCAAGCAAATCGGAATCACCGTTGCCAAGACCTCGCAAAACTTCGTTTTCGGCGGTGCCGTCTACTCACCCGACGGCCGCTATTCACCGCTCTTCATTAGTAACTACCTCGATGTCTATGTTCGAGACAGCCTGAAGCGCGTCCCCGGCGTCGCCGACGTGCTCCTATTCGGCGAGCGCAAATACTCCATGCGTCTTTGGCTTGATCCCGTTCGCATGGCTGGCCGCTCTCTCACCGCCGATGACGTGGTCAACGCGCTCCAGGAGCAGAACGTCGAAATTTCCGCCGGACAAGTCGGTGCCCAGCCCTCTATGCCGGGTCAGCAGTTTCAGATGAGCGTGCGCGCTGTCGGTCGTCTTTCCGAGCCAGCGCAGTTCGATGACATTATCCTCAAAAGTAATGCCGATGGTACGCTCGTCCACCTCAAAGACGTCGGCCACGCCGAACTCGGTGCTGAAGATTACACCAACGACCTCGATTACAACGGACGCGAAGCCGTCGGCATCGCCGTCACCCAGCTTTCTACCGCCAACGCGCTCGATGTCCATCAACGGTGCGTCGCCGAGCTTGATCGCCTCGCCAAGCGCTTCCCCCCAGGAATGAAGTATGAGATCGCCTTCGATACCACCGACGCCGTCAGCGAGTCAATCCACGACGTTGTTTTCACGGTCGGTACCGCCATCCTGCTCGTCATCCTGGTGATCTTCACTTTTCTCGGCGACTGGAGAACAACGATCATTCACTTCATCGCCACTCCAGTTGCACTCATCGGTACCTTCACTTTCATAAAGATCCTCGGCTTCTCCATCAACACGCTCACGCTTTTCGGCATTACTCTCGCGACCGGCCTTGTTGTCGATGACGTGATTGTCGTGATTGAAAACATCGAGCGCCACCTGCAAGAGGGCGAGCCCAGCCCGATCAAAGCCGCTGTTGACGCCATGAAGGAAGTCACCGGCGCCGTCATTGCCACCTCGCTCGTTCTCATCGCCGTCTTCGTTCCCGTCGCCTTTTTCCCCGGTACCACCGGCATCCTCTTCCGCCAATTTGCGCTCACGATCGCGTTCTCCATCGCCATCTCCGCCTTCAATGCTCTCACCCTGTCACCTGCGCTTGCTGCCCTGCTGCTCGGCCGCTTACACGGAGAAAAGAATCGGTTTTCCAAACTGGTTGACCGCGTCCTCGCCGCCATCACCAACACCTATGTGCACGCCCTGCGCGTGTTTCTCCGCTTTGAAGCCGTTGCGCTCATTCTTTTCGTACTCGGACTCGGCCTGGCCTTCCTCGTCTTCCGCCACGTTCCGCAAGGTTTTGTCCCCAACGAAGACCAAGGCTATCTCATCGTTGCCATCCAGGCTCCCACGGGAGCTTCGCTCGAATACACACGCGACATCGGCCGGCAGGTTTCCGCCATCACAAAAAATATTCCCGAAGTCCGTGGCACCTTCTCAATTGCCGGATTCAGCTTCGGAGGCGCAACCCCCAATGCCGGCTTGGTCTTTTTGCCGCTCCAGCCCTACAGCAAACGCAAAGGTGAGGAGCACTCTGCCGCCGCCATTATCAAACGCCTGCGCGGCCCGCTCTTTGGAATCTCCGGCGCCTTCGTCATTCCCTTCGAACCGCCTGCCGTGCAAGGCCTCGGTCAGTTTGGAGGATTCCAGTACGAACTCCTCGATCAGGGCGCCCACACGCTTCAGGATCTCGACAAGACTACCCACGACCTCATCCGTGCCGCCGGTGGGCGCAAAGAAAAAGACGTAACCGGACTTTTCAGCACTTACACGGCGAACGACCCGCAGTATGTCGTCACCATCGATCGCGAAAAGGCCAAGAGCCTCCACATCCCGCTCAGCCAGATCACCGACACTCTCGGCGTGTACATGGGATCGTCCTACATCAACGATTTTGATTTCAATAACCGTTCCTACCGCGTCTACGTACAGGCCGACAAACAATTCCGCTCCAATCCGAAGGATATCGGCCAGTACTACGTCCGCTCCGACTCCGGAGCCATGATCCCGCTTGCAAATCTGGTCACCGTCACGCAAAGCACCGCGCCTCAGGTCATCAATCACTACAATCTCTTCCGTTCCTCTGAAATCGACGGCTCCGCCTCGCCTGGATTCAGCTCCGGCCAAGCCATCGACGCGATGCAACAGGTCTCGGCCAAGGTTCTGCCGCAGGGCTACACGTATGAATGGTCTGGAATTTCGCTCGAAGAGTTAGCCTCCGGATCGACCACGCTCATCCTCTTCGGCCTGGGAACGCTGGTCGTTTATCTGACGCTTTCCGCGCAATATGAAAGTTTCGTGCTCCCCTTCATCATTCTGTTAGCCGTTCCCATGGCTCTGCTCGGTGCGCTTTCGCCCAGTGGCTCCGCAGCCAGGAAAACGATGTCTACTGCCAGGTCGGATTAGTCATGCTGGTCGGCCTCGCCTCGAAAAACGCCATCCTGATCGTCGAATTCGCCGAGCAGCTCCGCGAGCGCGGCATACCGATCCTCAACGCCGCCGTTGAAGCCGCCCGCATCCGTCTCCGCCCCATCCTTATGACCTCGTTTGCCTTCATCATGGGTGTCGTTCCCCTGGTCGTCGCCACCGGTGCCGGCGAAAACGGCCGCCACTCCGTCGGCACCACCGTCTTCGGCGGCATGATCATGAGCACGATCCTGAATCTGTTTTTCATCCCCGTCCTTTATCTATTGATCGAAGGCTTCCGCGAGCGCCGCCGCAAACCGAAGAACGCCTGACGACGGATTGGTTAAAGCAAGTGAGAGTGCTTACTCCTGTGTGGCGCGGACACTCCTGTCCGCGCAGGAACTGGACGTGGTGCAGGGCGGAGACGAAAACGCGTTGGCCCGATCGGGTCGCCTCGCGCTCCGGCAGCTTTCTTCCTACCGGAGATGCGGGATTTCCCCGGCCTTTGTAAAGGATTAAAAGCACCCTCAGCGCGTTTCGAGCGTCTAAATAACCGCATCCAAGCGGTGTCAAGCGTTTTCCAACTCCCATCCTCAGGAGGCAGTTGACTATGAAAAAGTCTCTTCCCGCAGTTTTCGCGTTCACGCTGATCTTGTCGCTCTCATTCTCTCGCCGCCGCCCAGGCGCAAGGCGGTCCAGCCGCTCGATCAGAAGAGTATCGATCGCATCACTAAGGAAGTTCGCCACGAACTCGTCATGCTGCCGTATTACGGCGTGTTCGACAACCTCGCCTACAAAGTCGATCCCGATGGCACCGTCACCCTCCTGGGCCAGGTCGCGCTCCCCTCGCTCAAGTCCGACGCCGAAAGCGCCGTGAAGAAAATTGAAGGTGTCGAGAGAGTCGTCAATAACATCGAAATCTTGCCCCCGTCGCCCGGCGACGACCGCATCCGCCGCGCCACCTACCGTGCCATCTACGGCAACTGCGTCCTCGCTCCATACCGGCTTCGCGCCGTGCCCCCGATTCACATCATCGTGAACAACGGCCGGATCACCCTTGAAGGCGCGGTCGCTCGCCAATGGACAAACAGATTGCCGGCGCCAGGCCAACAGTGTCCACGGCGTTTTTGCGGTCACGAACAACCTGCAAGTCGATAAGCCGGACAAGAAGTAGGGCTGTACTATTGGAATCAAGACTTTAGCGGGGAATTCCTTCCAAGTCCTGGGCCGCCTTGGGCCTGCGGGGAGGGTCGTGGCCGACGCTGGGCAGACCCTCACTCCCATCTATCTGGAGGGGAATTTCGCGCCGACGGGACGGAAAGTCCGTGACGTGGGTGACGGTAACTGGCGATGAAAAAGGGAAAGATCGGGGGTGTGTTTAAAGCGAACTAAAAGCGAACAAAATATTTATTGCAATACACATATATGCGTACTGGCGTGCAAAGGCAACAGGGGAAAGGGGTTCGGGGATTTCCGGGGGGTCAAACGGGGCTTGACAGGCATGATATTGGAAACTCAATTTGGGGCGCCCGGCGTACGCGGATGCAGGGACGGATTTTCCCGAAATGGGACGCTAAAAGTTCCCACGCAGCCGGGGGGGGCCCCGATCTAATCAGAGGGTACGTGCTCTTTGAGCATTTTGACGCTCTTGCCGGTCAGGTATTCCGGTCCGATCTTGATATTGAATCTAGAGGCCAGCCGCTGGAGCGTTCTGGTATCGGAGCAATGTAAATAAAGGTAATCTGCGACCAGCTGGCGGAGAATTCCGCTCGCAAAAGCGTTATCCTTAAGCGTCTTTTGGAGCGCATTTAGATCGTTTTCTGGAGTCCTCTTGAAGTGGTCCAGCTTGATAGATAGATCAGTCAGCGACACGGATGGCCAGTCAGAGCCCAGAAGATCTCTGACGGCGGCAAATGTCAACTCCAGGTCTTCGAGTCCCACAGAGCTCGAGATTCGCTTCGTTATTCCGTAGGCGCACCCCCTACTCATCCAGATCACAGCATCGTCGGCCGACCGCTCTAACTCGTGAGTAGATTCTATGCCCTCTCTAACACGAATTAGCTCGGCAAAATAGCTGCGCATCCCCTCGAGGTTTGTGCGCGTCAACAAAAGAAGTCTTCCTAATAGCCGCAGTCCGAGCAAGTACGTCTCCTTGGCTAGTCTGGTCTTTTGCTCTCCCGGGAGGACGCCTGGGAAATTCCGCAAGACTTGGCCGAGTATTCGGATGTACTTCAGGGCGATATTGACTTTTGTAAGTTCATCCAGGCCGTCGTCGTATGCTACCTTCGCCCAACTGCGCTGCCAGGTTTGCTGTAAATCCTCATCTTCATCTTGGCGGTCGCGGTATTCCTCTCTGTTGGCTTGAATATCTATTGAGGGGAGTGCAAGCGCTTTTGCCGGTTCCGTCATCAGTCGATTGACAAAGCTAACGTCATCATTCAGGGTCGCAGGTTCTTGGCCGGCATAGACCCGCTGAGCGTCCGCGACTAGATGATCAATGATGATTTGGTCGTTTGTTAGGTACAGGTATGTAGTGCACCCTGCTAGAACTGGACACGAAAGTTAGTTAGGCTTGGGGCCTCCGCCAGGAGGCGAGAATGCGAAAGCCGAAAGTGCAGAGAACCCCGGAAGAGAAGTGGCAGATTGTGCTGGAAGGACTGAAGAGCGGCAATGTGGCCGAGACCTGCCGCAAGTACGAGATCGCTCCCACTCTTTACTATCGCTGGAAAGATGAAGTGGAAGAAGGAGCCAAGGCTGCGCTTGGGGGGAAAGGCGCAGCCGCGCGGCCCGATGTGGAGCAGGAAAAACGGATTAAGCAACTGGAGCGGGCGCTGGGCCGGTCGCACTTGCAGATCGAAATACTAAAAAACGTGCTGGGCGAGTGAGCTGCGGGCAAGCGCATTCGTCGGCACGGGAGTTAGTAGCCCAGGGTAACGAAGCGAAGTTGGTGGCCGAGACACTGGAGATCAGCCGGTCGAGCCTCTACTATCGGCGGCAACCACACGCCAGCCGTGCGGATCGCTCGCACGATCAGGAGATCATCACGGCTTGCGGCGAGAAACCGGCGTACGGTTATCGTCGTGTGGCCTGGTGGTTGGGGCGGCATCACGGGCTGGTGGTCAATGGCAAACGGGCACTACGCGTGATGCGGGAGCGCGGGCTGCTGGTGCGGCAGCGCCGTTTTCAGATCTCGCGCCGCAAGGACTGGGGCAAGGTGGAAGCGCCGCTTCCGAATCACGTCTGGCAGTCAGACATGACCAAGGTCTGGGCGGGCCCGAGTGTGGGATGGTCGTATCTGGTGTCGGTCATCGATTGCTGCACGCGCGACATCGTGGGCTGGGACTTGAGTCTGCGTTGCCGCACCGAAGAAGCTCTGGCGGCGCTGAACCGTGCTGTCCTGGAGGTTTTGCCTTTCGGTCCTCGTGGAATGGGTTTGACTTTGACGACCGACAACGGCACGCAGTTTACGTCGGCCCGTTACGTCGAAACTCTGAACCGGCTGGGCATTACCCATCGGCGCACGGCCTACAACCATCCCGAGGGCAACAGCTATATCGAACGGTTTCATCGCAGCTTAAAAGAAGAGGAGGTATGGCTCAACGAATATCAAAACCTCGAGCAGGCCAAGCGGAGCATCGCCCGCTGGATCGAGGAGTACAATCACGACCGTCCGCACCGCGGACTTCGGGGCAGAACCCCGCACGAATACCGTGCCCAGTTCCTTGCCCAAACCATCACTTCAAACATGGCCCCAGCTGTCTAGTTTTGCGGGGTGCACTACACAAATCTATGTGGTGCCAAACCATTTGGGACCAGAATACAACCATGCAACCACACTTACGAGCAGCCGCTGGTCGATCCGCAGGTCATGCACTTATAGCAGCTGCCGTTTCTTACCATGATGCTGCCGCAGACTGAGCAGCTGGGAGCGTCTCCTAAGTCGATCATTCCGGCGAGAGCATCGGCAGCGTGGTTATAGCCTGTCGCTGGTCGTTGATCGTTAGTCGTTCGGGATTCGGTGGAGGCGTTCAGGTCTTCGATCGTCCTTCAGCGGGTGCGACGTGATCTCTAACGACTTCGGACGGAGGTTATCGAACAGAAGTTGCTGCTGGCCGCTTAGGAAGCGGACCTGGAGCCAACGGAAGATGTAATCCATGATCGACTTGGCAAAGCCGATGTCGGGATTGTTGGACCATCCACTGGGCTCGAAGCGTGTGTGCGCGAACTTATCGCAGAATAGACGCAGCGGAACTCCGTGCTGCAACGCGATGGAGACGGCGAGCGCGAAGCTGTCCATCAGGCCCGAAACGGTGGAACCTTCCTTCGCCATCTTGATGAAGAGTTCGCCGGGCTCTCCATTGGGATAGAGGCCGACGGTGAGATAACCCTCATGGCCGGCAATGTTGAACTTATGCGTGATCGACATGCGTTCTTCCTGCAGGCGATGGCGAATGGCGCGTGGCGGCGCGTTGAGATCGTCGGATTCAACGGCAGCGGGCGAAGGTGCATGCTCCGCACCGGTGCTATTCGCTGTCTTCGTTCCCGCGGCAGAGAGAGGCTGCGCCTTCTTGCAGCCGTCGCGATAGATAGCGACTGCTTTCAGACCGAGCTTCCAGGCCTGAATGTAGGCGTCGGAGATATCTTCGACCGTGGCGTTTTCGGGGAGATTGACGGTTTTGGAGATGGCTCCGGAGATGAAGGGCTGAGCGGCCGCCATCATCTTCAGGTGGCCCATGTAGGCGATGGAGCGTGTGCCCTTGGCGGGTTTGAAGGAGCAATCGAAGACGGGGAGATGCTCGTCCTTGATGTGCGGCGCGCCTTCGATGGTGCCGGTGGCATCGACGTAAGAGACGATAGCGTCGGCCTGGTCGTGCGTGTATCCGAGCTTGAACAGCGCGCTGGGCACGGTGTTGTTGACGATCTTGATCATGCCACCGCCGACTAACTTCTTGTATTTGATCAGAGCTAAGTCGGGCTCGATGCCGGTGGTATCGCAATCCATGAAGAAGCCGATGGTGCCGGTCGGGGCGAGAACGGTGACTTGGGAATTGCGGTAGCCGTGCTTCTCGCCGTGAGAAAGAGCTTCATCCCAGCACTGCTTGCTGGCAGCGATTAGATCGGTCAGCTGTGCGGCTGCGGAGCTTAGTTCGGCTGAGCGGGTGGATGTGTCTGCTCCTGCGCGGGCAGTGCCAATGTTATTGACGCTGGCGCGGTGCATGCGGATCACATCCAGGAAGGGCTCGCGGTTCAGGTAATAGCCGGGGCAGGCGGCTCCGGGCATATTTTCGGACTTACTAACTCCGAGCCGGGTTTGAACCGTGCTTGTTGCCGGGCCCAGCGGTTCGCACAGCTCGGCGATGCGGCTGGATTGGAGATAGGCTTCTCCGCACATGATGGCGGTGACGCAGGCGGCGTAGTCGCGGCCGGCGTCGGAGTCGTAGGGCAGACCGGCAGCCATCAGCAGCGCTCCGAGATTGGCGTAGCCCAGGCCCAGCGGACGATAGTCGTGCGAGTTGCGGCCGATCGTTTCCGTCGGATAACCGGCATTGTCGACGAGAATTTCCTGCGCGGTGATAATGACATCGACCGCGTGGCGATAGGCATCGACGTCGAACGTGCCGTTGGGCGCGAACTTCAGCAGGTTGAGGCTGGCCAGGTTGCAGGCGGAGTCGTCGAGGAACATGTATTCGGAGCACGGATTGGAGGCGTTGATGCGGGCGGTGTTCTTCGATGTGTGCCAGCGGTTGATGGTGGTGTCGTACTGCATGCCGGGATCGCCGCAATTCCATGTGGCTTCGGAGAGCTTTGCGAGCAGCTCCTTGGCGGGATAAGTGTTGATTATGCGGCCATCGACGATCGAGCGGGTGGAGAATTCGGTGTCGCGGATGACAGAGACCATGAAGTCATCGGTGACGCGGACGGAGTTATTCGCGTTCTGGAAGAAGATGGAGCTGTAGGCGTCGGAATCGGGATGCGAGCCGTCGTATCCCTGGGCGACCAAGGCGTGGGCTTTGGCTTCTTCTTTCTGCTTGCACTCGATGAAGTCGACGATATCGGGATGGTCGATGTTGAGGATGACCATCTTGGCGGCGCGGCGGGTCTTGCCTCCGGACTTGATGACGCCGGCGAAGGCGTCGAAGCCTTTCATGAAGCTGAGCGGACCGCTGGCGGTGCCTCCGCCGGAAAGAACTTCGGTGGAGCTGCGCAGCGGAGAAAGATTGGTGCCGGTGCCGCTGCCCCACTTGAAGAGCATGCCTTCGGTCTTGGCCAGAGTGAGGATGGAGTCGAGCGAGTCTTTGACCGAATTGATGAAGCAGGCGGAGCACTGCGGGCGCGTGTAGCCGGTGACGCCGAATTCCACTTGCTGGGTGGCGGGGTTCCAATGCCAGTTGGTGGCGTCGGAGTTGGGCTCGATGCGGTCGCAACCCACGTTGAACCAGACGGGCGAATTGAAAGCCGCGTACTGGCGGATGAGGAGATGGACGAGTTCGTCGTGGAAAATGACGGCGTCATCGGCCGAGCGGAAATATCCATCTTTCATGCCCCAGTCGCGGATGGTTTCGGCGACGCGGGCGACGAGCTGGCGGACGCCGGTTTCGCGCTCGCCGGTGCCCTGAAGGCCGTGGAGATATTTGCTGGCCACGATGTTGGTCGCGGTCATGGACCAGTCTTTGGGGACTTCGACGTTTTTCTGCTCGAAGATGGAGTTGCCCTGAGCGTCGGTGATCGAGGCTGTGCGCAGCTCCCATTCGACGTCGTTGTAGGAGGAGACGCCGGGCTTGGTGAAGAGGCGGCGGAAGGCGAGGCCGGGAGCCTTCTTCTTGTTGGTGGTGACGCTGCTGACGGGGGCCTGAGCTTTAAGCTGGTCTTTTCCCTGCACTGCTGAGTCCTTGACTTCGGGCATTTCCTTCTCCTAATTAGATGATGGCGGTAATGAATTGATCTTGTGCCAAGGTCGCGCCAGAACCCGCACGGTGGTCCTATTCTTCTCTTCCTATCCCCAGTGCGCGACTGGGTTAATGAAACTTCAGCCTTCCGCAGCTGGGGCACTCTCATTACTTACGCCCCGCGCCACGCAAATCTAAGACCACAATAAATTCAGCCATGCGACGCCAAGGCCAAAGCGTTTGGCGATCGCACTCACCCCACGTTTTCAAGGATCAGACAGGTCCAGTGACTTCGGAAAACTCCGGTGATCGCGCCTTATGGGGCGGGATCGCCTTCCAATATCCGGCGGAAGTTATGCTCGGGCAGTGCGGTGGTCTCGGCGGGCATCGAGGCCGGAGCGGGCTCGTTCGTACGCTCCGCAGCTCGGGCAGCGGCATCCGTAAAGTTGATGCCGTGACGCGCGAACGAAGCGGCAACGATCTCGATTAAGTCTTCCATCGGGCTCCTCAGCATAAAAACCAAGATCGCAAGAATCTTCTTGCGAAAAAAACGCGCGGAAAAAAACTGCACCCACAGGAGCAGATCTCACCGCAGGACCCGTTGAGATGAATTCCCCTTAGGGGATGCCTGACGTGAAACCGGACCTCGCCAGGCCAAGGGAAAGTCACCGCAGAAACACATCCACTTTGGGGAGGATGCTGCCCGTTCGGAGGGCGGACACGAAGTCACCTCAACTTCAAGCTCGCCCCTGTTCTTGCCTCAGCCTCCTTAAGAGGAGGTCTATAAAAAAATGCTCTTGGGATGCTTAACGTACTCCCACTGGTAGTACGTGTCAAGCCAAAATCACAATATATTGTGGCTCTTATGGGCTAAGGGTCACCAGATTGAAAACCCTCGCTCCCGCGTGATGTCGCAAATCCTGTCTATGCAATGAGTTTGCCGACACTCAGGCGGTGGCCCGGAGGCGCTCCTCGAGCGCGACCCGAGCAACCGGGCGGCTTACCTCATGGGATGCTGGAGGTTTTTGCACACCTGCTGGCGGAACGATGGAGTCGTGATCGAGCGGCACGTAGATGTCTTCGAAGAGAAACCGGCTGGTGATGCGACGGATGCCATCGGAGGTTTCAACCAGGTAGTCGCCAGGTTGGCCGGAATGTTCGCGGCCGAGAGAATCCGTGAATATGAGGGGCTGCTTAAGTTGACGGGCGCGCACGAGGAATCGCGTGCGATAAGTATTCCAAGCACTCTTTTCGTTCATGATTCTTCACCACTTGAAGCTTCCTGATTGGGCATTTTGTTTATGTGTGGTGCGACTGTACGCGCAGAATTATCGGAGGTCAATACCACATGATTGGTGCAGCCGGTGGAATTCCGGGATGGAAATGAGAGCGAGGTTTGTCGCGAAGCGGCACGTTGAACTCGACACGAAGAGAGCGCAGGACGCGGAGTTTAGAGAGCATCGAAAAAATCGGCAAGAGTGCGGCTGAATGGCGATAAAACATTTGCACACGATGTGCACAGGAAAGTCAGAGCAGGAAGGTCGGAGGTTCGAGGTTTGATTGCAGAGGTGCAAAGGCAAAGGCCACGTCTAACGGATTCAAAAAGCTCCCGGCGATGCATTGCTGCTCGCCGGGAGCTTTTTCATCTTTATACTTCCGCTAATCTACGACTTTCTACTACTTGGTTCCGGTACAGCCGACGCCATCCGTAATGCCGGTCAGGACGTTGCCGGCCGCCGTTAAGGATCGGCTGTAGCAATAGCCGGTCGAATCGGAGGCAAAGTAGTTTTGTGAACTCGACATGTTCGTGTTGCCGGTGAAGTTCCCGCCGGAATCGAAGTTGAGGGTATCGGTTGTAATAACGCGATTTCTGTTCTCACCGAAAGTGGTGGCGACGCCGTTGCGGCGTGCAGCCGAGTCGCCTTCGAAAAACTGATTGCTGGTGGTGGTTTCGGTAGCGGAGCCATCGGGCGCAACGATGTAGTTTATGTCGAGCACGAGCGGCCAGTCGTGATTGACGGTAGTGATGGTGGTACCGGTTGGAGTTTTGGACGTGACTACCGAATGGACTGTCGTTCCTTGCGTGATGTTCTGCTCGAATTGCGTGCTGGTGTCCTTGAAATACTGAAGGTTGGAAAATTTGATGTCCTGCTTGACTGTGGTCGTGACCAGGCCATGCGAGGTGTTGGCGTATCCGGAGATTTCAAAGTTGTGGCCGGACTTGGTGCTGACCGTTCCAATGATGTTACCGTTAGCTTTGGTATTGAGGTTCTCGACGATAGTCGGATTGGGGACGGTCAGAGTATTGGTAGTGACGGCTCCAGTGACCTGAGTGGACTTGGCATCGAGATAGAGCCGGAGCGCGGCGGTCGCAGAAAAATAGATGTCGGCATTAAACACGCTGAGCGCAATCGTGTGCGGATTGCCATCGTTGAGCATTGCGGCGAAAGGCGTGAGGTTGACCTGGTAGGGCTTGAAGTTCATAGTCTGCACGCCGGGGATCGGAATCCAGAGGTAAGGGTCGATCCCACCGGTAAAGATCCAGGGATAGACGGGAGCGACGCCAGCCGGAGTGCCATCGATAGTGATTTCGGATTCGCGGAAGGCGGTGCTGCCGCAGTCGTCGAGTTCGCCGGCAATGTCGTTGGGAACGCAGCTGTACCAGAATTCGTCGGTGCTTTGTCCCTGGGCAAATACGTCGAAGAACATGCTCTCAATGTTGGTGGGGAAAGTCAGAGTTTGCTCAAGCAGTGTCGTTGGCGTGCCGAGGGCGACGGTGCCTCCGGTGGAGCTGCCGGAAAAGCCGATGACCTCGTCAGCAGCGCTAGGCGGCGACCTGATGGGGCGCGAGCGGATAGAAATACAAAGTCGCGGAGCCGTGGAGCAGGCCGTTATATTGCGTGTTGTAAGTGTTGAACAGATAACCGTCCCTGTCTGGGCAGCGTGAAAATTGAAGAATAGGTGGTGAGATCGCGCTCGACATGCCAGTGGCGGGCGTTATTTGGGTCAGGCTCGGAAGTTGTGCCGAAATATATGTTCGTTGGCCCGATCCAGATGTTGGCCGTACGGTCATACTGGATGCCTTTAGTGACGGAGAAATCGGCTTCGAGGACGACTGCGGCCCAGGGGCCGGGACAGCTCGTGGGTGGAGTGTAGGGGAAATTCTGCGGCGTGTAATTTTCGAATTTGTAACCCTCGAAAAGAACAACTTTGCAGGGTGTTGTCTTGGGATGCGGCACGGTGGGTCGGCGAAGGCCGTGTTGGAGGAACCGATCTGAAGCTGGCCGAAAGCCAGGGACGAAAGAAGCGTGAAGACGACGAAAGCGAACTTCGAGAGATGACGGGGATTCACGGGGCCTCCTGTTTGGGTGCAAGGTAGTGGCAAGCGGCGGATGGGCGAAAAGCCGCGTTGGTGAGGGAGTTTAGCCGGGTGCATGGGGAAGTGTCAAGGTAGGGAGGTCAAGCGCAGAGGTCAAAAAGGCAGATATGCAGTCTATGTTGCAGAGGACAGGGGTGCAGCCTTAGAAGAGGAAAATGAGCAGGCTCGCGGATTCATTACGCGAGCCTGCCGTAGGTTTTACTGGACCAGCGGTTTGCCTAAGGGAAGAGCTTCTTTGCCGAAGGTGGCATTGAGGATCTCCGCGAAGGAAACATAGAGTGCGACGACACCGGTGGCCAAGCCAACCAGGCCACCAAGCTTCTTGCCCGGTGCCCAGCCGAAATCGCCGCCCGCGAGCAGAAAGAATGTCATCCAGAGAAGAAGGAAAGTTGTGAAAATAGCCTTGTTGGATTTCAGGGTGCAGATCCAGAGATAGAAGGAGAAAACACCCCACATCAACAGGACGGTGGCGACTCCCGATGGAGCAGGAGGTTTTAGCCAGCCGGCCCCGATGGTCCAGACGAGAAGCGAATACCAGCACCAGAAGGCGCCATAACTGGTGAAGGCGACGGTGCCGAAGGTGTTGCCGTTCGAATATTCGAGAATGCCGGTAATAAGTTGAGCGACTCCGCCAAAAGCGAAGGCCAGAGGGACAACGGCGGCGGTGGCCTCAGCTGGGAGGAAACCGGCGTTGATGCTGCTGAGCACGACCGTGGTGACACCGAAAGCGGCGAGGCCAAGCGGAGCAGGATTTGCGAACTTGGGCATGGAAGTGGGTACTTCAATTGCAAGTTTTGCGGCAGAAGCCATAGATGAAAACTCCTGAGTTCGCTGGATAGGTTCACTTTCAACGGGCTCGACAATGTCAGCGACTCTTTCCCGAGCGTATTAACACGAACGTCAAGCCGCAAGGCACGAAGGTCATGATCTCGTTAGAGAATAATGAGTACGGCTGCAATCGCGTGTTGAGAATCCGATACCATTCTTGGATTTCGATTCCGCGGAAGCAGGCGTTGGCGGAGAGGGGCAAAGTTTATTCAAGACACGAGTGTCGAGATGGGAAGAATTCGCACACAAAGTACAGGAGAGGAACAATTGCCGACACCCCGTTTCCAGGGACAATGGAGGAACAGGGGGCGGAGGATTAAGGGCCAGGGCGGTGCTATCCGTTCAAATGCGAGCCACGATTGACCCGTCTGCAATTGTGATAGCTGTGTCCGCGACGATAATAGTGGATATCGTAACTTAGAGGCCCCACCCCTCGCGAGACGCGTGAATACGAAGGATGGGGCAGGGCACGCCAAACAGCATGGTCGTCCGGCTACTGTAGGACGATGCTGAAGGTTTTCATGAGTTTAAAAAATTGTAGGGAGGTTCCAACTTTTGTTGTCACTTCGATGTTGATAGGTACGCCGCTGAGAGGGTTAACGCAAGTGCTCTTAGTTCCGGCGCAGTATCCATTGCCCTTTCCCGTTTCCCCCTTGGTGCCAAAAGCAGTGTCATAAGAAAAGATTACTGTCGAGCCGACCGGGGCGGTATCGGGACCGAGGTCAATCGTACCGGTGGACAAAACATAGCCCGTTCCCTGTTTTGCCGTGAGAGTGACGCTAACGTCGCCAGACCCGATGTCGTCCTGGTAGACCCACAAGATCTGACCGCAGTTTGTGCTGGTCGTCAGAGAAGCGTCGCAGTCGGCGAATGACCAGGTATGGGCTAGGGAACCGATGACTAATCCGCTTGTGGCAATGCTTGCGCAATCCGCACCATTCGCGCCAACGTTGGGCTGACAGGGCCACTCGTCATCGCCGGTGCCATCCATCGGCGGCAGAGCTGCAAAACCTGCTACTTGCAGCCACAATTGGCCATCGCCGTTGGCTTGAGGCTGCACCCCAAGTGCGTGGTTCGGGGGAATGATTTGTACGCGGAAGGGAGACTTGTTCTGTTGGGCTAGCGCCAATTGCCCACAAACAAAGAAGGCAACGATTGACAGGGAAGCGAGGACTGGAAACAAGCGAGACTTTTTCACGGGAACACCTTCCTTTTGGGAGTACGGGACGACCAAGGGCTCCGCAAGAGCGTCGACCGGCGGCAAGTATGCTGCACTTCCTTCCCCTTGTCAATCGGGGATTGGCGTAGATTTCCTCGCGAAATCTCGCCGAAAAAGCAGCTTTCTTGCAAAGAATGCACACGCGCGTTGGGGACGAGAGCCGCTGCGAAGCGACGGCGCTACGATCTCAGAGCTTGTTCAAGCCGTCGAGGGCGGCAACTTTGAAGGCTTCGGCCAAGGTCGGATAGTTGAAGATGGTATCCCGGAAATATTCAATGGTGCCGCCCAGGGCCAGCACGGCTTGGCCGATGTGGATGATTTCGGCGGCGCGGTCTCCGATGATGTGGACCCCGAGAAGCTTGAGCGAATCTGGGTCGAAGATGATCTTGACGAGGCCTTGTTCGTCACCGAGCATTTGTCCTTTGGCTAACTCGGAGTAGCGGGCAAGACCAATCTCGTAGGGCGCTTTTTTCTTCGTCAGTTCTTCTTCGGTCTCTCCGACCATGGAAATTTCAGGGATGGCATAAATTCCATAAGGAATCAGATTCGAGACCATCTTGCTGGGCTTGCCAAACATGTGGCAGCTGGCCAAGCGTCCTTGTTCCATTGAAGTGGAAGCGAGCGCGGGGAAGCCGATGACGTCGCCGGCGGCGTAAATGTGCGGGACGCTGGTTTGATAGTTGTCGTTGACGACGAGCTTGCCCCGGCCATCGGGCGAAATGCCGGCGGCAGCGATGTTGAGCTTGTCGCTGTTGGCCTGGCGCCCTACGGAATAGAGCAGGACTTGTCCGCGGACGATCTTGCCGCTTTCGAGTTTGGCAAAAACCTGATTGCGGTCGTTGTCGATCCCGACGGAAACGACTTTTTCTCCCAGGCGGAAGACGGTGCCAAGCTGGCGCAGCTGAAAGCACAGGCTCTCGATGATTTCGCGGTCAACGAAATCAAGGAGCGTGGGGCGCTGGTCGAGCAGTGTTACCTTGACGCCGAGCGCGGCGAACATGGAGGCGTACTCAAGCCCGATGATACCGGCGCCGACGACGATGAGTTCGCGGGGAACTTCTTCCAGGCAATGGATCTGGTCGGAATCGAAGATTCTCTTGTTGTCGATTGGAATCCCGTCGTCGTGCGCGGGGCGCGCGCCGCAGGCGATCAGGACATGCTCGGCGTGAATTTGCTGGCTGCCATCGGAGCTGTTGATCTCAATCGTGTGGGCATCGACGAAGTGGGCATCTCCGGAGAGCGTGGTGACGTAGTTGCGGCGAAGCTGCGCTTTAATCACTTCGACTTCGCGCGACATAACCGACTGGGCGCGGAAGATGAGATCGGACATCTCAATGCGGTCTTTGAGAACGTAGCCGCGCCCGTAGAA
The DNA here is from genome assembly GCA_963804075.1 of uncultured Acidobacteriaceae bacterium. GTDB lineage: Bacteria > Acidobacteriota > Terriglobia > Terriglobales > Acidobacteriaceae > Acidiflorens. The sequence continues at coordinate 64,312 of CAWDPB010000013.1, read as the reverse complement.
AGTGCGCTGGCGAAGGCCACTTAGATAAAGGACGGCCTCGCGAAACATTTTGCTGGGGATCGTCCCCGTATGAACGCAGACGCCGCCGATCGTGCGATCGCGGTCGATGATGGCGACCTTCTTGCGCATTTTAGCCGCGCAGATGGCGCCTTTCTGGCCGGCGGGGCCGCTGCCGATGACGACAAGATCGTATTCGTTGGCTTGCATGCGGTCCCACCCCTCGTCCGCATTATCGGCAGGAGATCGAGCGTCGGTCCAGCTACGAAGGGAGGGAGGCTTTGGTTAGGATCGAGAAGCTAATGGAACTTTAATGCTTGATCGAGGAAGGCTGCGGGATGCGAGGGCGAGGACGGGCTTGAACCCCGTCCCCGCACATGTCAACTAACTACTTCTTTGAGGCGTGGAAGCGCTTGTTGATTTCTTCCCAATTGACCACATTCCACCAGGCTTGCAAGTATTCCGGCCGGCGGTTGTTGTACTTGAGATAGTAGGCGTGCTCCCAGACATCGTTGCCGAAGATGGGGTGAAGTCCCTGGGAGATCGGGCTGTCCTGGTTGGGCGTGGACATGATCTTGACTTCGCCCTTGGAGTCGCCCGCGAGCCAGACCCATCCGCTGCCAAACTGGCCCACGCCCGCGGCGTTGAATTTTTCCTGAAAAGTCTTGAAGTCGCCGAAGGTCTTCTTGATTACGTCGGCGATAGGGCCGGAAGGATCGCCGCCGCCATTCGGTTTCATGATTTGCCAGAACATGGTGTGGTTGACGTGACCTCCGCCATTGTTGCGGACCGCGCCACGGATATCTTCGGGGATAGCATTCAAGTCGCGCAGAAGATCCTCGGGGCTTTTCTTGTGCAATTCGGGATGCTTGTCGAGCGCCGCATTCAGGTTCTTGACATAGGCGGCGTGGTGCATGTCGTGGTGCAGATGCATGGTCTTTTCGTCGATAGTGGGTTCGAGCGCCGTGTATGCATACGGCAGCGGGGGCAATTCATGAGCCATTTTTACTTCCTCCAAAGCTGGTGCCATTTTTCATTCCCTCCAAAGCACTAAAGATGATGGGGTGCGGTTGAAAGATTCACGGAGGGCGGGTGGTGTTGTCCCGGCAACCCCATATATTTGTAACATTTTCGGGGCGAAGCAGCTGCCAGGGCGTTTGGCCCTAAGAGTAAACCGAAAACTCTCATCTCCATTCCCGGCCACGGGACTGTTGTTTTTGAATGCACCTAAACTTTCCAGGGAATAAATCCGAATCACCGCAGTTTTACATGACAGTTGGACAACTGACGCTCCGCCGGTGGCGAGTTCTAAGGCGCGGATGGGGTGAAGGTCCGGACTGGAGAAGGAAAATGGCAAAGGCGGAGGCTGAAGAAAAAGATGACCGGACGCTGAGTAATCGCAACCACGATGGGATTGACCGGCGAGGGTTTTTGAAATGCATGGCTTGGGCCGGCACGGGCGCGCTGTGTGTGGTTGAGGGGGGAGTGCTGCAATCGTTCGCGCTGAACTCATACGGTGCCAAGCACGCCAGGGGGCAACTGAGCTTCGTCCAGATCAGCGACAGCCATATGGGATTCAACAAGCCTGCGAACACGGATGTCGTCGCAACGCTGAAAGCGGCCGTGGAGAAGATCAACGCGCTGCCAGTGGCTCCGGAGTTCTTGCTGCACACGGGAGACATCAGTCATTTATCGAAACCCGGAGAGTTCGACACCGTGGACCAGATTTTGAAATCGGCGCGGCCGCAAGAAGTGTTCTTTGTTCCCGGCGAACATGACGTGCTGGAGGATGAGGGCGCGCAGTACAGGGAACGCTACGGGAAAAACACCAACGGAGCGGGGTGGTACAGCTTCGATAAGAACGGCGTGCACTTTGTCGGATTGGTGAATGTGATGAACCTGAAGGCCGGTGGGTTGGGATCCCTGGGTGCCGAGCAATTGGCTTGGCTGAAGGCCGATGTCCAGCACCTCTCGCACAGCACGCCCATCGTTGTTTTTGCGCATATTCCGCTGTGGACGATCTATCCGGATTGGGGTTGGGGGACGGACGACAGCGCGCAAGCCCTCTCATATTTGAAGAAATTTGGGTCGGTGACGATCCTGAACGGCCACATTCACCAGACGATGCAGAAAGTGGAGGGGCATGTCACGTTTCACACGGCATGCTCGACCGCGTTTCCTCAACCGAAGCCGGGGGCGGCGGCATCACCAGGGCCGATGAAGGTTCCAGCAGAACAGTTGCGGACAATGTTGGGACTGACGTCGGTGGACATTGTTCGTAAACAACATGCCTTGGCCGTGACCGACTCAACATTGGAATAGCCATTGTTCATTTCACTCACACCTACTTAAATCACATTCAAGGAGGGGGAAGTCGTGCATAAGTTCGGTTTTGTGTTGGGAGTCATGGCGTTGCTTTTGATTGCAACATCGGGAGAGCGTAGCGCGCTGGCAGCGGCTGCGGAAGCGACCTCGTCGGGCACAGGTTCATCGAGCACCGAAGTGAAGATTGATAACTTCAGCTTTACGCCGCAAGAAATCAGGGTGAAAGCCGGAACAACGATTACCTGGACGAATCGAGATGACATACCGCATACGGTCGTCAGCAAAGATCTCGCATTCAAGTCGAAGGCGCTCGACACGGACGACAAGTTCACCACCACCCTGACCAAACCCGGCACCTATCCTTACTTTTGTTCGATCCATCCCAAGATGACGGGCAAGGTCATCGTCGAGTAGGAGAGCACGTGAGTCCATTCGGTCCAAAATCGGTGCTGATTGCCAGGCATGCGCAGCATGTAGTGCTTGTGCATTTTCCGATCGCGCTTTTTGAGGCGGGAGTGCTCTGCGACGTGCTGGCCCATTGGGGCAAGAAACCGGCGCTGAAAGTGGCGGCGGAGTTCAATCTCTGGGCGGCGGCTGTCACGTCTGTGCCAGTCGTGGCCACGGGGTTGGTGGCGTGGCAGTGGCAGCTCGAAGGGCAGCGGCTGAAAGGGTTGTTACTCATGCACCTGCTGTTGGGATGTTGCTCGGCGGTCCTTATCTGGCTGGTGGTTTGGGCGCGCTCAGCGGAATGGAAGAAATCGATTTCTTCTCTTCCCGCGCCTCAGGGGGTTCTCGAAGCGGTAGTGGTTGCGGTGGTTGCTTTGACGGGACATCTGGGGGGATTTGTGAGCGGCGTAAACCTGCCGGGCTAGCGAACAGTCAAAGATTGAGTTCCATGTAAAGAGCGCCGGCGATCGGATTTTTGCAGTAGGGCTGAATCTCGCGGAAGCCGAGTCGGCGATACATGGCTACAGCCTCTCGCATAACCGGCTCGACCGTGTCGAGACGCATTCTGTTGTAGCCGATCTGTCTGGCTTCGGCAATGAGGTGTTCGGCGAGGACGCGGCCCAGGCCTTTTCCTCGGAACGCCGCGCGGAGGTAAAGACGCTTCATTTCACAGATGCCGGGCTCCAGTTCGCGGAGGGCTGCGCAGCCGGCGAGTTGGCCGTCATACTCTGCTAGCAGCAGCCGTCCTGCCAGCGGGGCATAGTAGCCGGGGAGCTGAGCCAACTCCCCCTCGAAATCTTGAAAACATAAGCTAAAACCCAGGGATCCCGCATATTCCACGAATAACTCGCGCGCTTGCGCGATCTGCTCGGGAGCTGATGCCTGGAGGATGGTGAGGCCTGCCATGCCGACATTATCGTCCGTTTGGAGTGGATAGCAAAGCAGACCTTTATAATTCCCTTTGATCTTATCGGCCTCGGGAGGGACTTTTGAAAGTCTTGCTGCTGGAGAACATCAGTGGGGTCGCGGCTTCGCAATTTGAAGAAGCCGGCTTTGCGGTCGAGTCGCTGAAGGGAGCGATCGAGGAACGCGAACTCGTTGAAAAAGTGCGCGGGGCGGCGATTCTCGGCGCGCGCTCGAAGACGCGGGTAACAGCGGCGGTGCTGGAGGCGGCGCCGGAATTGGTAGCGGTGGGGGCGTTCTGCATTGGCGTGGATAAGATCGACCGCACAGCGGCCAGCGATCGCGGAATTGCCGTATTCAACGATCCGCATTCGAACAGCCGGTCGGTGGCCGAGCTGGCGATGGGCGAAATCATTCTGCTGATGCGGCGCACGTTCGATGCGAGCACTCGCTTGCACCGTGGAGAGTGGAACAAGTCGGCGGCGGGATCGCACGAGGTGCGCGGGCTGACGCTGGGGATTGTGGGATACGGGAAGATCGGATCGCAGGTTTCGGACCTGGCGGAAGCGATGGGCATGCGCGTGACGTTTCACGATGTAACGCATGTGCTGGCGCGGGGAAATGCGCGGGCGGTGAGTTTCCGCGAACTGCTGGAGACGGCGGATGTGGTGACGCTGCATGTCGATGGCAAGCCGCAGAATCAGAATCTGTTTGGCGAAGAAGAATTTCAGGCGATGAAGCCCGGAGCATGCCTGATTAACCTGAGCCGGGGGATGGTCGTGGATCATCTGGCTCTGGCAAGGCATTTGAAGAGCGGCAAGTTGGCGGGAGCGGCGATTGATGTGTTTCCGCAGGAACCGGAGAGCGGCGGAGCGTTTGCGAGTCCTCTGCAGGGCCTGGCGAATGTGATTCTGACTCCGCATGTAGGCGGCAGCACGGAAGAGGCGCAGCAGAATATTGGACAGTTTGTTTCGGCGAAGATGATCGACTACTTCCGCAGCGGCAATTCGCTGATGAGCGTGAACCTGCCGCATTGCCATCTGGATTATGAGCCGGGATCGCACCGGCTGATGCACATCCACCATAACGTGCCGGGAATCCTGCGTGCGATCAACGACATTCTGGCGGATCGCGCGATCAATATTGAGCGGCAGGTGCTGGATACGCGCGGGAATCTTGGTTACGCGATCTACGACATCAATCAATCCTGCGACGATGAGTTACTGGCGAAACTAAGAAGCGTTCCGCACACGATTCGGGTGCGAGTGCCAGGAGTGGTGAGAGGTTAGAAGCCATCTCATCGGGCACGGCCCTAGCGGTGCCGCCCAGGGCCAATAAAGACGGGGGCTTCAGTGTGTGCGTGAGAACTCAAATTTCCAACTTGGGGCGGAACAATATCTCCGATTGTCAGCCGCGAAGGGCGTAAGAATACAGCCCACGGCGTCAGCCGTGGGCCCAAGAGTCCTTGGGCACCCAGACCACGATCTTGCCTCTTGCGTACTCGTTCTCACTGCACATCCACAATTTTCAACGTCGTCACCTGTCGCACCCAACGAGCCATTCTCTTTTCATCCGGGATAACGATCCGGTACGGCCCTGCTTTTGCATCCAGCGGTTTTCCGTCCTGCAAGAAGGCAAGAACAATTTGTTTGTCGGTAAAGTCGGGGTCAATTTCAGGAAGGGCGATGACGGCACTGTAGCCGTCGGCAGCTTCCACGAGAAGACATGAAGCTAACCGCTTGCCTCGCATCGAGTGTCCGAACTCAACGCCCCCCTTTTCGAGAACTGTCTTCAATGCCACGCCCTCGAAGGTGGCGTTATGCTCCGATCCATGAGTTGCAACCTTTACGTGGGGCAAGGACTCGATGTCCGACCTCGGCAACACAGTCTGTTTTCCGCCCTCCGTTTGAATCCTGAGTTGCTGGCATTGCGCCAGTGCGGCACCCAGCAGCAGAACGACTAGCACGTGTGAAAAGAGTCGGTTTTTCATGAGTCAAACCCGCAAGATCATTACTTCGGTAGCCTTTATGAGGGCTGCGGCAGTCTGTCCCCGCTTGAGCTGCATTTCTCTGGCAGAGCGTGCCGTGATGATCGATGTAATTTGCTGAACACCGATTGAAACCCTGACCTCAGCCATCAAACCGCTAATTTGCACGGACTCAATTCTTCCCACTAGCTGATTCCGGCCACTCACCCGCCGGACTTCTTCTTTGCGTTGCCGCTCGGTCTTGCCACGGGTTCGGAAAAGCAATCGGTCCACTTCGCTCTGCGGAATACGATGGTGTCCTCCAGCTGTCCGGTTGCTTCGAATCTTCTTCTTGTAAATCCACTGCTTAATCGTTGGAAAGCTGATCCCCAGTTGCAAAGCTGCATCTCGAAGCTTGAGCGGGCCTTCAATATTCCCTTCGGATTTGCTGCTCTTCTGCATGGGACGCAATCGTAGCGACATCGAAGTTCTCGGTCAACTCCGTCGCATCCGCATAAGTTAGCCCACGGGATCGTGGCACAAAAGACTATATCGTACATTTCTGGACAATAGAATCGTATCTCATGTACACTTTCGGCTTCTGTCCCAAACCAGTGATTTTCCGAGGTCGAAATGCGCAAGGCTTACCTGTTTATCGCAGCGGTTGTTTTTTTGCTTTCGTCATCCTTAACCTTCGCTCAGGCCCAAACGGGAGCGAGCCTTTCCGGCGCGGTGACGGACCAAACCGGTGCAGCCCTCCGCGACGTCGCGGTGACAATCATGAACGCCGGCACAGGTCGAACGCGCACGATCACAACTGACGGCGCGGGGCACTATCGGGCGTCCGGCCTGCGTCCAGGGCTCTTCGCGATTCGAGCGGCAAAATCAGGCTTCGGCGATGAAACGCGCGCTGGAATAACCTTGGCGGTTGGCCAGGAGGCGACGGTCGACATTCAGATGCAGCGGAAGGCCCCCGACGCCTGCGCGAGCGGCCACGAGTTCGCCACCACCGATTGCACGCTGACCTGGCACGGCATTACGGTGTACGGTGCGTATGACGTCGGCGTCGGCTGGGTCAGCCACGGCTTGCCGGAAAATGGCTATAACTATGAAGGCGAATCTCTGGTGAACCGAAACGGCTATCAACATCGCTTCCTCGTCGCACCAAACAATCTGTCGCAGACGGGTTTCGGCATCAGGGGCAAGGAAGAGTTTTCACACGGCTGGTACGTTGTATTCAACGCTTCAACCGGCATCAATCCGCAGTCCGGCCTGCTCGCCAACGCGTCAAAAACCGACATCATCAACAATGGCCTTCCCCGGAGCAGCTACTCGATCGCCATCGACGGCGCGCGCGCCGGCCAACCCTTCAATGACGAATACTATGGCGGTATATCGTCCACACAATTCGGTACATTGACCTTCGGTCGTCAGCGCTCTCTCGGCACCGATGCGATGCTCCAGTACGATCCGGCGGGCGGAGCGTATGCCTTCTCCTACATTGGATACAACGGAACGATGGCCGGCGGCGGCGACACCGAGGATAGCCGTTGGGATGACGCCGTGAAGTACCGCATCACCTACGGCCCGGTCCATTTCGGCGCGATGTATAAATTCGCCGACGGTTCTGCCGGCTGCTACTCCGCCTCCGCAACCTGGAGTGCTGCCGCTGGAGTTTCCGGAGCTTCCCCCTGTACGCCAGAAGCGGCGCATAACAACGCCTACGGATTCGACCTCGGCGGAACCTACACCAAGTTCTCAGCCGACTTCGTCTTCCAACATTACAACCAGGCGATCAGCGTGTTGAACCCCTTGCTGGGGCCTCAGAGTCTGGCGGCTCCGTATCAGTTGACCACCGACAGCATCAACACAAATCAAATCACCGGGACCAATCTGATCGACCCGAACGACACCGTATATGGCATTGTGACCGACAACAACGCAGTCATGGTCGCGGCCAAATATACGCTCGAGACAATCAAGTTTTTTGCCGGCTACGAATACATCTGGCAGAACAATCCGGCGAACCCGTTGGGCGTTGGCGCCTCGGACCAGGGCGGTTACCTCATGAGCGGCGTCGAAGACAACAATCTTGATTCTGAGAAGCTGGTGAATATCTGGTGGACGGGCGCGAAGTACACTTACCGCAGCAAAACCGACTTCACTTTTGCCTGGTATCAACAGCGGCAGAACGACTTCCGTCTTCCGCCGGCCTGCTCGGCCTCAGCCGGTTTCCGCAGTTCCTGCGCGGGCACTCTCAATGAGGTGTCGCTCTATACGGATCATCACTTCACCAAGCGTTTCGACGGTTTTGCGGGATTTGCGTACTCTTACGTGAGTGGCGGTCTGGCCATCGCCATTCCTCATGGCCCCGGCGTCCCTTATATCACGACAACAACTTTGCTCCGACAGTCGGGGGGCGTTTCACCTTCTGATCGTTTCCGGGGCGGGGTCAGTCGAGAGCCGATCGCCACGCGTTTGGCGAGAATATATGATCTCCTCGCGGTCCGAATGTCCCAACAAGCATCTCGGTCCGAGTCGAATTGAGGCGGCCACACGCTTAAGAGGGCCGGCCCTCCTGTAACACCTTATTTCTTGAAGACCTGGAAGCCCTGGAAGGATTCAGCCGAAAAACTTGCCTCAAATAGCTGCTAAGTCGCTGACTTTGAAGTATGTTAGCGTAAGTCCTTGTTTCTCAAAGATCTGGCGACAGTTGCACCGCTAAGTCTTTGATTCCAAAAGACCGCAGTAGGGGGGGGGATAATTCCCGACCCGTCGATGTGATCACAACACGAACAAACTCAACTCAATGCTCTGGCGCAACCTTTCGAGACAGCTCTTATTCACTGGTTCTTCTCTGTTTCTGGTGTCGCGGCGCGGCGCAAGCGGTCTTGCACTGCTTCCCATTCGGGCTCGATTGGCAGCACATCTACGGCGATCCAATCGACGTTGTTTTTGTCGGCCTCGTGGAGTCTTTGGTAGAGAACAGCGGCGTAATCGGCGGCTGCAATTGGCATCTGGATGGTTTTGATATCGGTGCGATTGGGTGGAAAGGCGTGTTGCAGGTAGATTCCTTTGCCGTGTTTGGGCAACCGTCCATTCGATACCAATAATAAGGAAGTGCGAGGACTGTAGTGGCGCGCGTGCATTCCGGGCGATGGATGCGCTCCGGCTGGCACTTCTTGTCCAAGGGCCTCTTGCGCGGAGGCAATAGGGCCAATGACAGATTCGATCTCTGAGCGGGAAATACCCCCGGGGCGAAGCAGGACTGGTCGTGGTCCAGCCAGCGAGAGTACCGTGGATTCGATTCCGACCTGACACGCGCCGCCATCGAGGATGAGATCGACGTCATTGCCGAGACTGCGCCGGACGTGCTCTGCAGTGGTAGGGGACAGCTCAGTAAAGCGGTTGGCGCTGGGCGCGGCGAGAGGAACACCAGCTGCTCGGATCAGCGCCAGAGCGATTGGATGCGCAGGCATGCGCAAGCCAACAGTGTCGAGTCCTGCCGTGACGATCGCCGGGATTGCTAACGCGAAGGCTGACGCAGACGGAAGATCCGCACGAAGCGTTGGAAGGACCAGCGTTAGCGGACCAGGCCAGAATTTCCTTGCCAGGCGCTCGGCCGCTTCGGGCCATTCCGCGACTAGCGACTTAGCCATCTCAATCGATGCCACGTGCACGATCAGGGGACTGGTCGCGGGCCGGCGCTTTACCGCGAAGATTCGGGCTACGGCTTCCGCGTCGAGAGCATTCGCTCCCAAGCCATAAACGGTTTCAGTAGGGAAGGCGACCAGGCGCGAGGCGCGAATAAGAGCGGCGGCGGGTGCGATCTCGTCTGGCATGGGTGTTGCGGGCACAACTCATTTTAGAGTGGGTACAAGACTTTCCCTACTCGTTTTTGAGCCGCCGCGTTCGTTGTCTCGCAGTGGTCCCTTCCTTTCACTCCTCTTCTGCGACGCCATCGTCTTCCCATTGATGCCCGCACGAATCGCAGCTCCATCTGTATTTTTGCGAAGGGTCATCGCCTGCAACGATCAGCGTGGAGGTTCCACCTTCAAACACGACTTCCTCCGACTGGCATTTAGGACAGCGCACCACGAGTTCACCGGCTTCCTCATCTTTCTGCGGAGCCGGATCGTCCTCAGGCTGGCAGTGCTGCATCGCATCTCTAGCCCATGGCAACCCGACTTGCATGACTTGCACGCTGATACCGTTGACGAAATTCGAGGTCACTCTGTCCACGCTGGTAGCTTTTTCCGGACCCATGAAGAAAGGAATCCCTGCCCCGTCGAGGATCTCCTGTACTTTGAGCGCGTCGCGCGCGCTCCATACGGTGCGCAGTTCGACCAGTTTGCGGTCTTCGTCGTACTCGTCATCGGAAGAATCGGAGTCGAGAGGGTCGGAGCCGTCCGCGTTAAGTTCCGTCGGTCCGTGCTCGGTGAAAGCTGGCCGCTTGAATGGCGGCGGAGCCGAAGGCTTCTCGTCTTCGATCTCTAGCTTCAGTCCGCGTGAGCGAACCTCGTTGGCAAGCGCTTGCTGGGCGGAGGGCGTTAACTCGGAGCTTTGTGGGACGAGAAGCAGCAGTTCCTCGTCGGTCATCTGGCGATAGCGCTCGGAGAGGCGCAGATATTCTTCCGCGGAGTTGAAAGCATTCATAATCGTCGGAATGATATCAGTCTGGGAATTCCGAGCTGCTCGTCGTTTCGCATTATTGCGGAAGACCAACGAGTTCCAAATTGGGACGGCCCGTTGAAATAAATTTCGTTGTGGCAGCAGTTGAGCGTGGGCTGGAAAGAGCGTTCTTCACTGTTGTCGGGCTCACTTGGGGGTACCCCCCTCCCCCGGTCTCTTGGAATCAAGACTTTGGGAGGCAATTTTTCCAAAGTCTTGAGCCGATGGGGCTTAGATGCAAAGTCTTAACAAGTAATGACTTATGTCCCTTCTTGTGTCATGGCCCGTCTGGATCATCGTTCTTAGGCCCTTCGAGGCAATGAATAAGTCAAGAGGCAACTGCCTGTCTCCTCGCCGAGAATCATGCTGAACGCCGGACACACTTCAACCTTGTGCCACCAACCAAGCCATTTTCGCGTGGATGGGATGGGGAAGTCTGTGATGTGGGACACGAGTAAATTGTGATGAAAGAGTGGGCTGGGTTCTATCGGATTTGTGGGATCGGCGATTCATGCGAGATTTTGGTAGTGGTGCAGTGCACCACTACCGAGATTTCCAGTGATTCGTGCTCCCCGCAGTTTTGGGGTTTCATGCTCTTATCCAATGGGATGCGACGAGGATGTGCAGCTGCTAACGCCGGGGCTAAAGCCCATTCGCGATTGGCCTCGAACGCCGGCCTAAAGGCCGGCTCTTCCACCCTTAAGAGCGGATCTTTCACGCCGCTGGATGCCGATTCTTCGTTTCTGGAGCGGCTCTTCTCCGCAGAGGGCGACGCTTTGGTTCTTGTCGGTGGTTACAGACGAGTCGCGGGTTCGGCCACAACTCTGCCGGGGACGTAGGCTTTCAGGAATTCGACTGACCATTGCGGGCGGATTGAGAATTCGCTACAGGACGCTGGGATGACAACTGCGTCTCCCTTGGCGAGCGTTACGGGAGCCAGGCCTGGGGTCTCCACGATGCCGCAGCCCTCGGTGGCAACCAGAATTTGGACGGAGGTTTTGTCGGAGTCGTCGCTCTTGCCAGACTCGCTGCGCGTGGAAAATTCATGCGTGTCCTTGAGTTCGAACATATCAACGGTGAAATAGGGCGCGGCGATCATCGAAGAGCGACGGTTTTTGCCGCCATCGATGCTCGTCGGTGCGGGGCGGATTACTTTGCCCGAAGCGACGCGCTCTTTGATAGAGGCCAATCCGCGCTCAAGGTTTAGAGGCCGCGGGCGTCCGTAGTCGTAGAGGCGATAGGTTGTGTCGGACTGCTGCTGCGTTTCGACAATGACCGAGCCGGGGCCGAGCGTGTGCACAGTACCGGCGGCAACGTAAATCATTTCTCCCTGGTAGACGTTGATCCAGTGGAGCAGGTCTTCAGCGCGTTTTTCCTCGATGCTTTGCGCGAACTGAGCGACGGTAACTCCGGGCGTGAGGCCGAGCGCAATCTGCGATCCGGGTTTAGCGTGGGCCACGTACCAGCATTCGGTCTTGCCCCAGGGCTCGCCGAAGCGCTGGGCGGTGGCGTCGTCGGGATGAACTTGAACGGAAAGCTTGGCCGCCGGAAATAAGAACTTCAGCAGCAACGGAAAACGGTGTGGATCGCGCGCAGCTGTGCCGACGAGCGCGGGGCCGAATTCCTTGCTTAAGTCCGCGAGCGTGCGGCGGGCGAGCGGGCCGTTCGCGACCACGCAGTTGTCGCCGGTGAGCCAGGACTCGCCAATCTTCTCGGTGAACCTTTGGTTGGGATAGATGGGCGCGAGATCGAGTGTGCCCCAGGGGCGCGGGTCGAAGGCGGGCGACATCAGGAGTGGGTAGAGTTGGATCATCGGGCGCGTTCGGAACTACAGGTCCAAAATCAATGATGGATGTGCTTTGCCGATTTACGGGGGTGTTTTTTCACATCACGTTCTAGAGATCCCAGTTTAAACATCAAGGCGATGAAAACAATCCCAATGATGATTGCGAAGGGACCAAAGACCGCTTCCTTCCACCAGTTGTGATACATGAGGCCGACGTGCTGGAGCGAAGCGATCCCAAAACCAACAATCATGAGCCCAAGGACGACGAATATGGTTCGGTTCAATGGACCATTTAGGTCTGACTTAAACATTAGACCTTTAGTCTCAAAGATGAATTGCTCACAGCCCTCCGAAAAACTTCCTCATGCGCTCCAGACCTCGATCCAACTCGGCCTTTGACGTGGCATAGGAGATACGAATGTGCTCTTTGGTGCCGAAGCCTTCTCCGGGAACTGTGGCTACGTGCGCCTCACGCAGAAGCTTGCCGGCGATGTCGGAGGCCGAGTTCATCCCACTGCGTCCGAAGAAGGCCGACACGTTGGGATACGCGTAAAAAGCGCCTTCGGGCATGGTACATTGCACGCCGGGGATTGAGCGCAATCCCTTGACCACGTGGTCGCGCAGCTTGATATATTCCTGGCGCATGTCTTCCACACATTGCTGCGATCCCTTGAGCGCCGCGACCGCAGCCTTCTGCACAATCGAAGTGGGATTCGACGTGGACTGGCTCTGCAACTTCTGCACGGCGGCGATGAGCGGGGACGGTCCGAGCGTGTAGCCAAGGCGCCAGCCCGTCATGGCATAAGTCTTCGAGAGCGAACCGACGACGAGGAAGCGATCGCGGAATTCGCGCAGCGAACCGACAGAAAAACGCTGCCCGCTGTAGTTCAGATAGACATAGCACTCGTCGGAAATCACCCAGATGCCGCGCTCGTGGGCCAGCCGGACGACTTCAGTCATGTCGGCGGCGCTCATAACAGCCCCTGAAGGATTCGAGGGGGAATTCAGAATGATGAGCTTGGTTTTGGGCGTGACCAGGCGCGCAACCATGTCCGCGGTGACGCGAAATCCCTGCGACTCGTCGCTATGGAGCAGCACGCAGTTGCCGCCCGCGTAACGAACCATGTCCTTGAACGAAACCCAGTAGGGAACGGGGAGGATGACCTCGTCGCCGTGGTCGACGAGAACGGAGATGGCGTTGAACAACGCGTGCTTGCCGCCGACGGAGGCGCAGGCTTCCTCGCGGCGGTAGTCGGAGTCGAAATCGACGGCGTGGCGGTGGACGATGGCATCCTTGAGTTCGATGGTGCCGCCGACGGCGGTGTACTTCGAGAAATTCGACTGGATGGCCGCGATGGCCGCTTCTTTTATGTGCTGGGGCGTGGCAAAGTGCGGCTCGCCCGCGCCGAAGTCGACGACGTCGATGCCTTGCTGCCGCAGCTTATCGGCTTCGGCGACCACGGCCATGGTGGCCGAAGGCTCAATGCGATTGATGCGCTCCGTCAGGCGGATGGGGTGGGTCATGGGGTTGGTTGCTGCGCTCATGATTTCCTTCTTCGGGGCTTGGCTGCGTGTGCTGGAGTGCTGCGTTCCTGGCTGGCGGAGTCGTTATTGTGCGCGAACTTATGCGCCACGTCCATTTTTTCGCGGAGCTTTTGCGCCACGAGCGGCGGCACCAGGCAGTCAATCTTTCCGCCTAGTTGCCCAATCTCGCGCACAAGCCGCGAACTGAGGTAAGAATACTTATCCGCCGGCATCATGAAGATGGTCTCGATGCCCGGCTGTAGCTTGCGGTTCATCAGCGCCATTTGGAGTTCATATTCGTAATCGCTGATGGCGCGAATCCCGCGCAGGACGGCGGTTGCGCCGATGCGCACAGCGTAATCCACCATCAAGCCGTCAAACGTGTCGATGCTGACGTTGTCGAAACCTTCGGTCATCGCCTCCAACATCTTGCGGCGGTCGGCCACGCTGAAAAGTGGCTGCTTCTCGGGATTGCCCAGCACGGCGACGACCAGTTCGTCGAAAATCTTGCTGCCGCGCTCGATCAAATCAAGGTGGCCGTTGGTCGGCGGGTCGAACGAACCGGGATAAATGGCTTTCACGCGCTTCACGGGCCCCCCAACGTGGAAAGCCTAGATTGTATGCGGTGGGAAAGAGGAATGGCAATGCGGTAGTTGGGTTTGCGAGGTGGAGTAGGCGGGGCGGACGAAGGCGTCCGCCCCTACGTGAGTGCTGCTAGCGCCTTGCGGCTGGGACTTTTGCGGCTTCTGGCGATGCTGTTGGCATGGTTGCCACTTTTCCACTGGCCGAGGCGGCATTCGCCGTTCCCTGGGCTGCGGGTTGCGCGGCTGGAGTTGCTGTGGCCGGGATTAACCCCAACGCCTTGCGCACTTCGGCATCGAGTTTGGCGAGCACGTCTTTATTTTCTTTCAGGAAGGCGCGCGCGTTTTCTCGGCCCTGGCCAATCCGGTCAGTCTTGTAGCTGAACCACGAGCCGGACTTCTCGACAATGTTGTTATTCACTGCCAGATCGAGCAGATCGCCTTCGCGCGAAATGCCCTCACCATAGAGAATGTCGAATTCGGCTTCGCGGAAGGGCGCGGCGACTTTGTTCTTGACGACTTTCACGCGGGTGCGCGAACCGGTGACCATGTCGCCTTCCTTGATGGCGGCGATGCGGCGGATATCGATGCGCACTGACGAATAAAACTTCAGCGCGCGGCCACCGGTCGTGGTTTCGGGGTTGCCGAACATCACGCCGATCTTCTCGCGAATCTGGTTAATGAAGATGAGGCAAGTGCGCGATTTGGAAACCGTTCCCGTCAGCTTGCGCAGCGCCTGCGACATGAGCCGTGCTTGTAAGCCCATGTGGCTGTCGCCCATTTCGCCGTCGAGTTCGGCCTTGGGCACGAGCGCCGCAACCGAATCGACCACCAGCACATCAATCGCATTCGAGCGCACGAGGGCTTCGGTGATTTCAAGCGCCTGCTCGCCGTAGTCGGGTTGCGAGACCAGCAGGTTATCCACATCCACTCCGAGTTTCTTGGCGTAGCCGGGATCGAGTGCGTGCTCGGCATCCACGAATGCCGCCATGCCACCACTCTTCTGCGCTTCGGCAATTACCTGTAGCGCAATCGTCGTTTTGCCGGAGGATTCCGGCCCGAAAATTTCAATGACGCGTCCGCGGGGAACACCGCCTACGCCGAGCGCGGCATCGAACGAAATCGCGCCAGTCGAAATCACCGCGATCGGGACGATTGCTTCCTTCGATCCCAAGCGCATGATCGAACCTTTGCCAAACTGCTTCTCAATTTGCGAAAACGCGAGATCGATTGCCTTGTTGCGCTCGTCTGTCTTGCTGTCGGCCATGATGGCTGCTCCTGATAGATTGATTCCGGATTGCGGGTTCCACGTTTCTTTGTAGCCTAATCCGGTAGCCTACACCCGCGGGCTGGAGCGAAAAGTGTTGGCTGTCACATCGATTTCGGTCAGTTTATCATGACGCGAATAAAAAGCGAATCGAACAGTTGGCGGGGTGTTTCGGACCGAAGACCCTTAACCACGGGGATACACAGGGGGAAACACGCGACAAAGCGAATGATTCATTCGGGTTCTTGTGGGCCCTTTGTAGTCAGCATTTTTCATTTTCTTGCTAGACTTGCGGCATGCGGGCAGAAACCAAGACTAGCGTCGCTGAGGGGCACAGCAGTATTGCATCTGGCCCAACGCTTTATCTCGTCGCGACTCCCATCGGCAACCTCGAAGACATTACGCTGCGGGCGCTTCGCATTCTGAAAGAAGTGGACCTGATTGCCTGCGAGGACACGCGCCAGACGCAAAAGCTGCTCAGCCATTACGACATCCACACGCGCACGGTCAGCTATCACGAACACAATGAGATGACCAAGGCTGCCGAGTTGGTCGTTGATCTCGAAGGCGGCGCAAAGATTGCGCTTGTGACCGATGCGGGCATGCCGGGTATTTCCGACCCGGGTTTTCGCTTAATCACGCTGGCGATTCGTCATCATGTGCCGGTTGTGCCGATTCCCGGAGCGTCGGCCTATCTGGCGGCGCTGGTGGCGAGCGGGCTGCCGACTGACTCGTTCCGCTTCAGCGGGTTCCTGCCGGCGAAATCCGGGCAGCGGCGGAAACTGCTCGAGAGCGTGCGCGAATCGCCGAGAACGCAAGTTTTTTACGAAGCGCCGCACCGGCTGCTGGAAACGCTGGCCGACGTTTGCGAGGTTTTGGGAGAAGATCGGCACGTCGTGGTTGCGCGCGAAGTGACGAAGCTGCACGAAGAGTTTCTGCGCGGGCGAGCGGCGGAAGTGCTGGCGCAGCTCAAGGCGCGGGGAGAGGTCAAGGGGGAAATTACGCTGCTGATTGCGAAGCAGGAGAGTTCCGAGCCGCGAGCCGCGAGTTCCGAGCTAAGCATCGCGCAGCGTGTAAAGCAAATCATGTCCGAAGAAAACGTGGACGAAAAGGCGGCGTTGAAGAAAGTAGCCAAAGAGCGCGGGATCGGGAAGAGCGAAGCGTACCGAGAATGGCAAAGAGGGAAGTGAGCACGTATCCTTTCGAGTTCCTGCTATCTTACAATTAGGTTCGTGGATCTCGATCCAATAAAAGTGGAACTTGAATGCTTGGAGTGCCATTTTTTCAACATAGCCTCACTACGACAGATTCGATTGAATGATGTAGTTATCTGTCGTGGGTGCAAGTCGAACTTGCAGCTCGTTGACTATATGGGGACCGTGGCCAAGGCGCGGCGGGACTTCAGGCGGGAAATCGAGCGGCTGCAGGAAGCTTTCAATAAGATCTCTACTATAAAGCTGAGCCTATAAGATGGCTGCGGACTACCTACAGAATCTCCGGTACAAGCTACAAAAACGTATTCGACGCCTAAACGCCACCGACTGGAACCACTTCCTCTATGCCCTTCGACAATTTTGGGTCTACTTCGATTCCGATCCGCTGTTCGTGAGCATCGTGAGCGGTCTGATCGCCCGCTACCCCGATTACAGCGACTCCGCTAGAAAGATGGTAAACGGGCTTGAACTTGTTGGCGAGAATGAAGAAGAGGCCGCGGCGATCGCTTATGGCGTGCTCAAACTCTATTCACAGCAAGACCAACCTTGCGCAATATGTGTGCCCCGGGACGATTTCGACAAGATGCTCGATCAGTTTCGCTCGCTCTATCTAGAACCATTCTACGAATACATTGACGAACATTTAGACGATCCTAGGTTCGTACTTGCCACGCTGATTCGGTTCAAGCACGGATGCGAATGGTTCTGGCGCGACGATTTGTATGGTTTATGGAATGCTGACACGCAGAGAGGCGAGAAGCGGCTTGCTCTCAAACTTTACGAATACCTGCATTCGCAAGGCATCGTCTTCACTATTGAGCCTAAGTCGGCTTCGGGCGAAGCTGACCTCGTATCAAGCCAAAATTCGAACGAACCCTTGATTGCTGATGCAAAGATCTTCAATCCGGAAAGAGGCAAGTCCGCTCCGTATATTCTGAAGGGTTTTCGCCAGATATACCAGTACACATCGGATTTCAATGAATCGATCGGCTACCTGATCATTTTCAACACGAGCGACAAGCAACTTCGATTCGTACTTGGGGCTGGTACCGACCCCCTTCCTAAGGTCGTCGTCAACAATAAGAATATCTTCTTTCTGGTGATCGACCTATATCCGCACGAAACTTCCGCGAGCAAACGTCCTGATCCAGAAATTGTCGAGATTACCGAACAACAGATTGTGGGCTTGGCTGTCAGTCCGACCGACACGCCCACCTCGGCATAGTATTACTTCTCCGCCAACTCCTTCTTCACCGCCTCGCTGACCACCTTCCCATCCACGCGCACGCCTGCGGCGGCGAAGCGGGCCATGGCGGCCTTCATTACCGTGCCCATGTCCTTCATGGTCAGCGGGCCGGTCATTTCGATGATGGCTGCGCGTACTCCGGCTACGATTTCTTCTTCTCCAGCGGCCTTCGGCAGGTAGGCTTCGATCAGCTTGATCTCGGCGGCTTCCTTGTCGGCCATTTCCTGGCGTCCGCCTTTGGTGAACTGCTCGACCGAATCCTTGCGCTGCTTGATCAGCGTGGAGAGCACCTGCTGCGATTCCTGGTCGTCGAGCGGCGCCATCTTCTCGACTCCTTTCAACTGGAGCGCGCTTTTTACCATGCGCAGGCAGGAAAGCCGCTGCTCTTCTTTCGCCTTCATGGCGGTCACAATGTCTTTCTGGATCTGGTCAATTAGGGGCATGGAAGGATTATAGAACCGCTAGGAGGTCAGAAGTGAGAGGTCGGAGGTCAGAGGTGACAGGTCAGATTGCAGAGGTAAGAACCGCGCGGATCGCCCTCTTCGGTTAGCCTGCGATTTGTGGTGAAAACTGAGAACTGAGCTCCACCTCTAACCTCCGACCTCTCACCTCAGCCCTCTCACACCTCATACCTCTGACTTTTCTCCCCGAAGCGCGCGGCATCGAATATCCTGTTTACTCGAGAATACAAATGATCAAAAAGAATCGCCTCTTCACTCCTGGCCCTACGCCGCTTTTGCCGTCCGCCCAAACGGCGATGGCCGCTTATGGCGCGCACCATCGCACCGCCGATTTCCGCGCGCTATTTACGCGCGTGCTTACCGACATGAAGGAATTCATTGGCACAAAGAACGACGTGCTCGTTCTGACATCTTCCGGAACCGGCTTCATGGAAGCGTCGATCACCAATCTGACTTCTCCAGGCGACAAAGTGCTTGTGATGACGGCGGGGAAATTCGGTGAGCGCTGGGTTTCTCTTGCGAAGGCTTTTGGCTGCGCGGTTGAAACCGTTATTGCGCCGTATGGCGAGACGTTTTCTTTGGATGAAGTTCGCCGCAAGCTCACGCCCGAGATTCGATGCGTGTATGTGCAGGGGACCGAGAGTTCTACCGGCGCAAGGCATGACATAGAAGCAATCGCAAAGCTGGTGCGGTCTTCTCAGAATGATCGACCTGACACTCTGCTTGTCGTCGATGCAATCACCGGACTGGGAACTACGCGGCTCGACGTCGATGGTTGGGGAATTGACGTCATCATCGGCGGATCGCAAAAAGCGCTGATGATTCCTCCCGGCCTTGCGTATGGCGCCATCAGCGAGCGCGCGTGGCAGCGCATGGAGACCGCGAAGTCTCTTCGCTATTACTTCGATCTGCGCAAGGAACGGAAAGCGGCGGCAAAGGCGGAGACCTCGTACACGCCGGCAACGGCGCTGTTTGCGGGGCTGGCGGCGGCGCTCGATTATGTGAGGCAAATGGGAGATGGGGATCTCGGTGCCGGCCGCGATGCTTTGATCGCCAACGCGGAGCTGTGCGCCGCCATGACGCGCGCCGGCGTGCAGGCCCTCGGCCTGAAATTATTTTCCCCGACCGCACCCGCCGCCGCGCTTACGGCTGTTGCCGCGCCGGAGGGAGCCGATTCGAACGCCATCTGCAAGCGCTTCCGCGATCAGTTTGGCGCGGTTGTGGCCAACGGACAGGCCGAGATGAAAGGGCAGCTCTTCCGCATCGCCCACATCGGTTACTACGACTATCTCGATACGGTTGGAGTGCTGGCCGCGCTGGAACACGTGATTGCCGACCTCACTGGCGCGAAAGTGGAGTTTGGATCTGCTGTGCGTGCGGCGCAGGAAGTGTACGTTAGCCTATCTCAGGGACGCTAGCAGTTTGCTGAAGAGATCATTTGCGTGGCGAGACCATCCCGCAGCGGCTAAAGCCAGAATCGAGAACAAGCAAATTATCGCAGCGTTGAAACGCTGCGCCACCCGAAATCAAGAGCGTTACGGAATTTTTCAGCAGCCCGCTAGAGCTTCCTTGGCTATTTCTCCGGCTGACGTCTATCGGTCTGTCGCTCGAAGTAAAAAGCGACTGCCAACGCCAGAATCAAGGCTGCCGCGCCGAACATGGCCAAGCCTGGCGTTGCGCTGGGTTCCTGAATAATGGCCTTGCGGGCCATGGCGATGAGCGCCACTTCCAGTACGACGCGGACGTGAATGACATCCTGCTTTAGATAGGCTCTCAGCGTTTCCAGCAGCTCTACTCCGATCAGTACCAGCAGGAAGTATCCAAAGATCTCGAGGAGGCCGTCCACGGGGATAAGAAAGCGTGGTGAGTGCCAGATTTCTTCGCCGATCAGCGCGCCCAGGTGGGCGGTGGAGAGCACCACGACGATGACCAACATTCCGGCGAGTACCATGACGGTGACGCGCTGGATTTTCGCGAACAGTGTCTCCAACATGTTTTCCTCCCGTCGATGGGCCCAGGGGGCTTTGCCGGAAAAGTATAACGCGAAATTTCTGCGGCGTGGTTGACTGTGGAAGCCGGGTAGAGGAGATCCCACGCCCACTTCCGCTCGGGATCGGGATGACAAAGGAGTAAGGGGTCAAAAGCGGCAGATGGTGTTGGTGGAAATGGGCTGCGATTATGAATCCATCGCAGCGCGGCGCAGCTTGCGGCTTTCGGCGAGTAAGGCCATCGAATGCATCAGATTTTGCAGGGTCACGATGCCGATCAGGTGCTGCTCATCGACAATCGGAATGATGCTCAGGTTGCGCGCCGAGAGCTTGCGGAAGGCTGAGGCGAGGGACTCCTGTTTGGCGGCGACGTCGAAAATCCGGTTCATCACGGCCTGTACATAGCCGTTTCCTTCGGCGCGAAGTGCTTCCAGAATTTTCTGCTTGGAGATCACGCCGACCATGTCGCTGCCGCGGACAACGGGGAAATCGTCCTGCAAGGTGTGGACGGCCTTTTCCAGCGCGTCCTCCAACGTATCGGCGGGCGAGAGCGTGGCGAAATCGGTGAGCATGACTTCCTCCAGCCGCACGCTTTGCAGCACGGATTGAAAAACCGCGGAACGCTCTTCCAACTGCGCTCCGGCAAATAAAAAGAAGCCGATCATGACCAGCCACCAGTTGGCGATCAGGATGCCAACCATCATGAAGAGGATGGCAAAAACGTGGCCGATGCGAACTGCGCGCTGTGTCGCCTGCACCATGTCCATGCGGCGCGAAAACAGCGCCCGCAGCGCGCGTCCGCCGTCCATGGGGTACGCGGGTAGCAGGTTGAACAGGCCGAGGTAGACGTTGGTCCAGACGAGGCTGCGCAGCAGGGCGCTCGAATGCATCAGCGGCTTGGCGGTCAACGAGAGGCCGGGATTAGCTGCGCTCAAGAAGAGCGCCGCCACTGCAGCAATGACGAGGTTGACGAGCGGTCCGGCTACGGCGATGCGGATGTCGCGCTTCCAGGCGTTGAGCGGATCGGGAATGGCGTGCGCTTCGTCGAGAACGGTAATGCCGCCGATGGGCAGCAGAATGATGCCCTTGGCTTGCATGCCCGAATTACGCGCTACCAGCGCATGACCCAACTCGTGCAGCACGACGCTGCCGAAAATAATGCCAACCAGGCCGAGGCCGCGGATCGCTGCAGTCGCATCCTGCGTGGCGGCTTCGGTGCCCCAGACAAAGACCAGCAGAAACAAAAAAGTGAGGTGAATGCGGATTTCGATGCCGAACAGACGACCAACCGGGATGGACCAATTCCGCATAAATATGCTCTGGAAGTATTCTATCTGTTAGACACCGCGCGGTGGCCGGAGGTTGCGGAAAGAAGTGAATCGAAGGTCACGGAGCGCGGCAGTGAAGATATGCGTGTGATTGCAGGTCAATATCGGAGCCGGCCGCTGCGGTCGCTGCAGGGGTTGGACGTGCGCCCTACGGCCGACCGTCTGCGGGAGACGCTGTTTGACGTACTGTGCGCGGGGAATCCGGATGCGCTATCGGGGACGACTTGGCTTGACTTGTATGCGGGCACGGGAGCGGTGGGCATAGAAGCGCTGAGCCGGGGAACTGCGAAAGTTTATTTCGCGGAGGCGGCGAAAGCAGCGGCCGAGTTGATTGTGGCGAATCTGAAGTCATTGGGAATCACGGCGGGGATCGCGGGCGGCTTTGCAATCGCGAAAACTGAGACGGCAAAGGCGCTTCGGCAATGGGAATCTGCCGGTGTGGTTGCGGATTTCGTGTTTCTCGATCCGCCCTACCGGCTGCGCGAGGAGTATGCAAAGACACTGATAGCGCTGGCTGAGTCGAAGGTGCTTGCGACCGAAGCGTTGGTCATTGCCGAGCACGAGAAGCGATTTGATCCTGGCGCGGACTTTGGCATATTACGGCGATATCGAAAGCTAGAACAGGGAGATGCGGCGTTGAGCTTCTACCGGCGGTCGTTATAATCACTACGACATGGCTAACTTCCTACCGGTTGACGAACAACTGGCGTACATCAAGAAGGGCGCGGCGGAGATCGTCAAGGAATCCGAACTGCGCGCGAAACTTGAACGCTCGTTTAAGACGGGCAAGCCGATCCGCGTGAAAGCCGGATTCGATCCGACCGCTCCCGACCTGCATTTGGGGCATACGGTTCTGCTGCGCAAGCTGAAACACTTTCAGGATCTCGGCCACACAGTTATTTTTCTGATCGGCGATTTCACCGGCATGATCGGCGACCCGACGGGGCGCTCGGCGACGCGGCCTCCGCTGACGCTCGAGCAGATCGAGCAGAATGCCAAGACTTATAAGGCCCAGGTGTTCCGAATTCTCAGCCCCGAAAAGACAGTTGTCGACTTTAACAGCCGCTGGTTTTCAAAATTCACCGCCGAGGATTTCATACGCCTGTGCGCGAAATACACGGTCTCGCAGATGCTGGAGCGCGAAGATTTTCATAAGCGCTTTCAGGAAGAGAAGCCGATTGCGGTGCATGAGTTGTTGTATCCGCTGGCGCAGGGATATGACTCGGTGGCGCTTGAAGCCGACGTTGAGCTGGGTGGTACGGATCAGAAATTCAATTTGCTTGTTGGGCGCGAACTGCAGCGCTCCTATGGGCAGGAATCGCAGGTTGTGCTGACCACGCCGATTCTGGAAGGCCTGGATGGCGTCAACAAAATGTCAAAATCGCTGGGGAATGCGATAGGGATTCACGAGCCTCCGCTGGAGATGTACGGCAAGATCATGTTGATCTCCGATGACATGATGTGGCGCTACTACGAGCTGTTGACGGATGTGCGCACCGATCAGATTGCTCAGATGAAGCAAGATGCGGCGAGCGGGAAGTCGCACCCGATGGCGCTGAAGAAGGAGCTGGCGCGATCGATAGTGGCGGACTTTCATTCGGCCGAAGCGGCGGCAAAGGCGGGCGAGGACTGGGCGAAGCAGTTTCAGAAGGATGGGGTGCCGGAGGATACTCAGCGAGTTGCCGTGGAAGTAGCTAAGGTGAGAGCAGCCGATGTTGTTCCGAATTCTGGGCAAGGAGGGTCAGCTCAGAACATAAATTCCGATCCGTCCGAACCAACGAGGCTTTTCATACGCGCCGACAAGCTGCTAAGAGAGGCTGGCCTCGCGATTTCTGTCGCGGAGGCTGGCAGAAAGATCAAAGAAAGGGCCGTCAGCATAAACAGTCAGTTAGTACTTAACCACGTGATCGTGGTTTCCCCTGACGGTGCACTAACTGTCCGAGTAGGCCGTGGAATCAAACTCGTGAGTCTCACGCTTCCTTAGCTACCTTGAAATCCTTGTCATCCTGAGCGCAGCAGGCGGCTTCGCCAGCCGAATTGCTGCGCTCAGGATGACATTCGGAGGATGGACGTTCTGGAAAAGCTTGACCAGGCGGACGAATGCGTCCTTTCCTACGTGGACGCGGATAGACTCGGTGTTTTCGTGTGCCACTCCGTCGCGTGCTCATACGCATTTGCTAGATGAAGAAGCTCCGGCTTCCACGGTGCGCCCGCCAGTTGCAGGCCAATCGGCATGCTGTCTTTTGTGAATCCGCAGGGCAGGGAAATCGCCGGAATTCCCCACACGTTAAATGGCCGCGTGTTGCGCAACATCAGCAGTTCGGCGGGGCGAAGCTTGTCGGGACTCTGTTTCAGATCGGCGATTGATGGCGGAGGAATTGGCACGGTGGGTGTTAGCAGCACGTCCACGTCGTCGAACACCTTTAGAATTGCCTCGCGCATTGCGGCCAATTCCCGCTTCGCGGGCTCGACATCGACCTCGGTCACATTTTCTCCGGACTTGATTCGCGCTAGCGTCGCCGGCTGGTAAAGCTCGGGCGAGCGCGCTACAAATTCTTTGTGATAGGCATACGATTCGGCGCTCGAAAGCGTGCGGTCGGTGGAAACTTCAAGCTGAACCTCGTCGCGAATCTCGCAACCCATTTCGCGAAAGACCTGAATCGCCTTCTCGACCGCTGCGGCCACATCTGCGTCGAGATCGTCAAAGAAAAATGCGCGCGGAATGCCGATGCGCAGCGGAGGAACGGACTCATCCAGATCGCACGTGTAGTCGATGATCGGAACGTCGGCGGTGGTTGCGTCGTCTGGATTGTGGCCAGCCAGCACCTGTAGCACCAGGCCGGCATCGCAAACGCAATTTGTGATGGGGCCGACATGATCGAACGACGACGCCAGAGGAATCACGCCGCGCACGCTGACACGGCCGAAAGTCGGCTTGAGTCCGACAACTCCGCAATAAGACGCGGGCAGCCGCACGGAGCCCGCGGTGTCCGTGCCAACGGCGGCATAGCCCAGCCCGGCGGCGACGCTTGCGGCCGATCCTCCCGAAGAGCCTCCGGCAATGCGCGCAGTGTCCCAGGGGTTGTGGACTTCTCCAAAGTAGCTGATCATTGAGCTGCCGCCATAGGCGAACTCGTGCAGGTTTTGCTTACCTAGAATGATCGCGCCACCATGGCGCAAGCGGCGGACGACCTCGGCGTCCTCGGCGGGGATGCGGTTCTTGAACAGCGCGCTACCCGCCGTGGTGGGCGCATCGGCCGTGTCGATGATGTCCTTGAGCCCGATTGGAATACCGTGCAGCGGGCCGCGATACTTGCCGCGAAAGATCTCCTGCTCGGCACGGCGGGCCTGGTCGAGCGCGGAGTCGGCCAAAACCGTGATGAACGCGTTGAGCTTGGGATTGAGCCGCTCGATGCGGGCGAGGCACTCGCGTGTCAGTTCGGCGGGCGAAATTTTGCGCGCGCGAATGCCGTGACTCAGATCCTTAATTGTAGAATTCAAGAATTCCTCAAATGCCAGCGCGCGCTTTTTCCGTTAGTGGTGCAGTTTGAAAAAGAAGCGAGCCAAACGCGCGATTTACGCGTCGCGAAAAACGCGACGCTTCGCGCGGCTCGCCCAGATCCCTCGCTGCACAAAAACCGCTCGCTCGGGATAACAATCAACTGCACCACTACCGTTTTTCCGCCGCACGCTTTGCAAACCACTTAGCTACAAGATACACAATCGGACCGGCTGCGAGCGACCACGGCCCCCAGCGCAAAGCCATGGGATCGCTGTAGCGCAGGACAACATAGGTCATCATGAGCGGCGGCGCGATGACATAGACCAACCCCAGCGCGCCCCACGGGATGCGGAATGGCCGCGCTAGGTCGGGGAATTTGCGGCGCATACCCCAGGCGGAAAGAACCGTCATGACGGTGGTCGCGGCACGCAGCCAGACGTAAATGCTGATCAGCTCTCCCAGCGAGTGCAACGCGAGCGACGCATAAATGGCGGCGGAAACGAGAATGGCAAGCCAGGGCGTGCCGTAGCGAGGATGCCTGCGCGTTAGAAACGGTGGCAGATAGCCATCTTCGGCGAGCGTGAACGGCATGCGCGTGCTGGTAAGCACGGTGCTGTTGAGCAGCGCCACGGTGCCGACCATTGCAGCGATGGTCATCAGGTTGCCCAGCCACGCGCCGCCGATCGATTGCGCTGCCGTCGAAAAATAACCATCCTTCCAGTCCTGCCAGTTGCCGGCGGAAGCGAGCGCGGCGAAAGTGGGCAGAAAATATGCGGCGACGGAAAGCGGGACAACAATCGCGAGCGCGCGAGGGTACGTCCGCTGCGGGTTTTCGACTTCATCGGCAACCGAGGAAAGCTGCTCGAATCCGGAGTAGAGCCAGATGCCGAGCGCGAGGCCGACGCCAAAAACGTCGTGGAACGGACGGTTCGGCGGCACCAGCGGCACGAATGGATTGTGGTGCCATTTGGACAGGCCCAGCACGATCATCGCGGCCATGGGGATGAAGATGAAAAGCTCGAACGCGGTCGCGGCCTTACCCACCATCTGAATGCCGCGAACATTCAGCCATGTGATGAGCGCAATGACCGCGAATGAAACCAGCCAGTGCTTCCAGCCGTTGATCTGCGGGAAGTAGTAGGACAGATAGTCGGTGAAGAGCACGGCGTAGGAACCACCCAGCAAGAACGATGCGGACCAGTTCCACCAGCCGGCGAGAAATCCCCAGAAGTCGCCGAACGCGGCGCGGCTCCAGCGATAAAAGCCGCCTTCCACTGGCATGGCGGTTGTGAGTTCGGCGGACACGAGCGAAACCGGGATGCACCACACCAGCGGCAACAGCAACAGATAAAGCAGCGTCATACCGGGGCCGCTGGTTGAGACCATCGACTCCAGGCCAAACGGGCCGCCTGTCGTGTAGGAGAACATCACGAAGACGAGATAGAACAGGCTGGCTTTGCGGACTGTGGGTGCCGTCGATGAAGATGCCGCCGATGATGTGCTATGGGCGCTCACGAGTGAGGCAGTGTTACGAAGGTCTGCCGGGTGTCATCTGTATGGAAATCCTTTCGGCATCGATGGTCCCAGCTAAGCCGTAGCATGCGCCTAATGCCAAACGGAAACCTGACGCGGTCTTTTCAATTCCGAGACCGGAAATGACGTTCTGGCCACTGAAATCATTCAGGCACAGGTCAGAAACGGACTCCAGGATGAACTCGACCACGACGTGCTTAGTCTGCACATAGTTTCCCTTTTCATCTACCTCTTTCGTGGTGTCCCACGTGTGAACACGCAAAAATGAGTTTCCCCTTCGATTCAAGTGCAAACTGATCACTTCCGCGTCGTGGAAATCGGGCCAATACCCAAACCAGTCGCGGAGTTCGAACGCGCCCGGGATTTCTGTAAGTTCGACACGCTCGATCATGCGCCGATACTCAGTGGAAGAAGAGGACGAATTTGCCCTTGCTCCAAATCAAGCAACTTGCGCTTGATGTCGAGGCCGCCGCCATAACCGCACAGCGATCCGCCGGACGCGATCACGCGGTGGCAGGGGACGATAATCGCAACGGGGTTCCGGTTGTTCGACATGCCGACGGCGCGGAAGGCTTGTGGGTGGCCGATGGCGCGCGCGATATCAGCGTAGCTGCACGTTTCACCGTACGGGATTGCCAGCAGCGCCTTCCAGCAGGCCAGCTGGAAATCTGTGCCGCGAAGGTCGAGCGGGATCGTGAACTCGCGGCGCTCGCTGGCGAAATATTCGTTCAACTCACGAAGATAGGGAGCTAGCGCCTGCTCCGATTCGCGCAACTCGAAGGCCTTCGGATTCAACTTCTGCATGCGCGCTCCAAACTCGAGGCGTACCAAGCCTTTTGGCGACGCGGCAAGAAACAAGGGCCCCACGGGCGAAGAGGTACGAGAGTAGTGCAGAGTTTCCATGGCGATTCGAGCAAAGCATAGCATGCGACTTGAGTGATCCGCTGGCCGCACACAAGATGACAAGTCGCCCAGGTTAGCGCCCCAAAAAAACGGGCGCGAACCTGGGGCACACAGACTCTTAGCTGAGGGCTTGCATACTTGGGCTGCGAGCGGAGGGCATGGTCCAACAAAAAAGCCTCCCGTTTGCGGGGAGGCTTGGGGGAGTGATTACGAGGAAACTATTTCTGTTGGTTAGCAGTGCCAGTCGAGGCCAGCTGCTCGAGATTGTTCTTGAGCAGGCTGATTTCAACGCGGCCGCCGGCGATCCGCTTTTTCGGCTTCGAGTCGTCGGACGCCGTGGCCGGGAGCGGGGCGTTGCCCATGCCCACGAGGTAAATCCGGTAGACCGGGATGTCGTTATTGAGCACCAGGTAGCGCACAACCGACTCGGCCATCTTGGTCGAGCTGGCAATCGCAGCCTGTCCGTTGCCGGTAGCGAAGCCCTGTACTTCGACAACGTAGCCGCGCTGGCTCCTCAGCGGCGTTGCCATTTCGTCGAGCGCCGCCTTGGCGTTCTTGCTGAGGACGGTCTGTCCAGGCTTGAACAGAATTTCAGTCTGTGTGGAGGGCTGATATTGATCGATGTTGGTCACGACCTGCTCGACGGTGTTCAGGCGAGTGCTGGCGTGATCGGCGGTCGTCTGCGCGGCCTGCGCTTTGTTGCTGGCTTCCAGCGCGTGCTGGTCGGCCTCCGTGGCCTTGGCCGAGGCAAGCTGGATGCCTTGCTGTGCGCGCGCATCCACATCCTTGATCTGCTTGCTGTTGGCAGCGGTCAGCTCATCGAGTTCGTTGATGCGGTCGCGAATCGGCTGGGTCTGGCGCGCCACATATTTCTTGCGCGCGAATGGGTTCATGCGTCCCCAGAAACCCTCATGCGTTTCGGGCTGCAAAGGGTCTTTGCCGGTGGCCGTGTCGGACTTGGTGGTGACCGGGGTCGCGGTCGCGGGGGCGGTTTGGGTCTGCGAAGTGGAACTCTGGGAATTGTCTTGCGCGAAGACTGGCAGAGCCAGTGCGACGCTCAGCAGCAAACCAATAATGACGATGCGGTTCTTCATGTAACTTCCTCCAGTGGGGGAGTGGCGATTTGCCATCCCGGGCGCTTTTCGCGCACTTCTCGATTGCGTCACTCTCTAGCTTAGCCCACAAACCGGGAGACATCCATTGACGCCGTCGATGCCTCGGCTACCAGGGCCGTTCGTGGTCGCCTTTATATAAACAGTTTGGATGCCAAATGCGGAATCGGCAAACAGGCCGCCAAGTGCTTTAGTTTCATAAACATTGTAGTGCATTGGCGGAGGAGAGCGGAAGTGCGTCACGGTAATTTTGGCCGGAACTGATATAAAAACTGCTTATGCCCGATTTTATGCAATGGCAAATCGGGACAGAGAGCTACGGGGAAAAACAACTTGAAAAGTCATTCTGGTTACACGCAGGCGTGGGCGAGGCTTTCTTGCGGCATCGCGGTTGGCTGCTTCTTCCTTCTTGTTGTTGCTCAACTGGGTGCCGAGCAAATTAAACACGAGACGCTGGCATCGGTGCGCATTCCTACCGAGCGCATGCGGCAATATTCGGACATGGCCGTGGAATGGATGCAGCAGTATCTCCAGATTGATACCAGCAATCCCCCGGGGAACGAGATGCGCGGCGCGCAATTCTTCAAGAAGATTCTCGACCAGGAGGGAATCGAGAACCAGGTCTTTGAGTACGCTCCCAGCCGCGCCGACTTGTGGGCCGTCCTGCCGCACACAACGGAGCATCCCAAACGGCCGCTGATTTTTCTCAATCACATGGACGTGGTCACCAGCGACGCGGCCGATTGGATCGTTCCTCCGTTCAGCGCACGCATCGTGAACGGGTCGATGTATGGGCGCGGCGCGCAGGACATGAAAAATGAAGGCCTGGCGCAATTGGTTGTGCTGATCATGTTGAAGCGCGAAAAAATTGCGCTCGACCGCGACATTATCTTTCTGGCGGTGGCGGACGAAGAGGCGGAAGGCACCGGCACGGATTGGTTTATCGCCAACAAGCGCGACCTGTTGCGCAACGCCGAATTCCTGATCAACGAAGGGGGCGAAAACCTGCTCGAGGATGGCAAGGTTCGCTATGTGGGCGTGGACGTCGGAGAAAAGACTCCGCTCTGGCTGCACATTACCGCGCATGGACGGCCTGGGCACGGTTCGCGGCCTATTCCGGACTCGGCCCCCAACCGGCTAATTCGTGCGCTCAACCGGCTTTTGCAGTATCAGCCGCCGATGCGCGTGCTGCCGGTGGTGGATGAGTTCTTCAAAACCATGGCGCCATACGAGCCTCCGGAACGAGCGCGCATGTTTGCCGACATCCGAAAGGCGATTCAGGATAAACGCACACAGGAGCAGATTACGGCCGATGAATCGATGAACTATCTTCTGCGCGACACGATTGCGGTCACCATGTTCGGCGGATCGAAGCAGACGAATGTGATTCCGCCGGAAGCGTGGGCCAACGTCGACGTACGCATGCTGCCAGGGGCCGATCCCAAGGCATTTCTGGAGTCCATTCGCCGCGCTGTCAACGATCCGCATGTCACGGTTGAACCTGAGACTGCGGAGTTTCGCGTGGCGAATTCGTCGCCGACCGATACCGCTTTGTATAGCGCCATTCGCGAGGTTTCGCGCGCCTACTTCGGAAACGCTCCTGTCGCGCCACGAATTACCAGCGGCTACACGGAAAATCAGCGATATCGTCCACTTGGCATTCATGCGTATGGATTCACTCCATACGCGGCGACAGAGGAAGAAGGATCAACGGAGCATGGCAATGACGAACGCGTGCGCGTGGAGGAACTTCGGCGCGCGCCGAAGGTACTGTATGACGTAGTGAACCTGGTGGCGGCAGGATCGTAAGTTGGGGCATAAGCCATCCTGCCGTGTCATGCCGAGCGAAGCGGTGGCAAGTAAAGCGCGGCCGCAGCGAAGTCGAAGGATCTCCACTGTCTCTCTCCAAAAGCCACGGCCGCACCCAATCGGGAGGTGCATATAAGTCTGCATCCTCCGCTGTGGGCTATCATCTTTTGATCATGAAGCGAATATTGCTTGCGCTGCTGCCGCTGGTTGCAGCCTTGTTTGGCCACGCTGAAAAAACTCCCTTCGACCTAAACAAACTCAAGCTCCCCGAAGGCTTTCACATCGCAGTTTTCGCCTCTGATATCGATGGCGCGCGCATGCTCACCTTCACTCCCGGCGGAGTGCTTCTAGTCAGCGAATCGGGTGAAGGGAAAGTAGTCGCGCTGCCTGATCCGAAACATACCGGCAAGGCCAGCCGCGTGGTTGAAGTGCTCACCGGCCTCAATGAGCCGCATGGGATCGCTTTCTACGAAGGCAAACTTTATGTTGCCGAGAACGACAAAGTTCGCCGCTATGACTGGGACGAAGCTCACCTCCGCGCGACCAATCCGCAGAAGCTGGCCGATCTGCCCACCGGTGGAGGCCATTCCACTCGCAGCCTCTTGTTCCACGGCGGCAAGATGTACATCTCGGCTGGGTCAAGCTGCAACGTGTGCATCGAGAAAGACCCGCGCCGCGCGACCGTCATGGAGTTCAATCCCGATGGCACCGGCCAGAAGATTTTCGCGAAAGGCCTGCGCAATGCCGTCGGCCTCGCGGTGAATCCAAAGACCGACACAGTTTGGGTGACGGTCAATGGCCGCGACATGCTGGGCGACGATCTCCCGCCGGAAACGATCTACGACCTCGGCCAGGGTGGCGTCGATGCCGGTTGGCCCTATTGCTATGGCGACCGCGTCCCCGACTCGCAGTACACCAAGCCCGGAGACAATCGCTGCCAGACCGTAATCGAGCCCAAGGTGCAGATGCAGGCTCACTCCGCTCCGCTGGGCCTGGCGTTTTATGAAGGCACGGTGTTCCCATCCGAGTATCGCAACAATATATTCGTCGCCTTCCACGGCTCCTGGAATCGCAGCGTCCCCACCGGCTACAAAGTTGTCCGTGTGAAGCTCGATGACAAAGGCGAGCCAGTAGGCGGAGCGCAGGATTTCATCACGGGATGGGTAGCTCCGGGAGAAACAAAGAAAGGGCGCTGGATGGGAAGGCCGGTAGGGATTGCGTTCGGGTCGGATGGGGCGATGTATTTGAGTGACGACGCGGGCGGCGTCATTTATCGAGTCACTTGGAAGTAGACGCTTAGGGTCAACGAGTGTAATTGCCTTGCTAACAACAATCGCCGAACTTGGCTGCGTGGTGTCTAATCTGAATGGGAGGTTCTCCCCGTTGATTCGGCAAATTGGAGTTTGTCTGCTGGTGGCCGTGGTGACTTTATGCTCGGCACAACAGGCCCGAAATGAAAAGCACTCGGCATCGCCGCACGATAGTTCGTTGCGATTATCGCTAACGATTCGAGCCGATCGTCAGGTCTACTCTTTGAGCGATGCCATACCGTTGGAAGTCCAGCTAACGAACACCGGCCCTAGCACCCTGTACCTCTTTGACGACGTTTGCTTCAACCCCGGAAATTTTCTCACCCTCCAAGTCTTCACGGCATCGGGCAACGAGGTATCAGTTCCAATTACGTATCTCCGTGACTGTCTACCAGCCCCGCCTCGCCGGAATGACATGTCTAGTTTCTTTCGACTGGAGCCCCAAAGCTTCTATGGAGTGATCGAAAAGCATGCTGTGCGCGAACTCGTGGACAGACCCGGCGAGTATGACGTTGTCGTGCATTACGAGGCCGCGCTATCCACAGACTGGATAGCAAAGTACGGGGGTGCGAAAATCGCGGCCTTGCCTGATTTGGACGCGAGAACAGCCGGTGCTGACGAGCAATCGCCTGCGTATCAGCGTCAAGCCCTAGGTAGTTGGCGAAAAATCTCGATTACGCTCACAATCCCACCCTACCCCGTTAGACTCAGCTACTCCCCGCAATACTTCTCATACTGCTGATAAATGAACGGGTCCGTCATCCCCGCGATGTAATCGCAAATGATGCGCGGCAGCGGCTCGTGCGCGGCTTTGTCACGGTAGTTCCGCGGCAAATCGTCGGGCTCTTTCATCCAATGCGCAAACAACTCTCCCACAATGCGCTCGGCGTCTTCCTTCTCTCCTTCGAGCGCCGGACTGAAATAAAGGTTCTCGTAGAGAAAATCCTTAAGCTGGCTGCCGCTCCTGTTCGACCTGCCGGGCTGAATGCCGCCAGCCGCTCGCGGATGCCGCCGGATCGCTTCGAGCGAATGTACTCCCGCGTCTGCCGACGCGCATCCGCGTGTTCTCGATCAGATCGCCCACTAGCCGGTCGAAAACCCGCTTCAGCGCCTCGTTGAATTGCAGCTTCTCCGGCGCCGCGGGATAAATTCTCCGCACCGCTTCATACGAGTGGCCAAAAATGTCAACGTTCTCGGCAATCTGCTCCACCGCCAACAGGTGAGCTTCGCAGCCGTCGTCTAAATCCGCGGTGTTGTAGGCGATCTCGTCGGTCAGATCGATAAGTTGCGCTTCGAGCGGCGGCCTCTGATCGAGAAGATACTCGGCCAGTTCGGGATGCTCCTGTGCATCGTAGTTGTGCGAATGCTTGATGATGCCTTCCCGCACCTCGAACGTCAGGTTCAATCCGCGAAATGCCGCATACCGCAACTCGAAATCCTCGACAATACGCAGCGCGTGCAGGTTGTGGTCAAAAGAGAGCCCGTGCAGACGCATGGCCGCATCCAGCGCCTTTTCTCCCGCATGCCCAAATGGCGGATGCCCAAGGTCATGCACCAACGCGAGCGCCTCAACCAGGTCGGTATTCAATCCGAGCTGCGCCGCAATCGTGCGCGAAATCTGCGCGACTTCGATGGTATGCGTCAGCCGGTTGCGGAAGTGATCGGAATACCGCCGCGTGAAAACCTGCGTCTTCGCCTCCAGCCGTCGAAACGCACGAGCATGCACCACGCGGTCGCGGTCGCGCTGAAAATCATTGCGGTAGGGATGGGAAGACTCCGGGTGCCGCCGCCCGCGAGATTGTTCTACGCGCACGGCATAATCGGCCAGCATGCGAAGAGTTTAGCAGCCCTGATTCACCGCCGAGACGCAGAGGACGCCGAGAAAAGCTTTAGGGGCTTGACCGGGCCCCTCGGATAGAACGGAAAAATGGAATCAAGAAAAGGGTTTTCTCGGCGTCCTCTGCGGTGAAAAGCTTTTCTACTGCTTCGTGCCCTCTTCTTTGGCCAGTTTCATCTTGGCCGAATCGAGCTTCTTTTGCACGCGTGCCACGTCGCCAGGATCCACTTCCGATGAAATGGTGCGATTCCACTCGGTCAAAGCGCGCTCCCAATTGGCGGCGGCGAGCTTCAGGCGTCCCGTCTTCTGGTAGAGGTCGCCAAGGTGGTCGTGCACTGTGGGATCGGTGTTGATCTTCTGCGAGGCCTTCAACAGATTTTCTTCTGCGAGGTCGTATTTTCCCAAGCGGAAATAAGCCCAACCTAGTGAATCGAGATAAGCTCCATTGGCCGGATCGAGATTGACCGCATGTTTGATGTATCCAAGAGCCTCGTCGAGCTGCGTGTTCTGATCCGCCAGCATGTAGCCAAGATAGTTGAGCGCCGACGCATGCTCGGGATCTCCCGCAATCACTTTCTTGAACTGCGTCTCGGCGTCGGTATAGCGTTTTTGCCGCTCAAAGGTCGAACCGCGCAGGAACCAAACGTACTGTTTATCTTCTTCCTTGGTGGAAAGCTGTTCTGCCTTGTCGAGAGCCTGCTCGGCGTCGCTGAAGCGACGAAGCCGCGTATTCATCTGCGCGAGCGTGATGTAAATCTGGCGATCTTCGTCGGTGCCTTTCAGCATGGAGTGCACATCGGCGAGCGCCTTGTCGGCATCGCCCATATCGGCCTGCTGCGCATCCAGCACCATTTTCAGATCGCGGCTGTTCGGAAGTTTTTGAACGGCTTCCTTCGCGACATCGGTCGCTTTCTGCCATTCCTTGGCCTCACGCCAGGTATCGATGACTTGCTGATACCCGCGCTCTATATTTTCGTCACCGCCCAGAGCGATCATCTGCCGGAAGACGTCAGTAGCCGCCGTGTAATTTCCCTGTTCGCGGTAGATGGTGCCGAGCCGCTCCAGGAAAACGGCGCGGTTGCTTTTCGCGCTCCCGGAATAGTTGCTGTCGGACTTCTCCGTCTTCTTGAGCAAGTCCTTCATGATGGGTACAGCTTCGTCGTAGCGCCCCTGCGCCTGATAAATCGACGCAATGTTGTAAGGGACCTCGATGGAATCCTGCACCATTGATTCGGCTTTCTTCAGGTTCTCAAGCGCGGGATCAAACTTGCCCTGCTTGCGGTAGATTTCGGCGATTCGAATGTATGTCTGTGCGTCTTCCGGATTCGCGTCCGCGATGACCTTGTATTGTTCGAGCGCGGCGTCGGCCTGCCCATCGTTGAGAAGGTTCTCGGCCAGCCCGCGGATTGCGTCCAGATTGTCGCGGTCGAGTTCGATGGCATGCCGATAGGCTTCGACCGCATTCTTGTATTGCTTTTGCTGCTCGTAGGTATATCCCAGCGCCGAATAAAGTTTGGCGGATCGTTCGTTCCCCGGCACCGAGCTGAGCACGTCGTTGCGCGCGACGTGTCGCCCAGTTCGTTGTAGAGATAGGCGAGAGTGGTGATTGCCTCCTCGGAGTCGGGCTGTAGCTTTACGGCGGTCTTGAATTCCGCTTCAGCCTTTTGCAGATCGTTATTCAGCCGATAGAGTCGGCCCAGAAGCAGGTGGTCGTCCATGCTATCGGGTTCCAGACGGACGATCTGTTCATACTGCTCAATGGCCAGCTTCAGAACGCTGTCCGAACCGTTGCCGGCCTGCATGTCTCCCAGCGAACGCAAATAGATTCTTCCCAGCAGGCGGCGAGCTTCAAGATTGTTGGGATCGCGCTTGATGATGTCCTGCGCCTCGATCACGGCATCGCGAATGCGTCCTGTCTTGGCGTAGAGCTCGGCTAGGCCTGAGGTCAAATAGGAGGAAGTTGGATCGGCATCGATGGCGGCACGGTACTCCTCAATCGCCTTGTTCGCCAGATCGCTTCGGCCGTACGTGGAGACCTGCTCCTCGTACATGTGGGCCAGAGAAAAATGGTAATAGGCGGCGGCGCGGTCCGGCGTCTTGCCCTTATTGGCGGATGTGTTTGCGGATGCATCGGTTGCCTGGGCTGCGGCGGGCGATGCGGAAGATGCTATCTGCTGGGCCATCAAGAAAGACCCGCTAAGAAGAACGACAAAAAGCCCGCACTGTTTATTCATGAACCATCCCTGCGAGATCGCGAACGCCCACTATTTCGGAACGCCTAATTTGTTTGGATGCCGGATCGCTGCTCGCCGATTTTTCTATTCTACCCTTGGTGGGGTCTGATGCGGGAGGAAAGCAAAGATCGCCCCAGAAGACGGAAGTACAGGGCCGAAGAGAGCGTTAGATTTAGGTTAGAGCCGCGGTTTTCGGCCTCCTATGCGCCGAA
The DNA here is from genome assembly GCA_963804075.1 of uncultured Acidobacteriaceae bacterium. GTDB lineage: Bacteria > Acidobacteriota > Terriglobia > Terriglobales > Acidobacteriaceae > Acidiflorens. The sequence continues at coordinate 28,156 of CAWDPB010000013.1, read as the reverse complement.
CTCGCCTTCTAGTGCCGGAAATGCCGTATTCCGGTAAAGATCATCGCCAGCCCGAGCCTGTCCGCAGCCTCGATTACCTCCTGGTCCCGCACCGAGCCTCCCGGCTGGATGATGGCCGTAGCGCCCGCCTTGGCGATCTCCTCGACCCCATCGGGGAACGGGAAGAATGCATCCGACGCGGCCACGGTACCCTTGAGTGGGAGTTGCGCCTTCATCGCGCCGATCTTGCAGGAATCGACGCGGCTCATTTGCCCGGCGCCCACGCCCACGCTCTGGCCGTCGCGCGCATACAGAATCGCGTTCGACTTAACGTGCTTGCAGACTTTCCAGGCAAAGAGCAGCGCGCGCTTCTCCTCAGCGGTTGGCGTGCGTTTGCGTTACAACTTTCAGATCGGATTCCGCCAGCTTGCGCAGATCGGCATCCTGTAGCAGCATGCCGCCGGAAATGTCTTTGACCACCCAGCGGGTGCCCCATCCTACGTCGCGTTTTCTGCGACGTTCGGATGGGCTTGCGGGACCTCGACCAGCCGCAAATTCTTCTTCGAGGCGAACACTTCTTTCGCGCCCGATTCAAACGAGGGCGCGGCGATCACTTCCAGAAAGAGCTTGGCCATTTCGGCTGCCGCGGCCACGTCGATCGGGCGATTCACCCCGATGACTCCGCCAAACGCGGAAACCGGATCGCATTCCAACGCTCGCACATAGGCCTCGGCCAGCGTTTTGCCCGTCGCCGTTCCGCATGGATTGGTGTGCTTGATGATGGCGCACACCGTCTCATCGAATTCCTGCGCCAAATCCCACGCTGCCTGCAAGTCGACAATGTTGTTATAGGAAAGCTCCTTGCCCTGAATCTGCTTTCCATGGGCCACGCCCACGCCCGAATCGTCGCGCATACATGGCGGCTTTCTGGTGCGGGTTCTCGCCGTAGCGCAGATCCATCTGCTTATGAAAGCGAAGGCGCAGCGTGTCTGGGAAAGCGGCGTCGCGATCCCAGATTGAGATGACGCAAATTTGAATCCCTCCGCCGCGCTGATGCGCTCCAGAGTCGAAGCAATTGCCGAGTCGTAAGCGGCGGTGGTCGCAAACGCTTTCTGCGCCAGCCGCCACTTCGTTTCTTTTGAGAGGGCGCCTCCCGATCGCGCCATCTCCTCCGCGACCGCTTCGTAGTCGGCGGGAGAAGTCACCACCGCCACGTCTTGAAAGTTCTTCGCCGCGGATCGGATCATCGAGGGTCCGCCAATATCGATGTTCTCGATGATTTCTTCAAAATGAACGCCCGGCTTGGCGGCAGTTTTTTCGAAGGCGTACAGGTTGACCACAACCATATCGATCGCCGGAATTCCGTGCTCGGCGACTGCCGCGCGGTGTCCTGCATCTTCGCGCCGGTGGAGAATTCCCCCGTGGACTTTGGGATGCAGCGTCTTCACGCGCCCATCCAGCATTTCGGGGAAGCCGTCAGCTCGGAATGTCTTTGACAGCAATGCCCGTCCCGCAACAGCTTGGCCGTGCCTCCGGTGGAAACCAGTTCAACTCCCAGGCCGGAGAGCTTGCGGGCGAACTCCACCAGTCCGGTTTTATCGGTGACGCTAAGAATGGCGCGCTGAATCTTCGACATTAAGACCTCGAGAAAGATGCAGTGATTGAATGACCGGAAATTTTATCAGGAGCAAGCATTAAGCAGAGGGATCGGGCCTAGAATAAGCGTAGTCGAAGGAGCGCATTGGTGAAGCAACTGATCCTGCCCCTGCTGGTAGTTCTACTCTGTCTGTTCGCAAGCGCAAAGAAAAGAGCGGAAAAAGAGGACCTACCGTCGTCCGTAGAATTGGCTGCGATAACGGCACGCGGAAAAATACTGGCCGAATACGATGTTGCTGCCTGGCACGCAACAGACGTGATTCAGGACTTAAAGCCCACAGAGGGGAGCGTCCGACGCTACATTGCGAAGAAAACGGACGCCGGATGGGTGGTTGTCTTTGGACGTCTCAGCGAGGCTCACGACAAGTTTCTGATTGCATATCAAGCCAACCAAGGCTCGCGCCCGGAATACTTCAATGACAAAAAGTACGATCCGCCGGTCGAAGATACGGCCTTTTATTTGTTTGCGGCAAAGGCCTTCGAAACCGCTCTGCGCGATCTTGGGCCGGTAAATCGGCCTTACAATTCCTATGCCATTCCGTCCGAAACAGGCCAGCTCTACGTCTATCTTCTCCCTGCCCAAACGACTACCGGCGTTTATCCTCTGGGCGCCGACGTGCGTTACACATTTACCGCAGATGGAACTCAATTCTTGAGAAGCACCCAATGCACAAAACGGTGCTGGAGTTTGATTCCAGAGAGAAATCGACGGACAGCAAGAAGCTCGAAGCGGGTTTGCATACGCATGTCCTCAGCAATCGTCCCGAGGACAGCGACGTGTTCTATGTTCTCTCCCAAAGGCCATCAATCCCCGAATATGTCGGAACGATGGACAAGAAAATCTGGGTGATCAATACCGACGGGACAATCTTGCTTGGGAAGTAAGTAGCCTACTGCTTAGCTTTGGCCTTGAGCTTGACCTGCCCATCGTGCAGTTCGACCGATATACGACGGCTTCGCAGCCGTGCTCCTTGCGCAACTCGGTTGTTTTCTTTTTGACGAACGATGCAAAAGAATCGAGGCTGCCGGAGACTTTTTCTCCAGCCCTTTGCTTGGCTGAGGTCAGGGCCTTATAAAGGGATTCGACTTTTTCGCGCTCACCGTCTCCGTCCGAGCACTGCAACGAGAACGACTCGCCTGCGGTCTCGGCGTCTTCGGTGGCCAGCGATCCCGCCGCATCTTTCGCTTTGTGGCTCAAACCGTACACTACCGGGAATGCGGATTCTCGCTCCGCGCTTCCGCGCACGCCTCGCACGGAAAGCACCGCGTCTTGCGGCCGGCGATAACCCTCCTCACGAATCCTCGTTTTCTTGCGCCAGAGATCGCTCTGAATGGCATAGCGCTGAGCCATTTCGTTGTAGCGATAGCGCTGCGCGAACTTCATCCGCGAGCCATCGCTGAATTTGCGGATCAGGGTGAGCACTTTCCACTCAATATCGGTGGGGGGGCGTTTCGCGGGATTGCTGAAGAAAATCTCGTACTCGATCTTCAGCCGCCGCAACAGCTGATCCAACAAATCCAGTTCTTCGTTGATCGTCACAGGGATCTCCCCAGCCTGTAGCTTAGCGGCGGAAGGTCAACATTGGCAGGTGCCCCCGGGCCATGCGAGACATGTACGAAAGTCACTGGAATTGGGCTTTGGGCTTTGGCGCTAGCGCTAAGGAATGCAACGCCAAAGATCGGCCAAAGCAGAAGGTGCAGATATTTGGAGATGACTTATGCCCGCGCGGCAACAGCGGAAGCCTTAACCCTCAAGCCGGAGCCTAAGGCCCAAGGCCGAAAGCCTACTTCCCGCTTGCAGCCATCTTTTTCACCATGGCTAGTACCAGCTTACGGTCGCTGTCGTTGAGGTTGACTGAGTACCGGCGCATCTGGCTGAGGAAGCGAACTTCATCGTCGGAGAGCTGTGGAAGGCCCTTATGATGGCCGTTCGAATGCCCGTCGGCGAAAAACTGCGAGAGCTGCAGGTCCATCGCCGAGGCGATTTTCGCTAGCGTATCCAGCGACGGAATGGTGTGCCCGTTTTCGACACGCGACAGGTAACAGCGTAGCAGGCCGGTACGCTTTTCGATGTCTCCCTGCGACATGCTCCGCTGGAGACGATAATTTCGGATGGTCTCACCGATATTCATAACGCACGATAGTCAACGAAAAAAGCTGGCTGCATAGTAACCAGAGTGGCACCATCTGGCAAGTGGAAATTCCTGAATCCGTAAATGGCGCATGAATCGCGCCTCGCACGAACACCCGTTGGCCGCCGGCTGCGATAAAAAATGCAACAGCGAAGTCATCGGCGCAGAGACGCTCGCTCTCGGGTGCGCAGCGGAGCGAGGCTTGGAGTCGCCCGTACCATGCCTCGAAGCGCCGCCTCCGAATCATTTTTTCAAATTGCTAGCCAGGAAGGCGATCGTCCGTTGCCAGGCGTCAGCCGCATCGTCGGCGTGGTACGCTTGTTTGTTGGTTTCGTTTTCAAAGGCGTGACCGGCATCGGGATAGATCTTCACATCGATCTTCTTGCCCAGTTTCTCCATGGCCTGCTGAAAGGTCTTCACATCGTCGGGTGTGATGCCCCGATCCTGGCCGCCGAAAAGGCCAAGGATCGGCGCCTGTATCTTCTTCATCTCGGCGGGATCGGTGGCCAGATGACCGTAGTTGATGACCGTCGCCGCTAGGCCAGGTTCAGCGATCGCCGCATCCAGCGAATAGCCGCCACCCATGCACCACCCAATCGATCCGATTCGATCCTTCTTCACATTGGGCTGCGACGCCAGAAAATCGTAAGCCGCCTTCAGGTCCCGCGTGGCTCGATCGGGTGGAACGCCCCGCATCAGTTCGTGCCCCATGTCGGGTGTGTCGGCAACCTTGCCGCGATAGAGATCGATAGCCAGTGCGGCATAGCCCTGATCGGCGAGTTTCGACGCCTGGTCTTTTACCCAGCCGTTGAGTCCCCAGAATTCGTGGATCACGATCAGGGCAGGAAACGGCCCTTTGCCCGCGGGCTCGTAGAGCGTGGCGTTAACAGTCTCGTCGCCGGACTTGTACGAAACGGATTTACCCTCGGCTGCGAAGGCGGGGATAGAGAGACTGGCAATCAAAAACAACAGAAGAATTTTCATTCGAATGCTCCACGATGTTCGGACATTCTGGAACGCAGCCCATTATTTGCGCGGTCCGCTGAGCCACTCTTCCGGCCACACGAGCTGTACTACGATGCACGTTACAAGAGTCAGAAAAAATCCGGCCAACTGCGGATGCTCCGGCCACATCTTGTGCGTCAGCCCAAGCCCGGAAGCCCAAAAACTGACGGCGGTTGCAATCAGTGTCGCAATCAAAGTGATTTTCAGCGTTCGCATCGGTTCTGAGCCCTCACGAAATGATACGCCGCGCGCGCGACTTTTGTTCCCACTTCACCTTGTGCAAAGTCCAGGGAAAAAACGGTGCGGACTAACCTCCGCAATCGGACCTCTCACCTCTTACTTCTGACCTGTATTCAGCCCGCAATCATGGGAACGGCAGCCAGCGCGGCCAGCATTCCCAAAGTGCGGGCGCGGCTGAAATGCTCGTGCAAAAAGATGCGGGCGAGTAATACCGTTATCGCCGGGTAGAGCGAACTCAAGACGACCGCCGAGTCCAGCCGCCCGGTCTGTGCCGCCACTACGAACACGATGCTTCCGGCGATATCGAGAACTCCGGCAATAACCGCAATGCCGACAACCGGACGCGGTAGCGCGCGCAGAAGGCCTCCGAAAGCAACGATTGTCATAGTAACCGCGAGCGACGCGACACGGGAGCAAACTGAGAGCCAAACGGCCGATCCGTTGCCGGCCTGATGAATGCAGAGATAGAAGCCGGCGAAGCCGCATCCGGCCAGCACAGCCAAACCCAGGCCTTCGGGATGGCCAGCTGCGTCTTCCTTGGTGCCGTTGCGGGTCGGATCAACGTCTGCCGGACCAGACTCGGTGCGCGAGATCAGCCATACTCCAACTCCGGCAAGAACGAAACCTGCTATGTGCCGCGAACTGGGGAAACCTTCGCGAAAAGCGGTCACGAGCGTTGGAATCGCCGCGCCGAGGACTGCGGCTACTGGCGCGACCAGACCCATTTTTCCGGCGGCGAGCGCGCGATAAAACAACGACAGCGCGACGCCTCCGAAGGATCCGGCAGCGAGAGCCCAGCGCAGGCTTTCAATAGCAGGGAACGGCAAACCCATTGCCAGCGCAAGAGCGCCTGCTAGAGCCATTCCGCTGAGGTTCACGACCGATGTGAACAGGAAGGCGTTGGCGCGCTTCGCGCCGAGGCCGCCGAGAAAGTCGCTCGCTCCCCAGACGCCAACGGCAGTCAGGCTATAAGCAGCGGGCAGATAGAGATTCGGATCGGTCACGGGAATTTGAGATTAGCACGGAGACCGGTCTTCCCTGGGGCTATCTAAATCTTCGGCTGTCTAATTCCCGTACTGGGAACCGATGTTTACTTGTTGGTAATGGGTACCCCCCTACCCCTCCATGGGCCGGTCTATTGGAATCATGACCTTAGCGGATGGCTGCCGCCAAAGTCTTGAGCGGAATGGGCTTACGGGCAAAGTATTGATAAGCCATGAGTTACGGCACTTCCTGCGTGGCGGACGGATGGCCATTCGTTTAGAATCAATGAGTTGGCGACGCGCCTCTCTTGCGGTTCCCGGCAAAGTCTTGATGTCAAAGAACTTAACCTAATAACTTGATCCGGATTGCCGCAGAACTTGCGGGTTTCTGCGAGCGCCCCTAGGGGCGACCTAGTTACTCCACTTAGCGATGTTAGTAAGTTGTCTTGTAACTACTATTATAGCTTAGGGTGTCAAGTGGGGCGTGTTTTTCGGCACGTGTGGCGCTTTCATGCTGGTCGTTTTCGCGCAAGTCAGGCGGCAAAAATGGACCTGGCTGGAGACGAATAATCGGCGAACACAATATTTATTGGAAGACACATGTGTACGTACATGACGTGTAGAGGCAACAAGGGAAAGGGGATCGGGGATTTTTGGGAGGTCGAACGGGGCTTGACAGGCATGATAGGGAGGTCAGAGGTACGAGGTCAGATTGCAGAGGTTAAAACCCCGCTTGGGTGCGGCAGTGCGGTCGGGTTTCTCGCTGGACGGTCTCATAAGGAGATAGGGGATTTTCTTTGCAGCTTCCTTCCCCGGGGTTTCTCCCGACTGCGGCACGAGCGGAGCGAAGGGGAAGCCTATGGTGAGATCCGTCCGCCACCCACCCCTTCGACTCCGCTCAGGGCAGGCTCTTCGCAAAGTGCGCGAAGGATGAGCACCCGCTTTTGTAGTAGCGTCCGCGGAAGGCGCCGTGAACTTCCCCCACACAACGAAAATCCCGTGGTGTGGGCCACCGGCCGGCCCAACCGAGTTACTATTTCGATTAAGCGAAGTTGGTATACGATTGATCGCTGTTTTCGGAAGCAAAAAGGAGAAATTCTAAGTGAGATCAATTTTGCTTCTCTTTGTTCTTGTGGTCTTAACACTGCCTGCGATCGCGGGCGGAAAAAACTGCGAAGGAGTTAAATAACGAATGTCAATCCAAAGTCGCAATCGAGCGCGGCAAATGCCTGGGCTACATCGAGGGACTTCTCGATGGAGATCTTGTTGATCCATCCGATAGGGATACGAACGCGATGAGCAGCTACCTTGCGGCGAGAAATCCTGACGAGAGTCAAGATCGCTTCTTCGGCGAATATAAGACTGACCAGCTCCGAGAATCTTTTACAGTTTTCCTTGGCAACCATCCAGAGCTTGGGTCGTTGGCAGCGTCTCGGGTACTAACGTCGGCATGGCGAGCAGACCACATGACTCGTATCGTGAAACGGGGCGACCCGTAATCGGAGGCGCGACGACGGCGCTCCCTCAACCGCGTCTAGCGATTCACAGTTGACTTTGGTAATCTCGCGCCGGACCGGCAATCGGCTACCATGGGAACATGACGAGCGAAGCCAGATTGAAGGTGCTCTGTATTGCATTCGAGAACGCAAAACACGAGTGCTTGAAAGCCGAGGACCAGTACGGGGTGCTGAAGGAGACAATGGGCCCGGAGCGCATATGGGCCCGTTACCTGGCAATAAAGGCGCGCTCGCGCATGAATATGGCTCGCTACGTTTATGCGAGGGCATGCAGCTGGTAGAAAGAGAGGCCGCGTCTCCTTCGAGAGTATACGCGGCTTAGTGCCATTGCACCGGCCATACATGCCGGAAAAAGCCTTCTGGCCGACAGCGAACGGCCCTCAGGCGCTGAAGCGCGAGTCTATTCTCGACGGCTTGTCGGCACGACCAAGGTCGTGCCCTTCCCTGTTACCCCGCTCAAGCCAACGGCGGGATTGAGCGGGCCACCGCCCGGCGCGTGTACGGGGAGAACTCCCTGAGGCGTGGTTGCTGCGGTTGAGGGTGTAGGGGTCCTTCGACTGCGCCGAGCCAGTCGCTTCGCTCTTGGCACGACTGCACTCAGGATGACAGGGGGGAAGTTGGCACCCATAACTGGTGCCCGGCGCTACGTTCATCGCGCCCGAGCGTTCGGCATCTAATCACTCCGTCCTCATAATTACTTCATCCTGCAGATTCCCTCAGCGGCTAGAAGCCGCGATCAATTTGGCGCGGCATTACTGGCACGAGTGGAACTCGTGCCCTTCCCGGTTTCGTGAGTTGCCAATGCCGTTACGGCTTGGGCTGCTGATGTCGTTACCATTGCTTATGCCGTTACGACTTCTGGCTGCTCTTTTCCTGCTAGTAATTGGCGCAGGACGTATTGCAGGATGCCTCCGTTGGCGTAGTAGAGGGCTTCTTGCGGGGTGTCGATGCGGACTATTGCGTGAAATTCGCGGGCTTCGAACTCGCTCGTCTTTGGAGTCGGCGCGCCGCTTGCCCCGCCGGCTTGCACTCGCACCTTTATTTTGCGGCCGGAGGTGAATTTCTCGACTACGTCCCTGATGCCGGCGATCTCGAAAACTTCATGGCCGGTTAGGCCTAGCGATTCGGCGTTTTCTCCTGGCAGGAATTGCAGAGGGAGAATTCCCATGCCTACCAGATTGGAGCGGTGGATGCGCTCGAAACTTTCCGCGATCACGGCGCGCACGCCGAGCAGGCGCGGGCCTTTAGCGGCCCAGTCGCGCGAGGAGCCAGAGCCGTATTCTTTTCCGGCGAGAATAACCAGCGGGACTTTTTCCGCCTGATATTTCTCCGACGCATCGAAGATCGACATCTCGGTGCCGTCGGGGAGGTGCCGTGTGTATCCGCCTTCGGTTGTGACCATTTTGTTGCGCAGGCGCACATTGGCGAACGTGCCGCGCACCATGACTTCGTGATTGCCGCGCCGCGAACCGTAGGAGTTGAAATCCGCAGGCTGCACGCCATGCTCGACCAGGTATTTTCCCGCGGGACCGTCCTTCTTAATTGAGCCAGCCGGCGAAATGTGATCGGTGGTGACGCTGTCGCCCAGCACGGCCAGCACGCGCGCGCCCTTGATGTCCTCGACCGGCGACGGCTTCAGCGCCATATCGTCGAAGTACGGCGCCTGGCGAATGTAGGTGGAGTCCCTTTCCCACGTGTAGGTTTCGCCCTTGGGAACCGCGAGCGAGCGCCAGCGCTCGTCACCCGAGTAAACCTCGGCGTAGCTCTTGCGGAACATCTCCGACGAAATGGCCCCAGCCAGCGCCTGCTCGATTTCCGATTGCGCGGGCCAGATGTCGGCGAGGTAAACGGCCTCGCCGTCCTTGCCCTTGCCGATGGGATCTTTGCGGAGGTCGACGTCGATCCGTCCTGCGAGCGCGAAGGCGACGACCAGCGGCGGCGACATCAGGTAGTTGGCGCGAACCTCAGAGTTGATGCGGCCTTCAAAATTGCGATTGCCCGAAAGGACGGAAGCGACGACGAGGTTCTTGTCTTCGATCTCCTTGGAAACTTCGGCTGGCAGTGGCCCGAGTTGCCGATGCAGGTGGTGCATCCGTAGCCGACGATGTGGAACTTGAGCTTCTCGAGATACGGCATCAGTCCGGCTTTTTCAAGATAGTCGCGGACTACCTTCGAACCCGGCGCCAGTGAAGTCTTGACTGACGCGGGAACGGTTAGTCCTTTCTCTACGGCTTTCTTCGCGAGAAGACCGGCTGCAATCAGCACGGACGGATTCGACGTGTTCGTGCACGATGTGATCGCGGCGATCACCACGCTGCCGTGACGCAGAGTTCCGTTGGCGGATTTTGGCTCGCCTTTGGCGGCTTTGATCAGACTGGGCAGAGCCTTCTCAAACGACTCGCCCGCCTTTGAAAGCACTACGCGATCCTGCGGCCGCTTCGGCCCGGCGAGGCTCGGCTCGACGGTGGAGAGATCCAGGCTGAGCAATTCGGAATACTCGGCTTCAGGAGTCTTCGCATCGTGGAACAGGCCCTGCTCGCGGGCGTAGGCTTCGACCAGCGCGATTTGCTCGTCGCTGCGGCCGGTTAGCTTGAGGTAGCGCAGGCTTTCTTTGTCGATGGGGAAGATGCCGCAGGTAGCGCCGTATTCCGGGGCCATATTCGCGATGGTGGCGCGATCCGCCAGCGGGAGATCCTGCAATCCGGGGCCAAAGTATTCGACGAACTTTCCGACGACGCCATGCTTGCGGAGCATTTCGGTAATGGTGAGAACAAGATCGGTGGCGGTTGCGCCCTCGCGGAGACGCCCGCTCAGCTTCACGCCGACGACCAGCGGGATCAGCATGGAAACCGGCTGGCCCAGCATGGCAGCCTCGGCTTCAATTCCTCCGACGCCCCAACCGAGGACGCCAAGGCCATTCACCATGGTTGTATGGGAGTCGGTGCCGACCAGCGTGTCGGGATAGGCGGTGCGCTTGCCGCGCTCTTCGTGGACGAAAACCACGCGCGCCAAATATTCCAGGTTAACCTGGTGCACGATGCCGGTATCCGGCGGCACGATGGCGAGATTGCGGAATCCGGTCTGTCCCCAGCGCAGGAATGCGTAACGTTCCTTGTTGCGCTGGAATTCGAGCAGGGCATTCATGTCCATCGCGGTGGGCGAGCCGAATTCATCGACCTGGACGGAGTGGTCGATGACGAGTTCGGCCGGCTGCAACGGATTGATCAGCGTGGCGTCGCCTCCCAGTCGTTTCATGGCATCGCGCATAGCGGCCAAATCCACGACTGCGGGTACACCCGTGAAATCCTGAAGCAGTACGCGGCTGGGTGTGAAGGCAATTTCCTTCTCCGGCTTCGAGTTCTTATTCCACGCCGCCAGGGCGCGAATTTCCTCGGGCGTCACGTTGCGGCCGTCCTCGGTGCGGAGCAGGTTCTCGAGCAAAATACGCAGCGAGAAGGGCAGGTGTTTGGTGGAGATTCCCTGCTTGTCGAGTGCGTCGATGCGGTAGATTTCGTATTCCTTGTTGCCGGCTTTCAAGGTTGCGCGGGCGCCGAAGCTGTTGGTGGACATGATGGCCTTTCTGAAAATCTCTTGAACAAATGATAAATCGTAAATGTTGCAGCAAGGTGTATGCGGGTGGCTGTGATTTCGATCACAGCGCGAATCTCTAGTTTATTCCTTTTTATTGGAGGGAAGGGGGAACGGGGAGGGCCGCCGAACTGCAATGCGCTCACTTGGCTCGCAGAAGCAAAACGGGCGCGCTGATGTTGTGGCGGACGCGTGTGGCAGTGGCCCCGAGAAATATGTCGGCTAGCAGACGATGTCCGTGGGTGCTCATGGCGACCAGATCGCACCCCTTTTGTTTTACCCACTTGATAATTTCTTCCGCGGGCTCTCCATACGCCATTTCCGCTTCGGCGGAGACGCCGGCGGCTTGAAACTCCGCCCGGATTTTCTCGAGATAGGCGGTGTCTTCCGAAATCTCGCGGCTCACGGCATCCCGGCCATAGGTTCGCGCGGCCCATCCATCGGCCACGTGCAACAGGACGATCCGGCTGTGCGCGAGCTTGGCGAGCTGCTTGATGTGCTCGATGATGGCTCGGTCGGTCGGCGTGCCGTCCAGCGTTACTAGGATCGTGTCATACATAAGGGCCCTAATTGTGCGGGTGAGGACTAAAACCACGCGTCATCCGCCCACGACTACCTGCCAGGCCGCCCGGATCGAATCCGGTAAGCCGTAGAGATCCATGACGGTGATCAGAATAGCACTCGCCCAGCCGGCAACCAGCAGAAACGCTCCGTTCCTCCAGCGTCCCATCCGCGCGCTCGAGCTGGTGAAATGCAGCAGCGGAAACATAGCGAAAGGTAACTGTAGCGCCAGCACCACCTGGCTCAGCGTCAGCAGATCGGTAACGCTGCTGTCGCCGCGCAGCCCGATGATAAGGACGGCGGGGAGAATCGCCAGCGTGCGCGTGATCAGACGCCGCACCCAGGGCTTGATCCGCCAGTGCATGAATCCTTCCATTACAACCTGGCCCGCTAGCGTGCCGGTGATGGTGCTACTTTGCCCGCTGGCCAGCAGCGCCACAGCGAATAACGTACTGGCAGCCGCCGTGCCGAGCAGAGGCGCGAGGGTCAGGTAGGCTACGCGGATCCAGTCGCTGTTCGCGCTGAACGCGACCACCTGCCCGCTGATCACGGTTACGCTGTGTTTTCCGAAGAAGACTGTCGCTGCCAGCACGAGAATCGCGGCATTCACAAAAAACGCGATGGTCAGGGCCACAATCGAATCGATGGTGTTGAACTGGATTGCGCGCCGGATGGATGGCTCGTCTTTCTGGAGTTGCCGGCTCTGCACGAGCGCGGAATGCAGATACAAATTGTGCGGCATCACCGTGGCGCCGATGATTCCGATTGCGATGTAAATCATTCCCGCCTGGCGCAAGCTGGGCAGAATTAAGGCGCGCCCCATTTCGAGGAAGCTCGGCTGCGTTGCGGGGAGGATGAAAATTTCTATGAAGTAGCAAACGCCGATGGTGACGATCAGCAGCAGCACCACGGCCTCAATGGTGCGCATGCCGAAGCTCTGCAAGGCGAGCAGGAGCAGCACATCCAGGCCGGTAATAATTACTGCCCACAGCAACGGAATGTGAAAGAGAAGATTGAGCGCGACTGCGCTGCCCAGCACCTCCGCCAAATCGCAAGCCCCGATGGCCATTTCGCTCATCAGCCAGTTCGGCCAGCGCGTCCACGCCGGATACCAGTCGCGGCAGCATTGCGCCAGGTCTTTGCCGGTGACTACGCCGAGGCGCGCGGAGATCACCTGCATGAAAATCGCAATCAGGCTGGCCAGGCCGACCACCCACAACAGGCCGTATTTGAATTGAGCGCCGCCTTGAAGGTCCGTGCCCCAGTTGCCTGGGTCCATGTAGCCGACGCTCACGAGAATGGCAGGGCCTACGAAAGCACGCCATTGCTGCCAGAATCCGGCTTGGTGGTGGGGAACCTCGATGGTGTTGTGGACGCCTTCAAGCGAGACGTGGCCGGTCGATGCGATCGCGACGGACTCTGTGCTTGGGGCGCGTTCCGCCGTGTTTCCGCTGTTAACAGCGCGAGCCTCGCCTTGTGTGGGCCTGTCTGCCTTCATCTAATCGTTCCAGAAGCACCGCACGTCAACTGGTATATACACTACTACGTTAACTATGGTTAATGATAGGGGAATCATACCGAACCGAACTAGCAGGCGGTGAAAGATATCTTCGCCAGAATCCCTCAGCGGCTAGAAGCCGCCATTGAATTGGTGCGACTTACGGCACGAGTGGAACTCGTGCCCTTCCCACAAGCGTCTCGAAATCGAGCCTTCCAGCAGCGCGCTCAGAGATGGAGAACCCAGATTCTCTCCGCTGCGGAGCGTCCGAGTACGACTGTGCCTGCTGCCGTTTTGATGGAGAATGTCTTGTCATAATTGCACTCGATCAAGCTCAGTTTGGCTCTCGGACGAATGCCGCGTGCCTCCAGAAACTCCAGCAGATGCCGGTCGCGCTCGTAGATTCCGCTCACGGCATAGTTCTGCCCGGTTTCCGCTTCGGAAAGCAGTACCAGGCCGCGCCGCCGCCGGCTGGCCGGGCTTTCGAGTTCGCTGAGATTTCCATGCGGACAAGGCCGTCCGCGCCCCAGTTTCGCAACCAGCCGGGCTTCAAACGCGGGAGAGACCGCATGTTCCAGCCGTTCGGCTTCGTCGTGCACCTGGTACCACTCCATCCCGAAAATCTCTGTCAACATGCGCTCAATCAGGTGGTGGCGTTCGGTGAGTTTGCGTGCAATTCTACGGCCGGCTGCGGTGAGCCGGACTCGTCCATCGGTGTTCACGCGCACCAGCCCGTCTTTTTTCAGACGCCGCACCGCCATGGTTACGGCTGGCGGCGAAACCTTCAGCCAGTGAGCCAGCGTGGCCGAGATCACGGTCTCGCCCTCGCCCTCGGCCTCCAGGATTGCTTTGAGGTAGTCCTCTTTGGAAACGGTAATCACGTGAACTGCATTATACGATTAAGCATAGTTAATTCAGTAGGTGACGACTGTCACCCTCGGGCCCGAAAGCGACAAGGTGTAAGTGATCGTTTAGAATCAATCCGCTCATGCGTTTCTATACAAAAGACGAATGCGAGGAATGGCTTCGCGGTCGAGATCGGGTGAAGCCCGACGCGATTCCTGGAGTCCATAGAGCGCACGTTCACTATCCGACTACGGTAGGTCGTATTTTTTATCTGGCGTATTTGATCGGAAGCTCATTGATGTACCGAGAACCAGCGCTGATATGGATTACGGAGTGGGGCATCTGGGGAAGCAGCGAGAACTGGCACCTGTATTACAGACTCCGGCAAAGCTATGGCGATCTTCGCCTCCTACACGAAGCGCCGGGCGGTTTGTTTCTCGGCCACGAATCGGAGGACCTAACATCCTTTCTGCAAATCGCCATGTTGAACGGCTGGGGCGGATACATCCTCACTCAAGCTAATTATGCAAACGCGTTCTTCAGCCACGATGAGTACATCGACTTCTTTGCTGCTCAAGATGGAAGTCTCGCAGAGCTAGTCAAAGAGTTCGGCACGGTTGAGATGAACAACCAAGGCGAGTAAATGGCAAAGTTGGCGTCAGCATCCAGCTCGCGGCTCACAATCACTTCTTCAATCTAACTTCTTACTTTTGCAACTTCATCTCCGGCGTTTGACAGGCCCTCGACCTCGCCCCTAACCTTGGAAGTTCACCAAATGTCTGGGTCCATGAAAATTCTCGTTATCGGCAGCGGAGGCCGCGAGCACGCGCTGGTGTGGAAGCTTGCCCAGTCGCCGCGGGCCGGCAAGATCTATTGCGCTCCCGGGAATGCTGGCATCGCCGAAGAAGCCGAGTGCGTCGCCGTCGATGTGAAGAGCCTGGAATCGATGGTCGAGCTGGCCAATCGAATTCAGCCCGACCTGACCGTTGTTGGGCCGGAGTTGCCGCTGATGCTTGGAGTCGTCGACGAGTTCACGCGGCGCGGCTGGCGGACGTTTGGTCCAACGCAGGCAGCCGCGCAGCTCGAAACCAGCAAAGGATTCGCCAAGGAATTTCTCCAGCGGCATCATATTCCGACGGCTCACTATGCCATCTGTAATTCAACGGAAGATGTCCGCGAGGCGCTGCCGCATTTCTCGACTCCGATTGTGGTCAAAGCCGATGGCCTCGCCGCAGGCAAAGGCGTTGTGATCGCCAAAAGTAAGGATGAGGCCGCCACCGCCGCGAACGAGATGCTCAGCGGACGCATGCTCGGCGAGGCGGGAGCGCGCGTGGTGCTCGAGGAATTCCTGGAAGGCGACGAACTGTCCTTTTCGTCGTGAGCGATGGCGAGCGCGTCGCGCCGCTGGTGGCTGCGCAGGATCACAAACGCGTGGGCGATGGCGATACCGGGCCGAACACCGGCGGCATGGGCGCCTACACGACGAAAACAATCATCGACGACCAGATGCGCGACTGGCTGGTCGCGCACATCGCGCGTCCGGTTGTGGATGGAATGAAGGCTGAAGGCTCCGAATACAAGGGCGTCCTTTATTGTGGCTTGATGATGACCGCGCGCGGCCCCATGGTGCTCGAATTCAACTGCCGCTTCGGCGACCCGGAAACGCAACCGATTCTGATGCGCCTGGAGAGCGATCTGGTTGAGGCCATGGAAGCATCGATCGACGGCCGCACCAGCGATGCCGATTTCAAATGGTCCGACGACGCGGCCGTGTGCGTGGTGATGTCGTCCGGCGGCTACCCTGGAGCCTATGAATCAGGCAAGCAGATAACCGGCCTGGATGAGGCGGCGAAGCTGGAAGGCGTAGAAGTCTTCCATGCAGGAACGTCAAAGCGCGACGGAGATTTTCATACAGCTGGCGGCCGCGTTCTGGGCGTGACTGCGCGCGCCGCGGAACTGCAAGCGGCGGTCGATCGCGCCTACGAAGCCTGCGGGAAAATAGGTTTTGAAGGCGCGCATTATCGCAAAGACATTGCGGGCAGAGCGCTGAAGAAAAATTGAGTTCCAGGATCGGCTCGGAGTGGGGTCCGGGCTGCAGGGCAGTATAGCGGCGGCAATCTCGATGCGGGCCAAGCTTATACTGTGGCGTGCCTCCGATTCGGCTGGTTTGCGCGTTGGTATTTGCCGCCGTTTTGTTGCTTCTGGCTGCTCTTCATGTGTACTGGGCACTGGGCGGGCAATGGGGAGTTTCCGCAACCATACCGACCGTGGGAGGCCACCGCACCATTAACCCCGGCCCGGGAGCGACTTTTGTGGTGGCGCTCCTGCTGGTCATGGGGCGCGGCGATTGCTTGCGGACAAGTTCATCTGTTCGCTACAGGCCGTTTTTCGGCTCTCTTTCGAGTCGGCTCGTGGTGCCTGTGCGGCGTTTTTTTGTTACGTACTATGGGCGACTTCAAGACATTCGGAATATTTAAGACGGTGAATGGAACTGCTTTTGCCGATTGGGATACACGCCTTTACTTGCCGCTGTGTTTCGTCCTGGCCGTGTTAGCGGGCGTGGTCTCCTCCGGGCTTGATTAAGCGCCGCCGGCTGTGAGGAATGCGGATTGCATTTCTCGAAGTAAAAATTTACAACGAGGTGAAGTGAAAAAGAACTATGACTAAGCCACAAGTTTCCATCGTGATGGGCAGCGATTCCGACCTGGAGATCATGCGCGAGGCCGGCAAGGCTCTCGACGAGTTTGGCATCGCCTATGAGATCGATGTCACATCGGCGCATCGCTCTCCCGACCGCACCGCCGAGTGCGAAAAAGGCCGCCAGCCGCGGCATTCGCGTGATCATTGCCGGAGCCGGCGGAGCCGCGCATCTGGCCGGAGTGATCGCCGCCCACACTACGCTGCCGGTCATCGGCGTGCCCATTCCATCGACTTCGCTGCAAGGGATGGATTCGCTGCTCGCAATCGTGCAGATGCCGGCGGGGATTCCCGAAGCGACGGTAGCGATTGGCAAGCCCGGTGCGACGAATGCGGGGATTCTAGCCGCGCGGATCATCGGCGTCGCCGACGCCGTAATCTCAAAGAAGCTCGACAATACGTAACTTAAAGTCGAAGAACAGGGACATAACCATTGTCGAGCTTCTTTAGAGATTACGGCGTCGGCGACGCCGATGATCTGAGCGGCTAGAATCCCCGCATTCGTCGCACCGGGCTTGCCAATCGCTACCGTCGCTACGGGAATCCCCGCCGGCATCTGCACGATTGCGAGCAGCGAATCCATCCCTTGCAGCGAAGTCGATGGAATGGGCACGCCGATGACCGGCAGCGTAGTGTGGGCGGCGATCACTCCGGCCAGATGCGCGGCTCCGCCGGCTCCGGCAATGATCACGCGAATGCCGCGGCTGGCGGCCTTTTTCGCGTACTCGGCGGTGCGGTCGGGAGAGCGATGCGCCGATGTGACATCGATCTCATAGGCGATGCCAAACTCGTCGAGAGCCTTGCCGGCCTCGCGCATGATCTCCAGGTCGGAATCGCTGCCCATCACGATGGAAACTTGTGGCTTAGTCATAGTTCTTTTTCACTTCACCTCGTTGTAAATTTTTACTTCGAGAAATCCAATCCGCATTCCTCACAGCCGGCGGCGCTTAATCAAGCCCGGAGGAGACCACGCCCGCTAACACGGCCAGGACGAAACACAGCGGCGAGTAAAGGCGTGTATCCCAATCGGCAAAAGCAGTTCCATTCACAGTCTTAAATATTCCGAATGTCTTGAAGTCGCCCATAGTACGTAACAAAAAAACGCCGCACAGGCACCACGAGCCGACTCGAAAGAGAGCCGAAAAACGGCCTGTAGCGAACAGATGAACTTGTCCGCAAGCAATCGCCGCGCCCATGACCAGCAGGAGCGCCACCACAAAAGTCGCTCCCGGGCCGGGGTTAATGGTGCGGTGGCCTCCCACGGTCGGTATGGTTGCGGAAACTCCCCATTGCCCGCCCAGTGCCCAGTACACATGAAGAGCAGCCAGAAGCAACAAAACGGCGGCAAATACCAACGCGCAAACCAGCCGAATCGGAGGCACGCCACAGTATAAGCTTGGCCCGCATCGAGATTGCCGCCGCTATACTGCCCGTCAGCCCGGACCCCACTCCGAGCCGATCCTGGAACTCAATTTTTCTTCAGCGCTCGTGCCGCAATATCTTTCCGATAGTGCGCGCCATCGAAGCCTATTTTGCCACAGGCTTCGTAGGCGCGATCAACCGCCGTTTGCAGCTCCGCCGCTCGCGCTGTCACGCCCAGCACGCGTCCGCCAGCGGTGTAGAAATCGCCGTCGCGGTGCGTGGTACCGGCATGGAAGACTTTCACGCCTTCGATTTTTGCCGCCTCATTTAGGCCGGTCATTTTCTTCCCCGACTCATACGCTCCCGGATATCCACCCGACGCCACCACCACGCAGACCGCGGCATCGTCCGACCATTTGAAATCGCCCGGACTGGTGCGGCCGTCAATCGAGGCTTCCATGGCCTCGACCAGATCGCTTTCCAGGCGCATCAGAATCGGCTGCGTCTCCGGATCGCCGAAGCGGCAGTTGAACTCGAGCACCATGGGGCCGCGAGCGGTCATCATCAAGCCGCAGTAGAGCACTCCTTTATATTCCGCGCCCTCGGCCTTCATTCCGGCGACGACGGGCCGCGCGATGTGCGCCACCAGCCAGTCGCGCATCTGGTCGTCGATGATTGTCTTGGTCGTGTAAGCGCCCATGCCGCCGGTGTTGGGGCCTGTGTCGCCATCGCCCACTCGCTTATGATCCTGCGCCGCCACCAGCGGAGCTATGCGCTCGCCGTCGCTGACGACCAAAAATGAAAGTTCGTCGCCTTCCAGAAATTCCTCGAGCACCACGCGCGCTCCGGCCTCGCCGAGCATGTGTCCGCTGAGCATCTCGTTGGCGACGGTGGCGGCCTCATCCTTGGTTTTGGCAATCACCACACCTTTGCCTGCCGCGAGGCCATCGGCTTTGACCACAATCGGAGTCGAGAAATGCGGCAGCGCCTCGCGGACATCTTCCGTTGAATTACAGATGGCATAGTGAGCCGTCGGAATATGATGCCGCTGGAGAAATTCCTTGGCGAATCCTTTGCTGGTTTCGAGCTGCGCGGCTGCCTGCGTTGGACCAAACGTCCGCCAGCCGCGCCGCGTGAACTCGTCGACGACTCCAAGCATCAGCGGCAACTCCGGCCCAACAACGGTCAGGTCGGGCTGAATTCGATTGGCCAGCTCGACCATCGATTCCAGGCTCTTCACATCGACGGCGACGCACTCGGCTTCTTCGGCGATGCCAGCATTCCCGGGAGCGCAATAGATCTTGCCGGCCCGCGGCGACTGGGCAAGCTTCCACACCAGCGCGTGCTCGCGGCCTCCGCTGCCGATAACGAGAATTTTCATGGACCCAGACATTTGGTGAACTTCCAAGGTTAGGGGCGAGGTCGAGGGCCTGTCAAACGCCGGAGATGAAGTTGCAAAAGTAAGAAGTTAGATTGAAGAAGTGATTGTGAGCCGCGAGCTGGATGCTGACGCCAACTTTGCCATTTACTCGCCTTTGGTTGTTTCATGCTCAACCGTGCCGAACTCTTTGACTAGCTCTGCGAGACTTCCATCTTGAGCAGCAAAGAAGTCGATGTACTCATCGTGGCTGAAGAACGCGTTTGCATAATTAGCTTGAGTGAGGATGTATCCGCCCCAGCCGTTCAACATGGCGATTTGCAGAAAGGATGTTAGGTCCTCCGATTCGTGGCCGAGAAACAAATGGCCCGGCGCTTCGTGTAGGAGGCGAAGATCGCCATAGCTTTGCCGGAGTCTGTAATACAGGTGCCAGTTCTCGCTGCTTCCCCAGATGCCCCACTCCGTAATCCATATCAGCGCTGGTTCTCGGTACATCAATGAGCTTCCGATCAAATACGCCAGATAAAAAATACGACCTACCGTAGTCGGATAGTGAACGTGCGCTCTATGGACTCCAGGAATCGCGTCGGGCTTCACCCGATCTCGACCGCGAAGCCATTCCTCGCATTCGTCTTTTGTATAGAAACGCATGAGCGGATTGATTCTAAACGATCACTTACACCTTGTCGCTTTCGGGCCCCGAGGGTGACAGTCGTCACCTACTGAATTAACTATGCTTAATCGTATAATGCAGTTCACGTGATTACCGTTTCCAAAGAGGACTACCTCAAAGCAATCCTGGAGGCCGAGGGCGAGGGCGAGACCGTGATCTCGGCCACGCTGGCTCACTGGCTGAAGGTTTCGCCGCCAGCCGTAACCATGGCGGTGCGGCGTCTGAAAAAAGACGGGCTGGTGCGCGTGAACACCGATGGACGAGTCCGGCTCACCGCAGCCGGCCGTAGAATTGCACGCAAACTCACCGAACGCCACCACCTGATTGAGCGCATGTTGACAGAGATTTTCGGGATGGAGTGGTACCAGGTGCACGACGAAGCCGAACGGCTGGAACATGCGGTCTCTCCCGCGTTTGAAGCCCGGCTGGTTGCGAAACTGGGGCGCGGACGGCCTTGTCCGCATGGAAATCTCAGCGAACTCGAAAGCCCGGCCAGCCGGCGGCGGCGCGGCCTGGTACTGCTTTCCGAAGCGGAAACCGGGCAGAACTATGCCGTGAGCGGAATCTACGAGCGCGACCGGCATCTGCTGGAGTTTCTGGAGGCACGCGGCATTCGTCCGAGAGCCAAACTGAGCTTGATCGAGTGCAATTATGACAAGACATTCTCCATCAAAACGGCAGCAGGCACAGTCGTACTCGGACGCTCCGCAGCGGAGAGAATCTGGGTTCTCCATCTCTGAGCGCGCTGCTGGAAGGCTCGATTTCGAGACGCTTGTGGGAAGGGCACGAGTTCCACTCGTGCCGTAAGTCGCACCAATTCAATGGCGGCTTCTAGCCGCTGAGGGATTCTGGCGAAGATACTCTTTCACCGCCTGCTAGTTCGGTTCGGTATGATTCCCCTATCATTAACCATAGTTAACGTAGTAGTGTATATACCAGTTGACGTGCGGTGCTTCTGGAACGATTAGATGAAGGCAGACAGGCCCACACAAGGCGAGGCTCGCGCTGTTAACAGCGGAAACACGGCGGAACGCGCCCCAAGCACAGAGTCCGTCGCGATCGCATCGACCGGCCACGTCTCGCTTGAAGGCGTCCACAACACCATCGAGGTTCCCCACCACCAAGCCGGATTCTGGCAGCAATGGCGTGCTTTCGTAGGCCCTGCCATTCTCGTGAGCGTCGGCTACATGGACCCAGGCAACTGGGGCACGGACCTTCAAGGCGGCGCTCAATTCAAATACGGCCTGTTGTGGGTGGTCGGCCTGGCCAGCCTGATTGCGATTTTCATGCAGGTGATCTCCGCGCGCCTCGGCGTAGTCACCGGCAAAGACCTGGCGCAATGCTGCCGCGACTGGTATCCGGCGTGGACGCGCTGGCCGAACTGGCTGATGAGCGAAATGGCCATCGGGGCTTGCGATTTGGCGGAGGTGCTGGGCAGCGCAGTCGCGCTCAATCTTCTCTTTCACATTCCGTTGCTGTGGGCAGTAATTATTACCGGCCTGGATGTGCTGCTCCTGCTCGCCTTGCAGAGCTTCGGCATGCGCACCATTGAGGCCGTGGTGCTGCTGCTGATCGTCACCATCGGCGTTTGCTACTTCATAGAAATTTTCATCCTCCCCGCAACGCAGCCGAGCTTCCTCGAAATGGGGCGCGCCTTAATTCTGCCCAGCTTGCGCCAGGCGGGAATGATTTACATCGCAATCGGAATCATCGGCGCCACGGTGATGCCGCACAATTTGTATCTGCATTCCGCGCTCGTGCAGAGCCGGCAACTCCAGAAAGACGAGCCATCCATCCGGCGCGCAATCCAGTTCAACACCATCGATTCCGATTGTGGCCCTGACCATCGCGTTTTTTGTGCGGGCCGCGAGATTCGTGCTGGCAGCGACAGTCTTCTTCGGGAAAACACAGCGTAACCGTGATCAGCGGGCAGGTGGTCGCGTTCAGCGCAGAACAGCGACTGGATCCGCGTAGCCTACCTGACCCTCTCGCGCCTCTGCTCGGCACGGCGGCTGCCAGTACGTTATTCGCTGTGGCGCTGCTGGCCAGCGGGCAAAGTAGCACCATCACCGGCACGCAAGCGGGCCAGGTTGTAATGGAAGGATTCATGCACTGGCGGATCAAGCCCTGGGTGCGGCGTCTGATCACGCGCACGCTGGCGATTCTCCCCGCCGTCCTTATCGATCGGGCTGCGCGGCGACAGCAGCGTTACCGATCTGCTGACGCTGAGCCAGGTGGTGCTGGCGCTACAGTTACCTTTCGCTATGTTTCCGCTGCTGCATTTCACCAGCTCGAGCGCAGCGGATGGGACGCTGGAGGACTCAAGCGTTTCTGCTGGTTGCCGGCTGGGCGAGTGCTATTCTGATCACCGTCATGGATTTTACGGCTTACCGGATTCGATCCGGGCGGCCTGGCAGGGAAAGTTCGTGGTCGGATGACGTGTGGTTTTAGTCCTCACCCGCACAATTAGGGCCCTTGATGTATGACACGATCCTAGTAACGCTGGACGGCACGCCGACCGACCGAGCCATCATCGAGCACATCAAGCAGCTCGCCAAGCTCGCGCACAGCCGGATCGTCCTGTTGCACGTGGCCGATGGATGGGCCGCGGTAACCTATGGCCCGGAACGCGTCTGTGAGCCGCGAGATTTCGGAAGACACCGCCTATCTCGAGAAAATCCGGGCGGAGTTTCAAGCCGCCGGCGTTTCCGCCGAAGCGGAAATGGCGTATGGAGAGCCCGCGGAAGAAATTATCAAGTGGGTAAAACAAAAGGGGTGCGATCTGGTCGCCATGAGCACCCACGGACATCGTCTGCTAGCCGACATATTTCTCGGGGCCACTGCCACACGCGTCCGCCACAACATCAGCGCGCCCGTTTTGCTTCTGCGAGCCAAGTGAGCGCATTGCAGTTCGGCGGCCTCCCGTTCCCCCTTCCCTCCAATAAAAAGGAATAAACTAGAGATTCGCGCTGTGATCGAAATCACAGCCACCCGCATACACCTTGCTGCAACATTTACGATTTATCATTTGTTCAAGAGATTTTCAGAAAGGCCATCATGTCCACCAACAGCTTCGGCGCCCGCGCAACCTTGAAAGCCGGCAACAAGGAATACGAAATCTACCGCATCGACGCACTCGACAAGCAGGGAATCTCCACCAAACACCTGCCCTTCTCGCTGCGTATTTTGCTCGAGAACCTGCTCCGCACCGAGGACGGCCGCAACGTGACGCCCGAGGAAATTCGCGCCCTGGCGGCGTGGAATAAGAACTCGAAGCCGGAGAAGGAAATTGCCTTCACACCCAGCCGCGTACTGCTTCAGGATTTCACGGGTGTACCCGCAGTCGTGGATTTGGCCGCTATGCGCGATGCCATGAAACGACTGGGAGGCGACGCCACGCTGATCAATCCGTTGCAGCCGGCCGAACTCGTCATCGACCACTCCGTCCAGGTCGATGAATTCGGCTCGCCCACCGCGATGGACATGAATGCCCTGCTCGAATTCCAGCGCAACAAGGAGCGTTACGCATTCCTGCGCTGGGGACAGACCGGATTCCGAATCTCGCCATCGTGCCGCCGGATACCGGCATCGTGCACCAGGTTAACCTGGAATATTTGGCGCGCGTGGTTTTCGTCCACGAAGAGCGCGGCAAGCGCACCGCCTATCCCGACACGCTGGTCGGCACCGACTCCCATACAACCATGGTGAATGGCCTTGGCGTCCTCGGTTGGGGCGTCGGAGGAATTGAAGCCGAGGCTGCCATGCTGGGCCAGCCGGTTTCCATGCTGATCCCGCTGGTCGTCGGCGTGAAGCTGAGCGGGCGTC
The DNA here is from genome assembly GCA_963804075.1 of uncultured Acidobacteriaceae bacterium. GTDB lineage: Bacteria > Acidobacteriota > Terriglobia > Terriglobales > Acidobacteriaceae > Acidiflorens. The sequence continues at coordinate 4,216 of CAWDPB010000013.1, read as the reverse complement.
TCCGCGAGGGCGCAACCGCCACCGATCTTGTTCTCACCATTACCGAAATGCTCCGCAAGCATGGCGTCGTCGGAAAGTTCGTCGAATACTTTGGCCCCGGATTGCAGGATCTCCCGCTGGCGGATCGCGCCACCATCGCGAATATGGCCCCGGAATACGGCGCTACCTGCGGCATCTTCCCCATCGACAAAGAAAGCCTGCGCTACCTCAAGCTAACCGGCCGCAGCGACGAGCAAATCGCGCTGGTCGAAGCCTACGCCCGCGAGCAGGGCCTGTTCCACGATGCCAAGACTCCTGAAGCCGAGTATTCCGAACTGCTCAGCCTGGATCTCTCCACCGTCGAGCCGAGCCTCGCCGGGCCGAAGCGGCCGCAGGATCGCGTAGTGCTTTCAAAGGCGGGCGAGTCGTTTGAGAAGGCTCTGCCCAGTCTGATCAAAGCCGCCAAAGGCGAGCCAAAATCCGCCAACGGAACTCTGCGTCACGGCAGCGTGGTGATCGCCGCGATCACATCGTGCACGAACACGTCGAATCCGTCCGTGCTGATTGCAGCCGGTCTTCTCGCAAAGAAAGCCGTCGAGAAAGGACTAACCGTTCCCGCGTCAGTCAAGACTTCACTGGCGCCGGGTTCGAAGGTAGTCCGCGACTATCTTGAAAAAGCCGGACTGATGCCGTATCTCGAGAAGCTCAAGTTCCACATCGTCGGCTACGGATGCACCACCTGCATCGGCAACTCGGGGCCACTGCCAGCCGAGGTTTCCAAGGAGATCGAAGACAAGAACCTCGTCGTCGCTTCCGTCCTTTCGGGCAATCGCAATTTTGAAGGCCGCATCAATTCTGAGGTTCGCGCCAACTACCTGATGTCGCCGCCGCTGTTCGTCGCCTTCGCGCTCGCAGGACGGATCGACGTTGACCTCCGCAAAGATCCCATCGGCAAGGGCAAGGACGGCGAGGCCGTTTACCTCGCCGACATCTGGCCCGCGCAATCGGAAATCGAGCAGGCGCTGGCTGGGGCCATTTCGTCGGAGATGTTCCGCAAGAGCTACGCCGAGGTTTACTCGGGTGACGAGCGTGGCGCTCGCTCGCGGTTCCCAAGGGCGAAACCTAACGTGGGAAAGGGACTCCACCTACATTCGCCAGGCGCCGTACTTCGACGATATGGCGCTGAAGCCGTCGCCGGTCGAGGACATCAAGGGCGCGCGCGTGCTGGCCGTGCTGGGCGACAGCGTCACCACGATCACATTTCGCCGGCTGGCTCAATTAAGAAGGACGGTCCCGCGGGAAAATACCTGGTCGAGCATGGCGTGCAGCCTGGGGATTTCAACTCCTACGGTTCGCGGCGCGGCAATCACGAAGTCATGGTGCGCGGCACGTTCGCCAATGTGCGCCTGCGCAACAAAATGGTCACAACCGAAAGCGGATACACACGGCACCTCCCCGACGGCCACTGACTGTTCATCTTCGATGCCTCGGAAAAATACCAGGCGGAAAAAGTCCCGCCGGTTATTCTCGCCGGAAAAGAATACGGCTCAGGCTCCTCGCGCGACTGGGCCGCCAAAGGCCCGCGCCTGCTCGGAGTGCGCGCCGTGATCGCGGAAAGTTTCGAGCGCATCCACCGCTCCAATCTGGTAGGCATGGAACTTCTCCCCCCTTCTGCAATTCCTGCCAGGAGAAAACGCCGAATCGCTAGGCCTAACCGGCCATGAAGTTTTCGAGATCGCCGGCATCAGCGACGTAGTCGAGAAATTCACCTCCGGCCGCAAAATAAAGGTGCGAGTGCAAGCCGGCGGGGCAAGCGGCGCGCCGACTCCAAAGACGAGCGAGTTCGAAGCCCGCGATTTCACGCAATAGTCCGCATCGACACCCCGCAAGAAGCCCTCTACTACGCCAACGGAGGCATCCTGCAATACGTCCTGCGCCAATTACTAGCAGGAAAAGAGCAGCCAGAAGTCGTAACGGCATAAGCAATGGTAACGACATCAGCAGCCCAAGCCGTAACGGCATTGGCAACTCACGAAACGGGAAGGGCACGAGTTCCACTCGTGCCAGTAAGCCGCGCCAAATTGATCGCGGCTTCTAGCCGCTGAGGGAATCTCGCAGGATGAAGTAATTATGAGGACGGAGTGATTAGATGCCGAACGCTCGGGCGCGATGAACGTAGCGCCGGGCACCAGTTAGTGGGTGCCAACTTCCCCCCTGTCATCCTGAGTGCAGTCGTGCCAGAGCGAAGCGACTGGCTCGGCGCAGTCGAAGGACCCCTACACCCTCAACCGCAGCAACCACGCCTCAGGAGTCTCCCCGTACACGCGCCGGGCGGTGGCCCGCTCAATCCCGCCGTTGGCTTGAGCGGGGTAACAGGGAAGGGCACGACCTTGGTCCTGCCGACAAGCCGTCGAGAATAGACTCGCGCTTCAGCGCCTGAGGGCCGTTCGCTGTCGGCCAAGGCTTTTTCCGGCATGTATGGCCGGTGCAATGGCACTAAGCCGCGTATACTCTCGAAGGAGACGCGGCCTCTCTTCTACCAGCTGCATGCCCTCGCATAAACGTAGCGAGCCATATTCATGCGCGAGCGCGCCTTTATTGCCAGGTAACGGGCCCATATGCGCTCCGGGCCCATTGTCTCCTTCAGCACCCCGTACTGGTCCTCGGCTTTCAAGCACTCGTGTTTTGCGTTCTCGAATGCAATACAGAGCACCTTCAATCTGGCTTCGCTCGTCATGTTCCCATGGTAGCCGATTGCCGGTCCGGCGCGAGATTACCAAAGTCAACTGTGAATCGCTAGACGCGGTTGAGGGAGCGCCGTCGTCGCGCCTCCGATTACGGGTCGCCCCGTTTCACGATACGAGTCATGTGGTCTGCTCTCCGCTCCATGCCTCGATGCTCAGACCCCAGACGCTGCCAACGACCCTAGTCTCTGGATGGTTGCCAAGGAAAACTGTAAAAGATTCTCGGAGCTGGTCAGTCTTATATTCGCCGAAGAAGCGATCTTGACTCTCGTCAGGATTTCTCGCCGCAAGGTAGCTGCTCATCGCGTTCGTATCCCTATCGGATGGATCAACAAGATCTCCATCGAGAAGTCCCTCGATGTAGCCCAGGGACTTCCGCGGCGCTCGATTGCGACTTTGGATTGACATTCGTTATTTAACTCCTTCGCAGTTTTTTCCGCCCGCGATCGCAGGCAGTGTTAAGACCACAAGAACAAAGAGAAGCAAAATTGATCTCACTTAGAATTTCTCCTTTTTGCTTCCGAAAACAGCGATCATTCGTATACCAACTTCGCTTAATCGAAATAGTAACTCGGTTGGGCCGGCCGCAGTGGCTGACACCACGGGATTTTCGTTGTGTGGCACTCGACGGCGCCTTCGCCGAACGCTACTACAAAAGCGGGTGCTCATCCTTCGCGCACTTTGGTGAAAGAGCCTGCCCTGAGCGGAGTCGAAGGGGTGGGTGGCGGACAGGATCTCACCATAGGCTTCCCCTTCGCTCCGCTCGTGCCGCAGTCGGGAGAAACCCCGGGGAAGGAAGCTGCAAAGAAAATCCCCGATCCCCGACGAAGAGACTGTCCAGCGAGAAACCCAACCGCACTGCCGCACCCAAGCGGGGTTTTAACCTCTGCAATCTGACCTCGTACCTCTGACCTCCCTATCATGCCTGTCAAGCCCCGTTCGACCTCCCAAAAATCCCCGATCCCCTTTCCCTTGTTCCCGCGCCTCTACACGTCATGTACGTACACATGTGTCTTCCAATAAATATTGTGTTCGCCGATTATTCGTCTCCAGCCAGGTCCATTTTTTGCCGCCTGACTTGCGCGAAAACGACCAGCATGAAAGCGCCACACGTGCCGAAAAACACGCCCCACTTGACACCCTAAGCTATAATAGTAGTTACAAGACAACTTACTAACATCGCTAAGTGGAGTACTAGGTCGCCCCTAGGGGCGCTCGCAGAAACCCGCAAGTTCTGCGGCAATCCGGATCAAGTTATTAGGTTAAGTTCTTTGACATCAAGACTTTGCCGGGAACCGCAAGAGAGGCGCGTCGCCGGCAACTCATTGATTCTAAACGAATGGCCATCTGTCCGCCACGTAGGAAGTGCCGTAACTCATGGCTTATCAATACTTTGCCCGTAAGCCCATTCCGCTCAAGACTTTGGCGGCAGCCATCCGCTAAGGTCATGATTCCAATAGACCGGCCCATGGAGGGGTAGGGGGGTACCCATT